>CAINWP010000199.1 GCA_903854475.1 uncultured Verrucomicrobiota bacterium
CAGTTCGTCACTAATCGCGACGCCCACACGAACGGTACCGGGATCGAGGGCCAGGATGCGCATAGCTCAGAGCAATGAGGCCGAATCGGTGTCGATGAGCAGCACAGCCGCCGGGTTGCGTCGAAGCATCGAGGCTGGGCAGAGTGAATTCACAGGGCCTTGGAGCATGTTCTTCACGGGCACCGCCTTGCGTTTTTCCGGGGCAACACAAACCACTTTCCGGGCAGTCATGAGGGCCGGCAACGTGAGCGTGAAGGCATAGGGCGGCACCGTCTCCAGCGAGGAAAAATGACCCTCCTTCACCTGCTGCAGTTTGCAGGCGTCATCGAGTCGGACCAATTTAACCCACTCCGAGTCGTCCAAGCGGGCAACGTGGGGGTCGTTGAAGGCCAGATGCCCGTTTTCTCCCACACCTAAGCAGCACAAATCGATGGCCTGCGACTCAAGCAGTGCTGTGTAGCGGGCGCATTCCACATGAGGCAAATCGCAATCACCGTGGATGTAATGGAAGGCCTTGGGCTTCACCAGCGACTCGACCCGCTGCTTCATATAATACCGGAAGCACGACGGGTGTTCGGCGGGGATGCCGAGGTATTCGTCCATGTGGAACAAAGTCACCTTGGACCAGTCGATGCCACCCAAGGCCACGAGGTTCTTCAGGAACTGGATCTGGGAATTGCCGGTAGCCAAGATGGCTGCAGCAGAACCGTTGCGGGCAATGGTTTCCGCAAGGTAGTTGCGGACATCCAGAGCCACGTAGGATGCCAGATCGGGTTGGCTGGCGAAGACATGAACGTCCAGGGCATCGGCCTTGAACGAACGGACCGGGGCATGTGGTTGACTCATTGAATGGGCGAACCATGTCCTGAGATCCGCCCAAGGACAAGATTCAGACGCAGGGACTCAATCAATGCTCCAGGGCTTGATCTGGAGACACCGGGTCGCCGCCTTCGACAGCTGCCGCCAACAGGGACGCTTCGGTCCATTGATTAGTCGGCCGAAGGGCCACCAACTGGCCTCGATGAAAAACTCCGATGGTGTCACAGACCCCCAGGAGTTCCGGCAGGTAAGAACTGGCCATCACCACGGCTTTGCCCTGCGACGCGGCCGCATCGATCTGGCGGTAAATGTGCACCTTGCTGCCGACATCAATACCCCGGGTTGGTTCATCGAGGAGCAATACCTGGGAGTCGTGGTACATGAGACGCCCAAAGGCTACTTTCTGCTGATTGCCACCGGAGAGCTCATAGACCGGCTGGGAATGACTGTGGGCACGAATGTCCAGGGGGCTCATCCATGCCTGGGCCTCGCGGCGCTCTGAGGGCGGATGCCAGAAACCCCAACGCACCAAGTCTCCGGGCCGGGTGATGAACAAGTTTTCCGAAATGCTTCGGGCCAGAAGCAGTCCGTCCTCCTTGCGATTCTCGCTCAGAAAACCCAGTCCTCCGGCCCAACGCTGGCGGGGAGAATTAGAGGAAATATCTAAGTCTCCCAAATGGACGGTTCCCGACCGAATGGCATCCAACCCGAAGGCAGCGCGCAAGGTCTCGGAGCGACCCGCACCCACCAAACCAAATAACCCGAGGACCTCTCCCTGCCGGAGGCTGAAGGTCACCCCGCGGGGTTTCTCGATCCCTTGCAGCGCCGCAACTCGAAACACGTTCTTGCCCAACGAGCGCGGGCTTCTGGGATAGAGATCCTGAACCTCGCGCCCCACCATAATCCGAATGAGTTCCGGATTAGAAATGTCCGACAGCGCCCCGGTGGCCACGCTGGCGCCGTCACGCAAGACCGTGAAGCGCGAACAAACCCGGCGGGATTCTTCCAGGAAGTGGGAGACATACAGCAGGCTCACCCCCTCTTTGCGCAGGCGATCCAGCACAGCAAAGAGGTGCTCGGTGTCGGCACGGGTCAGGCTCGACGTCGGCTCATCGAGAATGAGCACCCGCGGCTTCGACCGCAGGGCCCGCGCGATCTCGACGAGCTGCTGCTGGGCGATGGGTAACTCCCCGGAGACTGCGTCCAGCGGAATACCCTTAGCCCCCAGATGCCTCAGAGCTTCGGTGGCCAACTGCCGCTGACGCGACCGATCCACCCACCCCCAGCGGGAGGGTTCTTCGCCCAGGGTGATGTTCTCAGCCACCGTCAGGTGCGGGGCCAAATTGAGTTCCTGATGAATCATCGCCACGCCCGCGCGCTGGGCGGCAATAGGATCAACCGGCTGGTACTCCGCACCGTCGAGCATCATGGAGCCCGCATCCGACTCATGGATTCCGCTCAAGATCTTGAGCAGCGTGCTCTTCCCTGCCCCATTCTCCCCGATAAGGGCATGGGCCTCACCCACCCCCAGCGACAGACTCACCGCCCGCAGCGCCTGGGTGGCACCGAAGGATTTTCCGATTCCGTTGAGTTCTAGTCGGGTTGGCACAGGAAGCATTCAGATTTTCTCGGAGCCGGCTCGCAGGCAAAGAACCTGCGGCGACCAGACTGCGGGAAATCGTGATGACCAAACTAGCGATCCCCTCCCAATGCCTTCAAGCTTCGGTCTGCGTCCGAGAATCATTCCCATGGAGCCTGTCCCCAATCCTTCACCCCCTCCAGCGCGTCTGGGAGTCAACCGCGCCGGCTACCGCGGCGAGAGAATCGACGCCGCAAGTCTCCTGAGGGAAATCCGCTTTCTGGCGAACCGGCACCGATTCACCGAGCACGTTTCTTTGGCCGGCGCTCATGAGCTGGTCTTCCTGTCCCGCCTCGGCCGACCCGGTCCGCGATGCTACCTCTCGGCCGGAATCCACGGCGACGAACCTGCCGGACTGGTGGCCCTGCGCGATTTGATCCGAGACGACGCCTGGCCCGACGACCTCAACCTGGGGATTTGCCCGTGCCTCAACCCCCAGGGCTGCGAGCTGGGCACACGTGAAAATGCCGAGGGCCTCGACCTGAACCGCGACTACCGAGTCCCCCGCTCGACCGAGGTCCGGCTCCACCTCGAGTGGCTTGCCTCGCTCCCGCCGTGGGATGTCTCGATTTGCCTGCACGAGGATTGGGAGTCGCACGGGTTCTACCTCTACGAATTAAATCCCGGGAATCTGCCCTCGCTGGCCGAGCCCATCCTCGAGTCGGTGCGTGCGGTGTGCCCCATCGATGCGTCACCTTGGATCGACGGCAAAGAGTCTACCGCGCCTGGACTCATCCGGCCCACGATTGATCCCACACAACGGTCCGATTGGCCGGAGTCTTTTTGGTTACTCCAGAATGGCTGTGCAGAAGGCTACACTTTGGAAGCCCCCTCCGACTGGCCGCTGTCCCTCCGTGCAAAAGCCCTGCAGCATGCTGTGCAAACAGCCGTGCAACATCGGGCTCTCCGCGCCTGAGCGGACCTATCGACGAGCGCGTTCCAGCTTGGACACCCCAGCCACCTCACTCCCACACTGCAGCTGGCATGCACCTGTCCCGACTCAAACTGCGCGACTTCCGGAATTACGTCCGGCTGGATGCCGAGTTCGGGCCTGGCTGCCATGTCCTCCTGGGCAACAATGCCCAGGGTAAGACCAACATTTTGGAAGCCATCTACTTGTTGGCGACCTTGCGATCGTTCCGCGGTTGCGGCGGAGCGCAAATGATCCGACAGGGGGCCAAGGGCTACTTCGTCGGAGGCTCGGTGGAGGGCCAAGGGGTCAGCGACATCAAGGCCTACTGGTCGCCGAAGGAACGCAAACTCTCGCTCAATGAACGGCCCATTCGAAAATTGGCGGATTACTTTGGGGTCTTGCGAGCGGTGGTCTTTTGTTCCGAAGACCTGGCCCTAGTGAAGGGACCGGCTCAAGGGCGACGGCGCTTCCTGGACCTGCTCTTGGCCCAGACCATCCCGGGCTATTTGCCGCTGCTCATGCGCTACGCCAAGGCTCTCCGGTCCCGGAATGCGCTGCTCAAACAACCCGTGGTCGATCTCGTCGAATTAGATGGATTCACCCAAGAACTCGTTCTGGCGGGCGAGTCGCTGATCACAGCTCGGCAAGACTTCGTGCCGGCATTGGCCCCGCGGGTTCAATCCGCCTTCCAGCGCATCGCGGTCGAAAGCGACGAACTGGCGCTGCATTATCAACCCAGTGTCACCGGCGACTTCGCCGTGGCCCTGTCTCAATCTCGTGCCCGGGAACGCGCTCTAAAAACCACGGTCGTCGGCCCCCATCGCGATGATCTGACGTTGCTAGTGAATGACCGCGCCGCAGCGCCCTACACCAGTGAGGGTCAAAAACGAACCCTGGCCATTGCCCTGAAACTGGCGCAGGCCGAGCACCTCGCCGCCGTCTATGGGACTCCGCCGCTCTTGCTCATCGACGACGTCATGGGCGAATTAGACACCCGACGCCGATCGGCCTTTCTTCCCCTCTTGCAGCAATCCTTCCGAGCGGGCGGGCAAGTGTTCATGACATGCACCGAGGAAAACTGGCCTCGCCAATTGAGTTGTGAACTCCTGCGCTGGAAGGTCGACAAGGGACACCTCGCTCAGTGGTCTGAGTAGCTACCCACCCGACAAGGACGCCCCTAAAATCAGCGGGCCTTAGGAGCGCCGGTCGGAGGCAAGGTCGGAGCCATCAATGAGTTGGTCTTTGAAGAAGGATTGGCAACGCCATTGGTGCCGGATCCAGCGGGGTCTTCTGAAAGGCTAATGTCCAGGTTGCTTGCACGCCGGGTGGCCCGCACGACAGCCACATCACCCGTGCCATCGACTCCCAACATCGGGCGTCCAACGCGGGATACATAGTTGTGTCGCACGGCCACGATCCCGTCAGCGTGGATGCGGTGATGGAGATAGTCGTCGGCTCCGTATTGGTGGAGCACGTGCAATCGATTCTGAGCATCCATCGCCATGGAGGGAGGGTTGAAGGACACGACCGTCCCCAAAGGAATCACCTTATAAGTCACCGAAGCCTCCGGGTTGGTGATAACAGCAAAAATGCGCGCCCGCTTGAGGTAATTGGCCTGAATGACGGCATACCGGCGGCGTTCAGAACTGCCTCCCAAGACACCGAACTCCCGCTCCCACAAGACCACACCGTTCATCACCTCAAACTCCGCAGGGGCCGTAATGACATGATTTTCACCAGAACCAGTGTAGACCGTGGCCGAGACATTATAACGACCCACCTGATCGATCTTGAACAAGGGGGTCAGGTTAAACCGCAGCGTCGCCCGAGCTCCGGTCTTCAAGGTGAAGGCCCCTGTCTCATCCAAATCTGCGGTACTGGCGACACCCACACCCGAGACGTTCTCAACGCTGAATCGCAGCCAATCCGAGCGCTCGCCCAACCGCAATGGCCCTCCGGTGAAATTGGCAATCCTGAGGATGACCTCACTCGTCTCACCCGTCAGAAACTTGTTCTGGTCAAACTCCAGCTTCACATCCACCTGAGCGTGGACGGTCATGACCAACAGGAACAGGCAGAGCCACGAAAATAAGCGATGCACGGCCAAGACCATAGGTGTCTCCAGAGAAAATTGAAAGTGCCCCGAAGGATCCCTTAATGCCCACGATGAAGGTCGCTGACACCATGCGGTAACCGGTTCAAGGCAAGCACTTCGTCAGCTGTGAGGGCCCGATCGAACACTGCCAGATCATCCATCCAACCCGTGTATCCCAAACCGAGCATCATCACCGCGTCATCCCCATTCCAAGAGTAGGTGTGCTGCCGCTCCGAGAGGCGGCCCATGGGTTGACCGTCGATGTAAAGAGCCACCTGACCGTCCGGCTTTCCAGTGTTGAAGTTTTCGCAGGTAAAGATCACCTGATGCCATTCCTCTCGTCGAAATGGCGGCTGCGTCAGGACTATGAGCGGCTTCTCCGACAATGGCATTTTGCCCCAGTCCTTACCCTCGGGATTCCAAACGTTTTTGTCGGCATAAGTCCCCAAGCGCAAATGCTTGGGATTATTGTCGGGGGTGAACTCCACAAAGAGTGAGGCGTCATCCCAGGCCTTGGAAGTAATCTGGATGACGTCCGAATATTCCTTGGGTATGTCGATCTCCGGAGTGGTCCTCAGCCAAAAACTGACCGTCGCGGACCAGGCCGTGGGCTTCCAGGGGAAGTTGCCCGGTACCCGGAACCCCACCACCTCGGAAACCTTCTTTTCGAAGCGCAGCGCACCCCCATGGCGGCCTGCGCGCGGATCAATCCAAAGGGCGCCATTCGTCGGCAACCCCGCCGTCGTCTTCCGTGGAGCATCCCATTTCGGCCCTGTCTGGAAGCGCCGATCGCCCGCTCCCACCACCGCGTCGGGCGACTGGTCAAACGGAGCGTGAAACACCAACGAGGACGCCAATCGCGACGGAGCCTTGCCGAGTGTGCAGCCGACCAACAGGGCCATTGAGGCCACCAGACAAAGGGTGCGCATGCCCAGACCATGCCCATATCCCGTGAGACTGGAAACCCCCTTCCTTGAACGAAGGATCCCGTGCACGCACGAGTTGCGTCGGGCCCTGTTTGCTGTTTCTTAAGGACGTGGATTTGTTCAATCGCCCCGACGGGCTGCAGGCCATTCGGGACAAGGTCATCGCCGGCGAGCGACTGACGCCCGAGGAGGGGCTGCGCTTGTTCCAGACAAAGGACCTCAACGCTCTGGCTTCGATGGCGGACTTCGCCAACCGGCGTCGCAATGGGCGCAAGGCCTCGTACATTCTCAACCGGTATATCAACTACTCCAATTACTGCATCTTAAGCTGCCAGTTCTGCGCCTTCAGCCGCAAGAAGCGCGACAACGATGGATTTCAACTCACCGAAGAGCAAATGGTGTCTAAGGCCCGTGAGGCGCTGGCCGTGGGCATTACCGAGCTTCACATCGTCGGCGGGCTGCACCCATCGCTGCCCTTCTCCTACTACACCGGGTTCTTGAGGGCCTTGAAGGCGGTCGATCCGCGCCTGCAGCTCAAGTGCTTCACCGCCGTGGAAATTCTGCATCTGGCTTGGCTCGCCAAGAAGAGTGTTCGGGACACCCTCCTGGAACTGAAGGATGCGGGTCTCGAATCCCTCACCGGCGGCGGCGCGGAGATCTTCCGCAAGGAGGTCCGCAGCCGCATCGCCACCGGCAAGGAAAGCGGCGAGGAGTACCTGGACGTCCATGGCACCTGGCACGGACTCGGGGGTCGCAGCACCTGCACCATGCTCTACGGCCACGTGGAGTCGCTCGAAGACCGCATCGATCACCTGGACCAACTGCGACGCCAGCAAGACCTCAGCCACGGATTCACAGGCTTCATTCCCCTGCCCTATCAGCCCGACAACAACCGCATGCCCGTCCAGCACGCACCCAGCGGCTATGATCAGTTGCGGACCATCGCCGTCTCCCGCCTCTACCTCGACAATATCGACCACATCACCGCCTACTGGGTGGGCATGGGGTTAAAGATGGCCCAGGTCGCTCTGAGCCATGGAGCCGATGACGTGCATGGAACGATCCTCGAGGAGCACATCTTTCACATGGCCGGTGCGAAATCTCCGCAAGGGACGCCCGAAGCGGACCTGATCCGCGCCATCCGCGAGGCCGGCCGGGAACCGGTCCAACGCAACACCTTCTACGAACCCATTCGAGTGTGGCCGACGGAACCTTGGCCCGCGGCGGAGGTCGCGACAGGCGGACTTGCGCTCGCCTGATCGGCGCCCTTGGGAGAGCATCCGGCCATGCCGGTCACGCTGTCAGAGCTTCAGGCACGGGAACTCCAGTTCCTGGCCCCTTACGCGCAAAAAAGTGCGGAGAGCCGTGGACGCGTCCACTCCGAAAACCCACCCACCTGGCGCACCGAATTTCAGCGCGATCGGGACCGGGTGATCCACAGCCGGGCCTTCCGTCGTCTCGAAGGCAAAACTCAGGTCTTCTTAAATGGATCGGGCGATCACCTGCGCACCCGACTGACCCACACCATGGAAGTGGCGGCCATCAGTCGCAACATCGCCCGAGCCCTGCGTCTCAACGAAGACTTGGCCGAGACCATCGCTCTGGCCCACGACCTCGGCCATTCCCCCATAGGTCACAAAGGCGAATCCATGCTCGACCGCCTCATGAAGGACCACGGCGGATTTGAGCACAATCGTCAGAGCCTCCGAGTCGTCGAAGAGCTGGAGCGCAAGTACCCCCTATTTCCCGGGCTGAACCTGAGTTGGGAAGTTCGCGAAGGTCTCGCCAAGCACGGTGTGGCCTTCGAAGTGGTCGAAGGCACCCGACGCCGCCAACACCATCAGACTTCCCTGGAGGCGCAGCTGGCCAACCTGGCCGATGAGGTTGCCTACTACAGCCACGATCTGGATGACGGCCTCGACTGCGGTTTGCTCGATGAGAAAAAGCTGCTCAAGGAAGTTCGCGTCTGGGCCAAGGCCGCTCGGGCCGTGAAACGCAATTTTGGCGAGCTGCCCGCCGAAAGCCGACGCTACTACACCATTCGTCAAATCATCGACCAACAGGTGATCGATGTCGTTAACACCACTGAGGCTCACATCCTCGAGGCGGGAGTCCGATCGGCCGACGACGTGCGCACCCATCGAAAGGCGCTGGTCCATTACAGTCCCGAGCGCCGCCTGGAGAACCTCGAACTGCGCAAGTACCTCTACCGAAACCTCTACTACCACCCGGTCGTCGCCGAACCCAACAACCGGGCGATCCGAATGCTCAGCGAAGTCTTCCAATCTTACATCGCACACCCCAAGGAACTGGGATTGGCGGCACGAAAACGCATCGCTGCAGATGGATTGCATCGGGCCGTTTGCGACTACGTGGCCAGCATGACCGACCGCTACCTGATTCAGGAACACCACCGCCTCTTCGGGCTGAAACTCGGATAACCGCAGTAAAAGACTCCCCCCGCAGCCCCTAGCTCATTGCCCGCGGGACAACGTCTCGCGCAGGGTGGTCTTGAGGATTTTGCCGGTGGCGTTGCGGGGCAGTGCAGGCAGCACGAGGGCACGTCGCGGCACCTTGTAGTCGGCGAGAGTTTCTTTAAGAAACGCGATCAGGGCGTGCTCATCGAAACTGTGGCCCTCGTCCATCGCCACGAAGGCTACGGCCCGTTCGCCCCGCCGCTCGCACGGTTCACCGACCACGGCCGCCTCGCGGATGCCCGGAAAACGATAAATCACTTCCTCGATCTCCCTCGGGTACACATTCATGCCGTTGGGCTTGATCATGTCCTTTTTGCGATCGGTGATGACGTACCAACCGTCGGGGCGGCGATGCCCGATGTCGCCGGTCAATAACCAGCCCTTGAGGATCGTCTCGGCCGTCTTGTCCGGGGCATTCCAGTAGCCGAGCATCACATTACCGCCGCGGACGCAAATCTCCCCGTCTAAGCCGTCTCCCAATTCATTTCCCGCGTCGTCTTGCACCGACACCTCCACGCCCGGAATGGGCACACCAATGGTGCCGGGCTTGGGATCCCGAGGCGGATTGACGGTCACCACCGGGCTGGCCTCGCTGAGTCCGTACCCCTCAATCAACGGCACCCGCGGATGGCGCGCATTGAAACCATTGAGGATTTCCAGTGGCAACGGACCCGCACCGCTCACACACAAGCGCAGCGACGTGAACTCGATCCCCGCGGGGATTTGCGATAACGCACGAAACAGCGCCGCCATCGCAGGCAACAACGTCCCTTGGTTCTGCAAGATCTCCGCAATCATGTTCTTGGGCGAATGAAGACCCTTCACCGCCACCACCGAGGCTCCACTGAGCAGGGGCAGCAGAAGCCCCACGGTCAGCATGAAGCTGTGGAACATCGGCAGAAGCACTACCAGACGATCCTCCTCCGCCAGTTCCAAGAAATCCCGGCAGGAGGCGACGTTGGCCAGCAAGTTGCGGTGGGACAGCATTGCTCCCTTTGGGTGGCCCGTAGTCCCGCTGGTATAGATGAGCACCGCTAAATCGTCTCCGCCGCGGACCGGATCTGAAATTTCTGCAGCCTCAGTGGGCAGAGTCTCCGCATCCAAGATTTGGATCGACGGATGCAAGGCCTTCAACTCGGGCAAGCCCGCATGACTTGACTCAGCGATCACCCACTCAATGCCCGCGTCTTGCAGCATGTAGGCTACCTCCGCCGGCTTAAGAAAGTTGTTTATTGGCACCACTACCAGGTCCGCGGCCAAGACCCCGAAAAGTGCCCCTACAAACTCTGGACAATTTTTTAACCAGATAGCCACCCGATCGCCAGGGCGGATCCCCTTCCCCTTCAAGAGCCCTGCCGTCCCAAGGATCTGGTCCCGATAGTGGCCGTAGGTGTACCGGGAATCGCCCCAGTAAACGGCCGTTTTGTCAGGACGCGACCGGGCGACGGCTAAGAATGCAGAGGCAAGGTGGTTCATAGCAGAAATCGTTACGTCCGAGGGTCTCTCTTTGGACAGCACTCTCGGTGCGGACTCAGGCAAGGCGTCCAAGCGGGCCGCATCGCGGCAGTGCTCGACCTTTCAAAACGCTCTCTCAGCGGCGTGCAAAAATGCGATTGGCCTCGGCCAGGGTTTCCTTGGATCCAATATCGTACCAAATACCAGGAACACTCCATGTCATCACGGGAGTGCGCGGATACAACCACTGGATTAGGCGGCCCGGTTGGTCCGGATTATTGCCCTCGGCGATGTACTGCCGAACCATGGCCAGATACTGGCGCGGGTAGTAGTAGAGCGCGATCCCGATGAGCGTGCTGGCCGGATCCGCAGGCTTCTCGACGAAGCTGCTAATTT
Source organism: uncultured Verrucomicrobiota bacterium (assembly GCA_903854475.1). GTDB lineage: Bacteria > Verrucomicrobiota > Verrucomicrobiia > Limisphaerales > UBA9464 > SXXZ01. Next base: position 10,721 of record CAINWP010000199.1, read on the forward strand.
GGCCAGTCGCATCGATGTCTACGACGCCATACTTGCGGGCCTGCTCGAGGCTCCCCACGTCATACACCCCCAGCACCGGGCCGTTCTGGGAGCGGCAATAGTCCCCGAACCCACGGAGGCTCTGGTTGAAGAGATTGTCACCGGCCACCACGATCAAGTCGTCATCCAAGTTCTCCTGTTCGAGCACCAAGTTCAGGTCGCCGATGGCCCCCAGCTTATTGGAATCGTCCGTCGATCCGTCATTGATCACAGAAAATCGGAACGGGTGCTGGGAGGCTTCGCGGTAGGCCTCGGACCACTGAGAGAATTGGCCTGCGAACTTGGCGTTGCTCACTACGAACACCTCGTCGATACCTCCGATCGGGGCTAGATTATCCATGACATAGTCGATCATGGGTTTGCCCGCGACCGGCAACAGTGGCTTGGGCTGAGTCAACGTCAACGGATACAGCCGCGTGGCATAACCGGCGGCAAGGATGAGCACCTTCATGGATGGGTTGAGGTTATCCGAGATTTCAATCGGCCTCCAACCAAGAAGCAGCCTCCCAGAGGCAACGTTCTGAAGACTGAGCCCGGGGCCAACCCCAGAAACTTCACCAGCAGGGGCCGGGTGCCCCCCAATCCTGCACGCGTGGATCAACTCGATGCGTCCCCTCCTCGCACTTGGAGTCTCCGAATCGAATCAAAAATAAGGCAGGGCTGGCCCTCCGAACCCCAGTAAGTCTGGACAGACCCTGCATGGGTCGCCTAAACCCTTGGAATGGCTGTCGCGGAAAACCAGCCAGATGGATTCCTGACCCAGGCCCAAGGGCCGCCAGAACGGAGTCCTGCAAAACCGCATGACCCAAAGCCATTCCATACTGGCGGACCAAATCCGCACCCTCATTCGCCGCACCTCGAAGCCGGAAAACCTGCTCGATGCGACCGAACCCCTACCTGCCGATTGGGAAGCGGTGGCACTGAGCTTGTTCGCTCTCCAATACGAGACCGTCCCGGCCTACCGACTCCTCTGCGATGCTCGGGGGCGCCGACCGGGAGGGGTACGCTCTTGGCTGGAAATCCCCGCGGTGCCCACTCAGGCCTTTCAAGAACTGGAATTGACCGCCATCGCACCCGAGGCTCGAGCCAGAGTCTTCCACTCCTCGGGCACCACTGCCCAGCGTCCGAGCCGGCACTTCCACCATGCCGAATCCCTAGCCCTGTATGAGGAATCCCTGCGTCCTTGGTTTGCGGCGCACTTGCTGGCCTCGAACACCGCCTTCCCACAAGGCTTACGACCCCGCTGCCTGGCCCTGACACCGCTGCCTGCGAACGCACCCCATTCGTCGCTCGTCCACATGCTGGAGGTGGTGATCCAAGACTTCGGCGGCACGGGCTCTGGCTTCACGGGCCGCGTGGGCGGTGACGGCGCGTGGGAATTAGGCCTTGAGGCCACACTCGACGCACTCGAGTCGGCCTGCGCCGACGGCATCCCGACCCTTGTCCTCGGCACGGCTTTCCTGTTTGTCCACCTGCTCGACGCGCTCTCGGCCCAGGGTCGATCCTTCCGATTGCCCGCAGGTTCGCGAGTGATGGAGACCGGAGGCTACAAGGGCCGATCCCGTTCCCTGCCCCGCGCTGAACTGCACGCGGCCATCGCCCAACAACTGGGTGATCCAAAAATCATCCCCGAATATGGCATGAGCGAACTCTCCTCACAGGCCTACGAGTCGGGCGGCCGTTTCCGGTTCCCGCCCTGGGTCCGCATTCGCACCATCCATCCCGAAACCGGCCTTGATACGGCCGAGGGAGAACCCGGAATCCTGCGGATCCATGATTTGGCCAATGTCTGGTCGGTCGCCGCTCTGGAAACCAGTGACCTCGGTCGTCGCCACGGTCAGTCCTTTGAACTGCTGGGGCGCGCCGCCGAGGCAGAGCCCCGCGGTTGCTCGCGGATGACCCTTTAATGCGGCCATGAACCTCCACCAACTGTTCCTCGCCGACCTCGGTCCAGAACTCCAACTCACCGCGGAGACACTGCGTCAGGCCAGCTTCGCCGTGCGCCGAAACCGCAACGAATGGCTGCTGCGCCAGCGCACACGTGCGGTCATCGAGATGATCGCCCATACCGCCGATCAATGGCTGGAGCCGGAAAATCAATTTCGCATCCTAGCCCTGCGCGATGGCCCCCAGGAAACCGGCTGGAGCCCGGCCACCCTGGCCCGCGGACTCGATACCTTCTTCCGCTCCATCACGGTCGAGTCGCTCGAAGGCCTTGTTGCCCAAGATCTCGGTGACGCCCGCCGCCTCGACGACTTCGGGGCGGGATCGGCCGAACACCGCACCGGGCGCACCTCGCTGGCCGTGGGACCCGAGCTGTTAGTGCACTTGACGGCGGGAAACCTGCCCAATCCGGCCCTGTTCTCCATCATCCTGGGTTTGATCACACGGTCGGCTCAGATCGTGAAATGCCCTCGCGACGCCTCGCTGTTGCCCCGCCTCTTCGCTCACTCGCTCGCCGCCACCGAATCGAAGATCGGAGCCTGCCTCGAGCTCGTTTCCTGGAGCCATGACGAGTGGAATGCCCGCGAGCTCGAAGACACGCTGTTTTCCGAAGCGGCCTGCGTGACGGCCACCGGCAGCGACACCATGCTGGCGGACGTTCGCCCCCGCATACCGTCGCGCACCCGCTTCATCGGCTACGGGCATCGCATCAGTTTCGGCCTTATTACCAAGGAATCGTTGAGCCCGTATTCCCGCAAGCGACTGGTGCGCGCCATGGCCGACGACATCACCGCCTGGAACCAATTGGGATGCCTTTCTCCCCACGCCTACTATGTCGAGGAAGAGACCTCCGGCACTGCGGAGACACTGGCTGCCGAATTGGCTGACGAACTGGAGCGACGTGAAGCAACCGAGCCGCGCGGACCCATCGGTGTCGCCGAATCGGCGTTGATCCAATCCCGACGGAGCATCTTTGAATTGAGGGCCGCGGCCATGGCATCGCTCATCGAGCGAAATTTGAACCGATCGCTGTTCTTCGAGCCGCCTGCCACGGTACGGCTTTGGGCCAGCACCGAATCCACGGCCTGGACCGTGGTTCTCAACCACGACGCCCGCTTTCAACCCTCCTGCCTCCACCGGTTCATCGAGCTGAAACCCGTTCGACAGTGGAGCGAAGTGCTCCGGTTCGCCGAACCCTTCCGCCATCAAGTGTCTACCGTCGCTGTGGCAGCGCCCGATGACCGTTTGCCCGAGATAGCTCGTCAACTCGCCCATTGGGGCGTGAGCCGTATTTGTCCCATTGGCCGAATGCAGGAACCCCCGGCGGCCTGGCGTCACGATGGCCGGCCCGCCTTGGGCGATCTGGTGACTTGGACCGACCTCGAAACCTGACCCTCACTTTTTAGCCCCCTCTTCATGGAACTCCGCAAAACCTTTCAGATCGAAGCCGCACACCGCCTGCCCAACGTGCCCACGGGCCACAAATGCGCCCGCCTCCACGGCCACAGCTGGCGCATCGAGGTCGCCATCGAGGGACCCGTCGGAAACGACACGGGATGGGTGATGGACTACGCTGACCTCAAGGCGGCGTTCCAGCCCATCCATGACCAGATCGACCACAACTACCTCAATGAAATCCCAGGCTTGGAAAACCCTACCAGCGAGCGGTTGGCCGTGTGGCTCTGGAACGAACTGAAGCCACGCCTGCCGCTCTTGAGCGAACTGGTCATCGCCGAGACCTGCACCTCGCGCTGCGTGTACCGAGGTCGGTGAGGATAGAGCCCCCTCAACGTCAGCCCACCCGGTGCACAGGGATCTTGATGACCACCTTGCGAATCAGGGTTGGTTGCCCATGGATCACTTTGGGACGATGGGCGTCACTGGGAAAAAAGATCGAAAACCGACCCACTAACTGAGTGATGGGCGTGTAATCAGTGGCAGGGAACCAAAATTGCACGTCGTTGCCGAAGGGGCCATCCGGGCTCAGAACCTCACGCGGGATCCAATCAATCGTCTCGAAGCCAGCGATGGTGTACTGGATGTCGATGTGCTCCCGGTGGCTTTCAAAACGACAGCTCTGGCGCTCTTGAGTGGTGTACTCCTGAACTGACGCATGCAGCGTAGGCCCCTCCAACTCGTAGGTTCCCAACGGGGTCTCTGGAGTCAGAGTTCGCAACCAATCGAGACACACACCCCAGACCGGGCTGGATCGAAGGAACGGAGACCAGGTCTCGGGACAATTCAAGGTGGCGTGGAGCATAATGGCGGAGGGCGAAGGGTGGAGATCTTATCGATGGGTCAACGGGGCCTGAGAAACTTGGCGGCAAAGGCTCCATCGACCGGTGTCCGCACCGGATGAAGGCTGCGCCGAGCCGACTCGGTCCATCCGGGGTGATCCCGAAGGAATGCGTCGACCACTTGCTCGTTCTCCTCCGGTTCTAAGCTGCAGGTGCTGTACACTAAAACACCGCCTGAGCGGACGCGCAGGGACCCCTGGTGGAGCAACTGAAGCTGTTCAGCGGCCAACCGAATAATTTCCTGAGGCTGAATGCGCCAGCGTAGTTCCAGGCGACGACGAAGAACTCCCGTGTTCGAACAGGGAGCATCCACCAACACCCGATCGAAACGCTCCTCGGGTCCGCCGAGTTCCGGGTTGGGCTGCAACTCGATTCCGGTGACTCCCAGGCGGAGGGCGTTCTCACGAACCAACTCCAGCCGAACGGCATGGTCATCATGAGCCACAATGCATCCGGTGTTCTTCAGACGCTCAGCGATGGCCAGAGTTTTGCCGCCCGGAGCCGAGCAAAGATCCAGAATACGCTCACCAGGCTGGGGATCGAGCAACTGCACGGCCATCAGGGTGCTCGGATCTTGCACATAGAAGCCGCCCTCCCGGAACGAACCCAGGGTTTCCAGAGAAGGATGCCGACTGAGGGCGAAGACGGTGTCGGGATCGGCCCAATCCACCTGAACCGGAATCGCATCCACCCCTTCTGACTTCCACCGAGCCAGCAGATCGTGCGGCGTCGTCCGGAGTCGGTTGACCCGAGCACAGGTGGACGGCGCGGAGTTGTTCCACTCCAGCAACCGTTGAAGATCTGCCTTATTCAGAACACCAGCCCATCGCTGGACCAACCACTCCGGATGAGACCAGCCCACGGCGGGATCCTTCAACTGCAGCTCATAGAGGGCCTTTCGGCAGGCGTCTTTTTCACGGGCCACGCCGCGCAGCACCGCGTTGACAAAGCCACTCTGCGCAGAAAACCCGCGCTGACGGGCCAACAAGACCGCCTCGTTCACCACCGCGTGATCGGGGACCCGGTCGAGGAACAGCAGTTGGTACAATCCCATCTGCAAGATGCCCCGAAGGACCGGGCGCTGCGGCCGACCATCGGTGCGAGAGGCGACGATATGGTCCAAGGCCGAGCGATTGCGCAGGACACCGAAAGCGATTTCTTGAGCCAGACGTCGGTCTCCATCGGAAAGGGTCTGCAAGCCCGGGATCCGCTCCAGTCGGTGCTCAAGAAAATCCCCCGGCTCACTGCATTGAAGAAGAATCTCCAACACCGATGAACGGGCCGTGGGGGGTGGCAGCGGACGAGCCCTTGGTGGGCGTTCAGATGAGTTCGAGATCATCGGCCTGAATTTTTGCAACAACGGCCTGCCCGATAAAATCGAGCCGCAAGTGAACATCGGACATCTTGGCGCGGCTCTCCACCCAAGCTTCTATACCCCTCAGCGGCCCCGATTTGATACGCACCTGCAGGCCCGCCTTAATTTCGGGGCAAACCCGGATTTCTACCTGCGCATCGAGGGCGCGGTAAATATCCTCGAGTTGCCCCATAAACTCCGCCTGGTCGTGGATGTTTAACACATTAGCCACATACCGATTTTGCACCAGCATCTGGCGATGGCGCTTCTCCACCCGTGCGAAGAGGTAGCCCGGAAACAACGGCTTCTCGAAGACCACGCGCTTGCGCGCGTAAGTCTTCACACTGCGGTACACAGGCAACCGGTGTTCGTAGCCCTGCTCCACACAGAATTCAGACAGTTTCTTCTCCGTCCGCGGCCGACAATGAGCGACAAACCATAGCAACTGCGTCCACTCAGGTTCCATCGACAGTGGATCGTCCTGTTCAAAGGATTCGGAAGGATGAGAGGCCATGATGATTTCAGGGATGCCTGAGTTGAAACCCGGCATCCCTATAAACTCCAAGACTCAACTGCCGGCCAATTAGGCAGCGGCCACGTAAGCGGTAATACTCTCGATGCGGTACTTCTTGGACTGTCCCTCCGACCTGAAAGCGACCTCGGCTCCAACGGGTTGTCCCACGAAAATCTTCGCGAAAGGAGTTAGGTAGCTGAGGATGTTCTTGTCCGGATCCCCGTCCCAGGCTCCCAGGATTTCGAAACGCTCCTTCATGCCACTCTGAACTTCAGTGACGTCGATGACCGTCCCTGGGCCGACCGCATCGGTGCGGACATTGGCCCAGTCGGTTCCTCGGGCGCGCCCCAAATCACGCTCCAACTCAGCCTTGCGGCGTTGGAGCACCCGCTGCATTTCTTTGGCGGACTTGTACTCGTGATTCTCGCGGAGATCTCCGTAGCTACGGGCCAGTGCGATGTCCTTAACGTTGGCGGGTACGCGCTTGGTGACCAGATCCTGATACTCCTCCTGACGGCGCTGGAGACTAGACCAACTCACCAGGAAGATATGATCCTCCTTCTTGTTGTCACCGGTGATCATCTCCTGGATCGCCGGGTAGGCCTTGACGATGCGAGCGAAAAGAGACCGCTTGTCCATGTCGTCAAAGCTGGGCGAGAGCTGCAAACTGCGAGTCAGATCGCGGATGACATCGACGTCCGCCGACTCGATCAACTCCGGCAGGAGCTTGATATCGTCGAGAATGAAGTCGCGGAGACGATTGGATCGCTTCTCGTTGAAGGCATCCCGCTCCATGGCGGTGAGCATCGCGCGGAAAACCTCAGGCCCGAGGATATCGGCGAAGTGATCATCGCGCTCCTTGCCCAGCCAGAGCAGCAGTTCGCTGCTAGCGCCGTGCTGGCTGACGAGCCGGATCAACTCCTGCTTGAGCAACTGACCCCGGTTCTCGAGCAGCAGGAGCCGAGCACATTCACCGGCCAGCTTCGCGCTGACGTTGTTGATGATGAAGATGAGCTTGGAACCCCAATCGGGGACAGAATCCCGCAGAGCCTCTAAGGTGCGACGGTGCTTGGCCGCGGGGAGTTCGGCGAAGAATTCTACCAGCCTGTTCTGGCTATTGAGAATTTCGCGGGCCGTGATCGGTCCTTCCGGGATGTCGAGGGCCGCCAATTTTTTGAGGTCGTCGCGGACGAAGACCCCCTCCAACGCCAAGGCTGGCATGGTCACCGCGTGGTTGGTGATGTCGGCACTAAGTATGGCGACGATCTCGGCGATCACGGCCTTGTCGTTAATGTCGGCGACGCTCTTGAGGATTTCTGAAGCCACCGCAACGCGGGCCTTCAGGCCCTTAGCGGCCTTGAAGTCTGTGGCCAAGCGCACGCCTATGTTTACCTCTGAATCCTGATAGAGGATGGGCTCAGTTTTCTTGAGCGGCACGGTGAAGTGGCCGTCCTTCTTCATCTCGGACCGGGCAACTTCCCACCACTTTTTCCAATCGCTGCTGATGACATCCTTCAGGACAACCTGAATCTGGTCGGCGGTGGCCGAGCCACCAAAATTGCTCAAAGCCAGCTTGACCACAGAAAGATGATGGAGAGCCGCCTCGCGCTTCAATCCGTCGAGGTCGAGAGCTTTGCGAGCGAGAATGTGGTCCTTAGCGATGGGCTTGAGCGAATCCGCCGAGAAGGCGAGGTCCATCGAGTGACCTGCCTTATTGGTGAAGTCGATGTTCATCCGCCCCAGGGCCAGATCCACAGAGACGATACGGCCAAAGCCCCAACTCTTGTGATGGCAGAATCCCGCTTCCTTCAGCGACAGCAGCGGGGCGATGTGGGATTTCTGAATCTTTCCGGCGGCAACCAGTTTCTCAAGTTCGTCTCTCATGATCGGCTCAAAGTAGGCAGCCCAGTGTGGGCGGTCGGGAACTATGCGCCGCAGATGTCCTTCAGACCAACATGAAATTCATCCTTCACGGTTATAGCCACTTGCAAGAGTCTTTCCACATCGGTAATTGGGACCTCATAGACTCCCTCTAAACCGCAATGAATCGGTGCGTTCTGAAGGAACGCCGCATACCCCCTCCTATGCGGCCCGGACATTCCGAGGTATGTCAGCGCTTTGTTGGGGCCCTTCAAATGCAACCCAGAGGACAACCATTCTTCACTTTCCTCCCAACGGCCTCGCACCGGCTTAAATTCCGCGCTCGTTAATAATTTGGTTGGCGGTATCCAGGACGATGACCTTAGGAGTCCACGCCGACGCCTCAGCCTCCTCCACCTCGGCGAAGGACATGATGGTGAGTCGATCACCGATCTTGCCCAAATGAGCTACGGCACCGTTCAACTCGATGACCCCGGAGCCACGAGGACCGCGGATGGCGTAGGTCTCCCAGCGGGCTCCATTAGCCATGTTGCCGCAAAGAATGCGCTCGTAAGGATGCAAACCTGCACGCTCCAGAAGATCCTCGGCGATGGTAAGGCTCCCCTCATAGTCGAGACTGGCTGCGGTGACGGTGGCTCGGTGCAGTTTGGATTTGAGCAAGTGGACAAGCATGGACAAGTCGCCAGGGCGTCAGAAGTGCGCTCCAGGCGGGCGGGAAGCTAAGGCAGTCGGGTACCAGGACAACAGGGAAAGAGTCCCCACAATAAAACCTCATGACGTCTCCCGATTCGCAGCCCCGACTCGGCCTGCCTCGGCCGTTGACTCGGCTGGCGACGGGCGGTGATGTTTAGCGGCGTTTCCTTACGGCAATTATTGGCGTTCAACACACATCCATCATGAGCAGAAAGATTCGTTACGGAATGGTCGGCGGCGGACGGGGCGCATTCATTGGCGCCGTGCACCGCATCGCCGCGAACATCGACGGCCAAATTGAGCTGGTCGCCGGCGCGTTTTCATCGGATCCGGAAAAATCCAAGGCCTCCGGTGCAGACTTCTTCCTCTCCCCGGATCGGGTGTACGGCAGCTACCAAGAATTGGTGACTAAGGAGGCCGCGCTGCCGGCCGACCAGCGGATCGACTTCGTGTCGATTGTCACACCCAACCACGTTCATTTTCCCGCGGCCAAGGCCGCGCTGGAGGCCGGATTCCACGTGCTGAGCGACAAGCCGGCCACCTTCGATCTGGCTGAAGCCAAAGAACTCGCGGCCATCGTCAAAAAGACCGGCCGCCTCTACGGCCTGACTCACAATTACACCGGCTACCCGCTGGTGAAAGAGGCCCGTCACCTCGTCCACTCCGGTAAATTGGGCAAGATCCGCAAGGTCGTCGTTGAATACCCTCAAGGGTGGCTGGCGACCCGGATCGAAGCCTCCGGTCAGAAACAGGCCGCCTGGCGCACCGATCCCAAGCGCAGCGGCGCCGCCGGCTGCATTGGCGACATCGGCACCCACGCCGAGAATCTCGCCGAATACATTACCGGCCTGCAAATCAGCGAACTGGCCGCCGACCTCACCGCCTTTGTCAAAGGCCGCAAGCTCGATGACGACGGCAACGTGCTGCTCCGCTTCAAAGGTGGAGCCAAGGGCGTGCTCCACAGCTCGCAAATCTCGGTCGGTGAAGAGAACAATTTGAACATCCGCGTGTACGGAGAACTCGGTGGCCTGGAATGGCACCAAAATGAACCGAACACGCTGCTCGTGAAGTGGATGGACCAGCCCATGCAGGTCTATCGTACGGCCAACGGCTACCTCAGCGACGCCGCCAAGGCCGCAGGCCGCACGCCCCCGTCCCACCCCGAGGGCTACCTCGAGGCCTTCGCCAACATTTACAAAAACTTCGCCACCGCGATCCGAGCCCGTCAGGCCGGCACGAAACTCGCCAAGGATGACGTGGCCAACGACTACCCGAAGATCGAAGACGGCGTACGCGGAATGGCCTTCATCGAAGCCGTGGTCGCCTCCTCCAAGGCCAACGCCGCTTGGACGAAGATCGGCGGTTGAACCCCACGCAGGCGCTCGCCCCCCGAGTGCCCTTCCTCACGCCACCGGTGCCGCGCTCAGCGCGTGCGTGCCGGTGGCGTTGTCGCGTTGGTGGGCAACATTGCCTGGGCGTTGAGAGCCTTTCGCGGCAATGGGCGGAGGGCATTACCCAAGGGAACCGTGGCGGGCACTGGAGCCGGAACCACTGCACTACGGGCCGGGGCCCCACTGCTCGTTCCGACCACCCGTGAGGACAGCCACGAGCGGTAACCCATCCATCCCGCTGTCAGCACGGCGCCACCAATCAAAATGGGAAACAGCCACTGCCAGCGGACTCGCGAAAGCCAGAGAGTAATGAAATCGAGAGGGCCTTTTCGACGACTGGTGAGCGGTGGGGGCGCCGAGTACTCCTTCGACTCTCCCAGTTCCGTCTCCAATTCGGACATGATCTGGGGAACGTCGAGCCGCAATTCTTTGGAGTAAGTCCGCGTGAAACCACGAATGTAGACCTGCGCTCCGAAGGCATCCCAGTCGCCCGACTCGAGGGCGCGGATATGGTCGGTCTTGATGTTGGTCACATTGGCCACATCGTGGACGGTACGTCCTTGACGCTCACGCTCGGCCTTCAACTGATCAGCAACACTGGGCACGGAGAGTTGATACCTGTCGGCCCAGACCCTCCGCAACCCTCGAAACAAGCCAATCACATCTGTGTTCCAATTTTCAGCGGTTTTCAGGAAAGCCCCGTCCTGTCAGGTTGCCGGCATGAAGCTCGACTCCCACCAACATTTCTGGAGGTACAGCGCCTCCGAATATCCATGGATCCCCCCCGGATCAGCCCTTCAGCGCGATTGGCTGCCCGCCGACCTGGAACGACTACACCGCTCCCTCGGCTTCGACGGATCCATTGCCGTCCAAGCTCGCCAGTCGCTGGCCGAATCGTGGTGGCTGCTCGGCTTGGCGGATGCCGACCCTCGCGTCAAAGGGGTCGTCGGTTGGGTAGACCTTCAGTCGGACCGGCTGGAAGAAAGCCTCGCTCCGCTGGCGGCGCATCCTCGGTTTGTCGGAGTCCGCCATGTCGCTCAAGACGAGCCCGACGAGCGGTTCCTAGTCCGCCCCTCGGTGCTCCAGGGCATTGGGGCCCTCCGCCAATTCGGACTCACCTACGACATTCTCATTTATCCGAAGCAACTCCCGGCCGCCCTGGAACTGGTGACGCGATTCCCGGAGCAGCCCTTTGTGCTCGACCACATCGCCAAACCGCTGATCCGAGAAGGGCTCCTGGAACCGTGGACCTCACAAATTCGCGAATTGGCCCAACACCCGAACGTTTGCTGCAAGGTCTCGGGCATGGTGACTGAAGCCGATCACCAGAAGTGGCAGTTCGGAGATTTCCGCCCCTACCTCGACGTGGTGTTCGAAGCATTTGGACCCGAGCGGCTGATGTTCGGAAGCGACTGGCCCGTGTGTTTACTGGGCGGCAGCTACGAACAAATTGAAGGGCTCGCTCGGGATTATGTGCGCCACCTCGGACCGGAGCACGCCGCCGACTTCTGGGGAAACAACTGCGCCCGATTCTACCTCGAGAAGGGACGCAGTCCTGAAGCCACCTGACGACTGAACGAAGCAAAGCCCCACCCGAGTACCAGACACGAGTGGGGCTTTGGCTGAAGGGCGACGAACTTGAATCGAAGCGTCAAACGTGTGACGGAACCTCGAAGCCCTTGCGGTATTCGCGAGTGAGCAACTGATTAGCGCGGTCGTTGCGGACAAAGCGCTCGGTCTTCACATCCATGCGGAGCATTTCACCCAGGACTAAGGGCTGAGCCTCTAAATTGATGCCGTTGGAGATGAGGTGTTCGGACAACCGTGAGAAAGTCTCGGCAGCCTCCGGGCTGTCCTGAAGCCGCTCACGAATGGCCTCCGGTGCGAGCTTCTTACCCATCAGGTAGCTGATGTTGCCCGTGTGACACAGGGCGCTGCTCAAGTGGCCTTCCAAGATCTCGGCATTCAAGTCCGACGAACGCCGACTGCGGACCGCGGCCACAAAATTGGCGTAATGATCGGCACTTTGCTTCCACGACTTGATCTCGCGGCCATTCTTGTCGAAGGCCTTGGCGCTTTCGTAAGACGGAATGACCATGTAGCCATTCTCGCAGTGGATGACCACCCCGACCTGAGCACCCCGATACTCGGGCATGCTCTTAGTCCACCGGGCATCCTGATACTCCTTGGCCTTGGGCAATCCCCGAACCTCGAAGATTAAGGACGCCTTCTCGTACTGGTGATAGACGAACTGAGAATTGGGCGTGTCGCCATTGTCCTGATAGCCGACACGACCGCCCACGCTGAACACCTTAGGGCTCAAGGTGGTGGCGCCCAGGGCCCATCGGGCGATGTCCATCTGGTGGATACCCTGGTTGCCCAGATCGCCATTGCCGGTGATGAACTGCCAGTGCCAATCGTAATGGAGCTTGGAGCGCATCAAGGGCTTCAGCGGCGACGGGCCGCACCACAAGTCGTAGTTGATATGATCGGGCACCTGAGTCGGTACCGTCACGTTCCCGATGCTCTGGCGCGGCTTGTAGCAAAGTCCGCGGGCCACTTGGATGGCCCCCAGATTGCCTGCGTGGAGCCAGGCGATCGCCTCGCGAAGGCCCGGGTTTGATCGGCTCTGTGTGCCGGTCTGCACGATGCGACCATACTTGCGGGCGGCGGCGACAATTTGCCGGCCTTCCCACACGTTATGGGAGACGGGCTTCTCGACATACACATCCTTGCCCGCCTGACAGGCCCAAGTGGCCAAGAGTGCATGCCAATGGTTGGGCGTCGCTGTGGAAATGGCGTCGATCTCACCGCTTTCGAGCAACTTACGCACGTCGGTGTAGGTCTGGACCTGGATGCCGTCCTTGGCCAAATCGGCGCGGCCTTTCTCAAGCACATTGGAGTCCACATCGCACAGGGCCACCAAGCGCACCCCCTTGATCTTCTTAAAGCCAGCGATGTGGTCATTGCCGCGCGAGTTGAAACCCACGACTGCGATGCGGATGTCCTCATTGGCTCCGATCACCCGCGACTTGGGCGTAAAACGGACAACGGGAGCGGTGGTGGAGCAACCGGTGACGACGGCACCGGCGGCCATCGAGGTGGCGGTTAGAAATTGGCGACGATTCATGGTGAGGGAGGTGTGGTTTCCAGTTCGGCAGAGATAGTGGTGCCCGAGGCACTGGGGGTGAAGGTCACCCGATAGACAACTTCGGCATCGCAGCGTTGGACGACCCACCGCTCGACAAATTGCGAATAACGCCGTTCCGAAGGAATGGCGTAGGAAGACGGAGTTCCGGATCCTGAGAACGATACCGATTCACTTCTTCCGCGAGGATCGGCGATGGCCTCGGGCGCCTCCAGCAAGCGTGTGCCCAGGACCAACCGGGTCTTGCACTGCGGAGCCGCATCGCGATCGCGGGCCATGACAATGGACTCGGCCTGACGATACAACGCGCCCGTGGCCAACGCCGTGCGTCCGCCCAGATTGAGGATTTCCGGCGCGCTACAGCCGGCTAATAAAAGGCTCATCAGAGCCCATCCACCAGCGATGAGATTGGGAGACAGAAGGCGCATTACTTCAGGTCTTTCTCAGCCGCATACGAACGAAACAACGCCTCCAACGGAACCGACTTGGAGTCGCCACGGTGGAGGAGGACGCGGTATCGGAACGTCAGGCTTTGACCGAGAGGAACGGTCAGGTTGCCCGTCCCGGGGGACTTCTTTTCAAAGTCGTGAACGCCAAAGGGATTGGCCGCAAACAACCCGTAATCGCGCACATGCCACCAGGTCGGGTGCCGCGGGTTGGTCGGATGGTCGAAGATCGTGACGCCATAAGTAGCCATGCCTTCAGAACCGGACACTGGCCCCGAATAATCACACCACTCGGCACGCTTGCCCCAGGTGTCGCCGTCTTTCTGTCCCCGCGAATTGACAATGGTTCCGCCCTGGGACTTGTCCGCTCGCTTCAAGCGCATCGTCTCGGCCAGGCGGATGGCAAAGGTTCCCTCCTTGGTGTCTCCGAGGACCAACGGCCCGCCCATCGGATGCACCGTGATCTCAAAATCCACCTGCCGCAGATCCGCCTTCGGCGCATGAAAGACCATCCGGCGCTCGTCTTCCGCCACCACGATCCCGGCCTTGGTCACCCAGCGATTTCGCGAGCCCACCACCGCCTTTTGGTTCTCTCCGTGGCCCGCGATCCGGTGTTCGGTGAACGACTGATGCACGGTCGTTCCGGCTCCTGCGACCTCGCTCCAAAAATCAGAGCCATTGGCCACGCCGTGGGACCACCACAGAGCGTGGTGATGCGGATGATCCTTCTCTTCGCCCCCGACTTCCTCTTGCGGCCAACGCCGGGTCATGTGAACGCCATCCGGACCCAAGAGCGGATACAGGAACGGCCGGGACACGTTCCGGAAATGGTACTCGGACACCAACGATGACCCGTAGGCAATGCGCACCACCCCGTTGGTTTCCACCACAGAAAAACCGCTACTGGGGCTGGAGCGCCGGATCGACTGACATCCGCAAAGCGCCCATGCGACCAAGACAGCCGCGGCAGCTCTCAACACTGGGGAATTCACACAGCCATTTATTCCCGTGCCGAAGGCCGCGGCAACCGCGAAATCGGGCTTTGTGCCGCCAGGCCGCACAAAATCTCAGCAGCGACGCACTATGGCTCGTCATTTCCTCGGAAGCGGTCCTTTGAATACAGCTTAATCTCCGCCCTACCCTGCCTGAGCACCCAGCCCGTTGATTGAATGGTTGAAGCAGCAATCCCACTGCTCGCACACCGCGTTAAACCACGGCAAAGACTGCGATGGGGCCCGCTCAACGTCCCGCTGAACCCGTCGCAGTCAGATCTTCTCAGACCCCTTCCGCCTCATCGAAATTCTTCACCCAAGCCGGAGTCTCCGTTTTTGAGTCCACGACCGGGCTCTCGATTTCCGGGCCCATTCACGCCGGTGTCAAAACCCATGAAGCAACATGAAGCAACAGGCACCTCCAAACAATGAACCCTAAGTGGTATTTGACAGGAAGCGGCCGGTCAGCGAACTCTCGCATGTCAGTTCGTGGGGGGGCGTACCGGTTTCGACTAGGTGATCCTGCCCGGGATGGCATGCCGAGGATGATTCGTTGGCCTCGTAAAACATCGAGTCAAAAACATAACTGCTAACGAAGAGTTGGCTCTCGCGGCCTAATCGGCTCGACGTTTCGCCCTGAACACCTGCTACGGGGACGGAACGCTATCAGCAGGCATGACCTCCGGCGGAGTCCGCGCGTCGGTAGTCGAGAAACTTCATGAGGGCTGGGAAATGTCGGTCTACGTTAGCCGGTCACGACATTTCTGAGAATAAATGGCTAACTAAGCATGTAGTCGTTTCGGGTTGAATGGCTTAGGACGCGGGTTCAATTCCCGCCGCCTCCACCATCTTTTGTTGGGGTTTTTGAAGGTCGGTTGACTTTTCACACAGTTTTCCACCAGGTTTCCCACGCTGGTCGCTCTGCTAAAGAGCAAAAAGCGGAACCAGGGGACCACCGGGAGGAAGACGGAGGTAAAGCCGATCTTCCCTATTTTTAGTGTTTTTTTAACCGGCAGGTTTTATTGGTTTTCACCCCGTCACTGACAACTGCGGAAGCGCTGGCGGAACTAATCATCGCGACGGTGTTGAAGCTGGGGCGGTGGCAGGAAGCTGATCTGAAAACTCGGCCCAAGTGGGGATTCAGTGAAGGTGGCTTTAGCGGCGCGCTTGCGGGCGGAGACGATGATGATGGTGGGGTGGATCGCCGAGCATCTGGCGATGGGTACGCGCGGTTATCTGAAACATCTCTTGTATCGCAGGAGGAAGCTGGGAGTGGAGTGAACAATATCAAGAACCGACCCCTTTTCAAAGCCGCCCGGCTCTGTGTGCGGTGGTCCGATGAGTTGAACCTTCCTTGGGCAGAGACCGCCCGACGAGCGGCAGCCAAACATCTGACCGGCGGCCGATGGTCGGCCCGGCTTAAAAGCGGCACCCGACTCAGCCTCACTTGATTAAGACGGCCTATATCGAAGTCGTTCGTCTGCTGCTCGAGGCGAGTCCGGTTGGATTAATCGACACAACTTCCGCGGGTGCGGCCTGCATCCCGCCCGGATCTCAATTCGTTCACATGGTAGCTTGATCCGCCTCAAAAAGCCGGGACATTGGTTCTATTAATTGTAAGCCTTTCAACGGAGTTCCTGAAGAACGCCAAGACCACACCACCCTATGATGTCCGAAGCCGAATTCTTCGCCGGAATCACCGGCAGCGAAAATGATCTCGCCCGGTTGGTGAGAGCGCTTCGTGGCACCGGCGTCCCGTTCTGCCTGATCGGCGGGCTGGCGGTGAACCAGTACGTAGAACCCGTGGTGACGCTGGACGCCGATTTCGCTATCACCGCCTCGGACGGGGTCCGCACGGCTCTCGAAGGGGCCGGGTTTGTCGTGGAGGCTTTTCCCCATTCGATGAACGCCACCCAACCGGGCAGCCGTCTTCGGATTCAAATCACCATCAACAACCGCTACGGCAGCTTCCCGTCGCGAGCCATCGAGGGTGTCATTTTCGGAGTTCCGGTGCCGGTGGCTTCGCTCCCGGATGTGGTTCAGGGAAAGCTCTGGGCCGCGACCGACACCTCGCGCCGTTCCAGCAAGCGGGCGAAGGACGAAGCGGACTTGGTGCGAATTTGCGAAAGCCATCCCCAGGTCCTGAGCCTGATCCCTCCAGGAACCTTCGCCCGTATCGATGAACTCCGGGGGCATTGACTCATTGGAAATGACGGAACCGGCTCGGAACAGCAGGACCGACCACGAACGACACCGTGTGAACAAGCTGATGTCTGGTCCCCTGCCCCAACAGCCTCCTCCGGACTCTGCAAAGCCCCCACCTCCGCGAGTGAAGCGGGCCACGGTTGCCTCGGTTTCAAGTCAGCCGAGAGCCACCAACGCTGAAGCACTCAACGGTTACGCCTACCTCAAATCCCACAGCTCCCGCAACCATTCGCACCGCTCTTCTCCTCAGGGTAGTCGCCACGATTAACCGAACGGCAATCCGGCGGCATCTACTGGCCCTTCGCCCAAAAAGGGCGAACTACGGATGTTTCGACCTCGGCTTGGGCTACTGAGGTCAGCCCTCAGAGATCAGCCATCGGAGGCCCTGCCGCGTTAGGGTCCAAAACCGGCCGCTCATGCTCGGAAAAATTGATGACAATTGATGACAGAATTTCTGCGTTTTCGTGCGCTTCGGTGCGATTTCCGACGACTGAACCCAAGGTTCTGAAAGCGCATTTCACCCAATGAATACGGGCTTTTTATCGCATTTTTGCGCAGAGACGCGAAACACCCGTCCTGGATTCAATTCCCGCCGCCTCCACCATCTTTTGTTGGGGTTTTTGAAGGTCGGTTGATTTTTCACACAGTTTTCCAACCTCGGTTTGCGATGGCAGATGACTGCCATCGTCCGCAAGACACAGCGCAGGGCAAACCAATGCCGCCGGTCCTCCCAGTGAGCCTGGACGACACTCGCCTGATTCCCATCACGCTCCGGCAACTGTGGCATTCCACGCGACCCGCCCTGCCCAGCGACCCAAGACATCCAAGTGATGTCCCGGAGGGCTCTTGGGTAGGCAAGCATGAGATCGCCCGACGCTTCGACGTCTGTGCCCGCACGGTCGAAAACCGGCTGACCCGAGGCATGCCTCATTTTAAGCCCAGCGCTCGGATGGTGCGCTTCTGGATTCCCGACTGCGACGATTGGTACCGCCGTCAGTTCGGCGCCCACGCCACCGGGCCGAGGCTATGAGCACGGTACAAGCTTTTGGAGCGGAGGACTGCCCGGGTAGCCGAAGGTCGGCCCGGCTCAAAAGCGGAACCCGATTCAGCCTCTACTTATAAACTCGGCCCACATCGAAACCGCCCGACTGCTGCTTCGTGGCCAACTGACAATGTCCCGGTAGATTGCAATTTCGCGGCCTTGCTGGGCCGCCATCCTTGGTAGGAATCGAGTCCTTTCGGTCCCGGTCATCCTCGTCGGAGAGACCAAAGAATGGACGGTAAGACAGTTGATACCCACTCCTCGGTCAACTTTCTCCAGAAGGGTGGCATTTCTGGTGGCGCGCTTTCAGAAACAAGGCCTCACGTCGGGTCCGCGGGTGTGAGATTTGTCATCTTTTTGATTCCTTGTATTGCGTTTTAATTATTTTCGATCATTTTTTGTGTTGAAATTGACGTTGTATGGAACCCTACGCTCAGCAGTTGATGACGGTCCGTGAACGCCTCGGAAAGAGCCAGAAGGAGGTCGCCGAGCGTTTGGGGGTTTCGCCTTCCCTCATATCCAAGTGGGAGAAGGGTGAGCGGAAACCCGACGACGGTCAGTTCTGGGAGTTGGGGCGCTTTTTCGGAGTCACGGCGTCCTTCCTCCAGGAGCAGCACACCACGGTAAATTTCCGGCCACGAACTCAGATGGTCCGAAACTCCGGCGAAGAGGCCCTTTTCGGGTCCGCCTTGAACGATGCCGCCCAGCAGATCGAGTACCTTCACGAGGCATGGGACTTGGCCGGACGCACGCCTCGGCGCTTTGCCATGGCCTTGGAGTACGCCGACACGATGCTCGTCCAGTTGGCGGACGGGGTTCGAAAATACCTGCAGTTGAACGAGAAAATTACCTATTCGGAGCTCCGTAATGCGTTGGCCGAAAAGGATGTCCTGGTGTTCGAGTGGAAGCTTCCGCCGAAACTGTCCGGGCTTTCTTTCCAGCGGGACTTCAGTGTGATCTTCATCAACTCCCAGATGCCCGAGCGGGTTAAACTATTCACGCTCTGCCACGAACTCGCCCACCTCTTGTTCCACCTTCGGGGCGACCACCAGACCGAGGTCTCGGTGATGGCCTCCCGCAACGACCCCCACGAGCGTCAAGCCAACCATTTCGCTGCAGAATTGCTAATGCCGTCTGCGAAGGTGGAGGCCATCATCAAAGTGTACGGTTCCGCCCTACGACGGAAGGCGGAGTTTTGCGCCGCAGTGGAGCAGTTCGGCGTATCCCATGGCGCGCTCTTCTACCGATTGGCTAAGCGGCCCTGGAGCGTGGTGGACTACACCATGAAGTCGCAGCTGTTCATGGAGAAAGAGCGCTCAGTTGTCGACATGGCGGGAGCCCGAGTCACCCGGTTGACCGATGATGGAGCCGAGGTCGCTCCGGAGTTCTTGAAGGTAGTCTTGGAATTGTGGTTGGCGGAAAAGGTGTCCGGTGGACTGGTGGCCCAGTGGTGCTTTGCCGCTCGATCCCAAATGGATGCTTACCTGGCCGGTCTCATGGAACCGGATCAACCGGTGGACGACTTGGATCTTGGCTATGCCGAGGTGGATGATCTGGTCGGATGATTGCGCCTTCGACCACTTTGGTATGTGACGCGACGGTGGTCTTGAATCTCGGCCATCGCGGCGGCTTGGAGGACTTGACGGCGGCGCTGGCAAAGGTTGGGAAGCTTGTGGTCACCACCGAAGTGGCTCGCGAGGTGAGCTTGGATGATCCGTCGTTCTACAAGGCGTTCTTGGCGCGGCATTTCACAATCGAAGCCAGACCTCTGCTGCGAGTGGCGGACGTCGAAAAAGCTGCGATGCCCATGCGGTTGGATTCGGGGGAAACCAGCGTTCTATCGCTGTGTCTTCAGACCAAGTGGACTGCCTGCATTGATGAAAGCGCCGGTCGACGAGTTGCCCGGGCCCTTCAACTCGAGTGTTTTGGAACCTTCGGCTTGCTCAGGCATGGGATTGACCAGAGATGGATGACCGACCCAGCGGCGCTGGAAGTTGTCCGGCGTTTGAGAAGCAGAGGCCTGTTTTGCCCCAAGGTCCCGCCTGACGACAGCTTTACCCGCTACTTTGCCCGTCTCGGCTGAAATTCCCATCCCCGATGGCGCGGTGTCGGTGACGGTCCGTAAACCGTGTTCGTTTAGGTCGCATTGAGATCGCTGAGCATCTCGAGGACCCGGTGACTTGATCGTCATAAAAAAGCCAAGCTACTGGCTCCAGAAATCAGGGCTTTCTCGTCGGAGGCACTGATGACGAAGCGCCCATCCTGGTTTCAATTCCCGCTGCCTCCACCATCTTTTGTAAGGATTTACGAAGGTCGGTTGATTGTTCCCACAGGTTTCCCACGCTGGTCGCTCTGCTACAGAGCAAACTGCGGAACCAGGGAACCACCGGGAGAAAACAGAAGGAAAAGCCGATCCTCTCTATTTTCAGTGGTTTTTAAACTGGCAGGTTTCATTGGTTTTCACACTGGCACTGACCGTTGGTTTTTGGTCCCTCAAAGGTCGCCCAAGGACCTCCTAGGTAGGGACCAATATCCGAGCGGTCGGGCTCTGCGGCGATCCGTGCCTGCGGACGTGGCGCTTTCGGAGAAATCGCCCTACCTCGGAGGTGCTCAGGTAAGGCTAAGTTTGTGGTAGGATCCAGGTATGTCGCCCAATGACTCCTGGATAGGGACCGATCTCCGAGCGG
>CAINWP010000200.1 GCA_903854475.1 uncultured Verrucomicrobiota bacterium
AAAAAGCGTGGGCGATTACGTCCACTTGAATCCGGCGCGAGCGAAACGGGTGGCAGCGCATGCGCCCTTGCAGAGTTTTGCCTGGAGCAGTTGGCCGGCATACTTGCTTGCGCGCTCGAAACGTCCGGCGTGGTTGCGGGTGGATCGGTTGCTGGGCGAGTGGGGCATCCCCAAGGACAAGCCTGCGGGGCGGCAACGACTTGAGCAGGCGTTGGAGGAACGGCGCGGGACGGAGGAAGGCGAGGAGTTCAAGCCGATTCGGCGCGGCTGGTGTCTGGGCGAGGAGAAGTTTCGGGAGGAGTTGCTGACGAAGATGTGCGAGCGGATGTGGGCGGAGCATTACGGCGAGGAGCGCGCGGAGACAGCGGGAGCGCTGGCGGAACTAATCATCGTGGAGGAGCTGCAGCTGGGGCGGTGGCAGGAAGCTGATCTCAAAACTCGGTCCAAGGGGGATTCAGTGAAGGTGGCTTTGGCGGCGCGATTACGGGCGGAGACGACGATGACGGTGGGGTGGATCGCCGAGCGTCTGGCGATGGGCACGCCCGGTTATCTGAACCATCTCTTGTATCGCCGGAGGAAGCTGGGCGGGGAGTAACCAATATCAAGAACTGACCCCTTTACTGACCCCTTTACCATCGGCATCTGGCCATGGCTCAATGGCCGCGCCACCGGGTACATTTGTGTCGCTTCGCTTCGTTTCCGTCCGTGCTGGACAACAGCCTAGCATTGGAAAGGGAGGCTGGAATTTCCGCCTACTGAGGGTGAGTTGCCCACAGTTGTGACAGCGGGAGTCCGTGCAAATTCGCTGCGAAAGGAATGACCTCACTGCCGGTGTAAAGCACCACGCCGCGAACCCATCGCGGGCCCGCCGCGTTCGCCATCGCCTGTAATCCCCGGACATCCGAGCCTCCCAACGTGGCACCGGATTTGATTTCGATGCCGACCAATCGTCCTGAGCTGTCTTCCAGGACGATGTCCACTTCCTGTCCCGATGCTGTGCGCCAGAAATAGAATTCCGGCTGGGTTTCACTCCATGCGGATTGCTTGCGCAATTCCATCAGCACGAAGTTTTCCAGCACGCCACCGGCGAGAGTGCCATCCACGTTCAATCGCTCAACGGTCAACCCCAGCAGATGCGCCAGCAAGCCGGTGTCATTCAAAAACACTTTGGGCGTCTGGATGACCCGCTGGCCGAGGTTGCTCGACCACGGCCGCAGCAGTTGAGTCAGGAACGTTGCTTCGAGCAGGGCGAAGTAACGTTTCAGAGTGGTTTGCGGTAGCCCCAATGAGCGCGACAGATCCGCGAAATTCAATAGGCTGCCAGCTCGAGTGGCCACCACCGACAACAGACGCGGCACGGCCGTCACGTCGGCGACATGGGTGAGGTCGCGAATGTCGCGCTGGAGGATGGTTGTCAGGTAGGACTGAAACCACGCCTTACGGCGTGACGCGGTTTTGCGGGCAGTCGCCAGCGGATAACCCCCTGACAGGACTTTTTCAAACAGTTCATCGCGCTGGAGGTGAGCGTTCTCTCCTGATGCCCAGACCGGCCGCTTGGAAAACAGCGCATCCACGAAGCCTTCTTTGACGCCATGGATTTCGCCCTGCGAAAACGGCCAGAGGGTCAACAATTCCATGCGACCCGCCAATGACTCGGACAACTTCGGCAGCAGCAACACATTCGCCGAGCCGGTGAGTAGAAAACGTCCCGGTTCGCGCTTGCGGTCGATCGCCATCTTGATGGCTGTGAACAGTTCTGGAGCGTGCTGGATTTCATCCAGCGTCACGGGCGCGGTCAAACCGGCGATGAACCCATTGGGGTCCCGCTTCGCCGCCGTCAGAACGCCGGGGTCGTCGAAGGTTAGATATTGGCGACCTTGCTGTTTCAGTTCCGGCAGTTGGGCCAGAGTACTTTTGCCGGTCTGCCGCGCGCCGTTGATCAAGACAGCAGGTGTGTCCCCCAACGCCTGAAAGAGCTGCTCGGTGAGATGACGACGCAACATGCGTTTTATAAACAACCAAAATATGGATGATAATCAACCAAAAATTGGCTGTAACTGCAGCTAAAAAACCTGCCAAAATGGGGAAAGGAACCGTTTTCGAATTGGATCCGGTCGCGGCGCAAACCCATTTCTTACTTCCGTGGCTTCGCTCGCACAAGTTCGATCGAATGGAGGGTCAGGGTTTGGCCTGATGGTGATTGTGGGCCTAATTCGATCGCCAGGCCGGCGAGTAATCCGCTGTAGCTCGGTGAGCTCCCGAGTTGGACGACCTGACTGCGGACCTTGCCGTCGCCGGCCAACTCCAACGGCACGCTTCGCTCACGGTCGAATGGTTCGTCGCCCAGCCGTTTCCAGTAAATCCGGGCGGTCATCGCGCCTCCGGTGGACGCGACGCGTAGCTTCATCGACGGTGCTTCTTCCGCCCGCCAGCTGCGGCCGCCGCTTTCAAGCCGAGCCCTGCGTTCGCCGATGCGGATGGTCCAAGCTCCCGACAGCGGGAAGTCGTTGTCGTTCGCGTCGTGCAGGGTCCAGTGTTGCCGATCGTGTTGGAACCGCCACACCGGTGGCGTGCGGTCGGCCATCGCGTTGAAGCGACGACGCATCTCCTCAAGCCGGCCCACCAGGAACTCGGTCCGGTGCTCGTAGACGATGTTGTGGTCGAAGTTCTCGTGGTGGATCGGGGCCACGTACGCGGTCGAACCGTGTTTCGGATCGTCCGACCGGGCGTCCCCATGGATGCCGCCATGGAACTCCAAGCCATCGGCCTTGAAGACACCCAGGCCCCAGCCGTCGTCGTCCACCAGCGCCGCCCAGCCCTCCGTCGCTAGGAAGCGGGTCCACGGCCAAGGTTTGTGCCAGTCGTTGACCACGTGCGTGAGCGGGACCCCGGTGAAGGGACGGTCACCGGTGTAGGACATCAGTCGACTTAGCTTCGAGATGGTGTAGACCGCCGGCAGCTCCTGGGGGCAGGGACGGTATTGGGTTCTGTCCGCGCGCCGGTTGGTGCAACGGAAGCGCATGTGGATGAGTGGACCTTCGAGGGTGGTCCAGGTCTCGAACACGCAATCGCCGCGAACGTTGTCGAGTGGCCACTGCATTGGGAGGCAGCGGATGTAGAGTTCCTTGCTGTCGTTGCGGTGTTCCACGACTTCGGACGGATTCAAGTGGCAGTCTCCGGTCTGGATGGGATTCCAGCCAAGACCCACCCAGGCAGGGTGAGGCTTCTTGTCCCCGACCTCGTAGGGCCAGGGCCCGGAGTAGTGGGACATCTGGATTTGGCGGCCCAAGTCGGCGTTGTTGATGAGGTTCCCGGGATGGTCCTTGCCGGAGATGAACGTGACGGCACCGCCCAGCGCCAAATCCATTCCGATGCGCACGTTGCCGTTGTCCAAGTAGGTTATCCGCGGAGTTGGCAGCGCGGTGGCAGCCCGGCTTGCAACCGCCGGATGAAGGAGGATTCCGAAGACGGCCCAAAGGGTTCTCCAACTCCAGATGGCCAGGCTTCGTTGAGACATCAGTGCCGAGAGCATGGCATCAATCGGCGCGGAAGGCGCTCCGTGAAACCGACCAAGAATCTTGGCCGATGAAACCGATCATTTCGTGAGGAAGATCTGCGGAACTCATCATCGCGGAGGAGTTGAAGCGGGGGCGGTGGCAGGAAGCTGATCTCAAAACTCGGTCCAAGGGGGATTCAGTGAAGGTGGCTTTTGCGGCGCGCTGGCAGGCTGAGACGACGATGACGGTGGGGTGGATCGCCGAGCATCTGGCGATGGGCACGCGCGGTTATCTAAACCATCCCTTGTATCAACGGAGGAAGCTGGGCGAGGAGTATCCAATATCAAGAACTGACCCTTTTTCCTGACCCTTTTTCAGTGCCGGGCGTAGCGGACGGCGTGCTGCTCATCGGCCAGCAGACGATCGACGACCTTCCGATAGGCATCGGGCGAGAGGTCGGCGAGGAAAGTCTCCTGCTCCTCGGGTGTTGGGGAGAGGCCAGTCAGGTCCAGGTGCACTCGCCGGAGGAGGGTAAGGCGGTCCGCTGGGGGCTTTGGTTGGACGCCGCGGGAGACGGACAGGAAGCGGTCGATCGGGTAATCTTTCCCTAGTTCACCTCCGGGAACGGCCGGTCGCTGAACAGGCTTGAGCGACCACCAAGACAAGTCCTTGGCAGCGGTAACCTCCGCCGAGCAGCACAGTTGCTGTCCGAGGCAGAACACCAACGCCAATAGCACCCCGAGTCGGGATCGAGGTCCTGCGCCCGAGACTTGAATTGGACCGAAAGAATTGATGGATCGGACCCTAAACGGGGTTTTGGGTTTACGCCAATGACCAACCTGCGGAGGCCTCTGCTGGCGTCGCTACCGGGTGGCAGTGGACGGTGTGGGTTCGCTGAAAACGGGTTCGTCAAACGGGTTGAGCCTCAGGGCGTGGGAGGAGGCTGTCGCGTGAGAAGAGTGTACGCGATCCACGAAACGGCAGCGACGGCGGGAAGCAAGGTCAGCAAAATGGAAAATAGAAGTCCGAGACCAAATGAGAGTACGGCCAAGCGGGGCTGACGGATGCGCCACAGTCGGAGCCAAATCAGTTCGGCAAGCCAGCCGCCGGAGTAGAAGACGTTGGCGATGACGGCGTAGACGAGGACGATCCCGAAGAGCGGTGGATCGGGCCGCTGGAGGGGCTCCTTCAAGAAGGCTCCGCCAACACCCACAGCCAACAAACAGACCGCAATGGAGACGACTCCAGCGATGCCCACGAGGAGGTTGTAAGGAACACGTCGTGTTTCCCACCAGCCGATGATTTGCCAGGTGTCTGTGAGTTCGGTCTCCCGCTGAACGAGCGCCGTCCGGCGCAGGAGGCTCCAGTTTATCATCATGGAAGGGTTGAAGTGAGCCGCGCGGGCGACCCTGAGCGGATGGATCGCTGGGATGGAAAGTCGAGATTGGGGCGGAATCAGGGGGCCGTGGTCACGGTCAGCAAATAAACTGCGGCCGCTCCGGCCTTCTCGGTCACGCCACTCACCGCGAGCAAGTAGCGCCCTGCCGAAGGGGCTTTGAATTCGAGAAGCGAATCCCGCCCTAAGCCCTTGGCGTCGTCGTTGCTGGTCAGGAGTCGCCCTTTGGCGTCGTATAGGGAAAGGGTGGCGTCGAGCGTGGCACCGAGTCGCTCGGCCATCACTTCGGCACGGAGGGTTTGACCGGCTTGCAGTTCGCAGCGGAACACGTCGACATCGGTCAAGGTTTCCAGTGCACCGCGTACCGTCTTTCCGTCATCCAAGGCCCCTGCTTCGCGAAACCCATTGTTCGGCTCTTGCTCTGCGACGATCCGACCCGCCGCCGCAACGAGCAGCGGGAAGGGTTTGGAGTCCCCGTCGGGCGAAACCACCACCAACGCGATGTTTGTGCCCGTTGGAGTGTTGGCTGGGAGTGCTAGTTCGACTTCCAAGCGTTGGTCTCCGACGCGTTGGGCATCGAAGCCGTCGATTTTGGCGGCGACTCCCCGGTCTTTGATTTCGGCGACCAGGGTCGGAGTCAGGCCTGTCAACCGAACGGCCGTGGCATTGGTCACGTTCAGGCCGCGGACGGTGAGTTTCTGTCTGGAGCCCGCTTCCACTCCGAGCGGCAGCACCACGGCGATGGTCGGAGGGGTCGGCTTTTTGGGTTCCGGTTTCTGGTCCTCAGCCAGGCCTTGCACCGACAAAAGAGCCGCGGCACAGAGGCACACAAGACGCTTCCCGGTGCTCCAGAGACGTGAAAATTCAGCGGTGTTCTCTGGCTCAACCATAGAGCTCCTTGACGACGCTGCCTTCGTCGAGAATGAGGGTGGGTCGCCCTTCCGGTGTGACGATGGTCTTACCCGGATCGATGCCCAGAGCATCGTAGACCGTCCAGCACACATCAGCAGGTCGCACAGGGCGATCGGTGACGAAGGCGCCGTTCTTGTCGGTGGCACCGAGGACGTGGCCGCCGTGCACTCCGGCACCGGCGAACAGCATTGAAGCAGCCTGCCCCCAATGATCGCGTCCTGCGTCCTTGTTAATCTTGGGAGTGCGACCGAATTCGCCCATCACCACGACGAGCGTTTCCTTCAGCGTGCCGCGCTCGTGCAGGTCGTTGATCAGCGCACTCAAACCCCGGTCGAAATCAGGCAGCTTCTTGTCGAGGCTTTCGAAAATCTTCGCATGATGGTCCCAGCCTCCGTAGTTCACGGTGACGAAGCGCACGCCGCTTTCCACCAGACGGCGGGCCAGCAGACAGCTCTGTCCAAACTCGCTCCGACCGTAGGTGTCGCGCAGTGCCTCAGATTCCTTTTCGAGGGCGAAGGCGTTCTGGGCGTCGGGCGACAAGATCATGTCGGTGGCCTTCTGAGCGAACTCATCGTAGGTGGCCATTTGGTCGTTGCCGCGGATGTGTGCCGAGAGGGTATCCACCGCCTGAAGCAGGGTGCGCCGGCGTTCCAAGACTTTGGGTGTCAGTTGGGCCGGGCAGGCCAGATCGCGGACCTTCCAAGATTTGTCGTTGGGATTGCCTGCCTTGAAGGACTCGTAGCGGCCTCCAAGCCACGCGCTCTTTCCGAGTTCCCAGGTGAAACTGGGGTTCTTGGGCACAGCGATGTAAGGAGGCACTTTTCCGACGAACCCTGTCTCGTGCGCAACAATGGCACCCATCGCTGGATGATCTCCGAACGGTGTGCCAAATTTTCCTGAAAGAACCCAGTTGGTCGCCGTCTCGTGGTGGTCGTTGTCATGCGCGCACGAGCGGACCAGGCAAACCTTGTCCATCGTCTGCGCCATCTTGGGCAGGAGGTTGCCCACCTTGAGGCCGGTGACGTTGGTGGGGATCTCAGTGTACTTGCCGCGGATTTCCTCAATGGCTCCGGGCTTCAGGTCAAAGGAATCGTGATGCGAAAGGCCGCCTCCGAGGTAAACCAGCAGCACTGACTTGGCTCGGGGAGCCTTGCGCACCAACCCGTTGGCAGAACCAGCTAGTGCAGTGTCTCTGATTTGTCTTTATCAATTTGTTGGCTTCGTGCCAGAGCTTCCCGGGCTCGGTGGATTTTCTCCAGAATCGCGGCTCCATCGGCCCGCCATTGGTATCGCTGCGGCTTGAGATTCCGCTCGGCAA
>CAINWP010000201.1 GCA_903854475.1 uncultured Verrucomicrobiota bacterium
TCGAACGCCAATGTCTCGTCGGTCGGTTTGCTGCCACCACGGATGCCCGCTTCATCCATCGCGTCCTACAAGACACCTCCAGCCATGCGTGACCAAGGTTCGACATCGCGTCGCGCCTGTTCGGTGTCGAGGGTGATTCCTGAGCCTGCCAAGCCTGCTTTGCCAACGCCGGACAACAGGCCACCAGCGATCATCATCACCATGCCGATGACCGCTCGCAGCGCCTCTGAACGACCCCGTTGCTCGAAGTTGGTGAAGTCACCGAAGCGGGCTGCAAACGACAGGATCGTAGAGAGAAAGCTGAGAATGCCGATGACGCTGACGATCCGGCCGATGTAGAAGATCGCCTTCCGTTCCGGTGGTATTTGTCGTTGTGCCAAGGTGCTTTATCGGCTGAATGGCGGGAGGTCGACCCGGGCGACTTCGGCCCCGCAGTACAGGCACACCGGACGCTTGCCGATGATCTTGCGGCCGCAGTGGGTGCAGTCGGGTTGGACCTTCTCCGTGGCCACCTTCCCGTCGAGCTTCCCATCCCGCAGGTCGATCTCGTTGACCCGCCCCATAAGCTCCTCGTCGGTGTAGCCGTGTTTATCCTTCAGGATCGTCCACAGCGCCTCGGTCAGCATGAAGAGTTTCTCCACGTCGCACTGCATCAGTTCGCCTTGCCGGCGGACATCGGCCGAGGTCCGAGCGGCGTTTTCACCGGCGTCGCTGGTACGCCGGGTTATGGTGTGGATGGCGCTGGCGAAAAACAGATCCTCGATCATTTGTGTTTCTTTTGGTTCCAATGGCTCGTGTCAAGTGGTGAGTCCGGGTACGACCGCAGACCGATGGGCTGGTGGGGTGAACTATCTCTCTTTGTAGACCGTATCCACGGCCGGACCGGCCTCTTCCAATAACTCAGTAAATGGCTCTGCCACCTAGATGTATAATTGCCAAGGCATAGAATGACAGTAGCTGATAATCTCCTAAGTTAAATTCGAAGATTGTTCCCTGACCCCGCTTCCGCCCCGGTTCTCTCATCAGCCAGCGGCGGGCTATTCCCGAAGCTTGCGAATCGTCTCGGCGGAGAGCCCCCGGTTGCGGGTATCGATCAAGGTCGCTGCGTCCAGTAGCTTCCGTCCGGGCGGGTTGGATTGTTTGGCGTACTCGACCGGAACCCCGTGGTTGCGCAGGCGAATGATTTCTTCGGGGGAGAATTCATATCCGATTTCCCTCCAACCTTGGAGGTAGTCCACCGGCACCCCATGTTGGCGCAGTCGCACGATTTCGGTGTCGCTCAATTTCGGCATGGCCCCCTTGGCCCCCGCGTAAAAATCCGGGGAAACCCCGTGGTTGCGCAGACTGAGAATGTCCTCGATCGAGCCCGTGAATCCGCTCCGCCGCAGGGCCTGGCCAAACTCGATCGGCACCCCGTGTTGGCGCAGGCGGATAAATTCCTCGGACTTGAGGGCAAACCCCGCCTGAATCCAGGCTTGGACATAGTCCGGATTGAGGCCGTTTTGGCGGTAACGGATGACCTCCTCCGGAGAGATCCCGGGCTGGGCTTGCTCAAATCCTTTCAACGCTTCCGGCCGCACCCCATTGTTTTTGAGGCCGATCACCTGGGGAATCGACAAGGTCGATCGCGCGGCCGCCCACTGCTTGAGTTCCTCCAGCGGGATCCCATGATTGACCAGCGTCAGTACCTCACCGACGGCAACCTTGCCCCCGCTCAACGAGGCCGCCTGGATGAAGTAGGCGCGCTCCACCTTGCTTTGAGCGAGATGCTCGAGATCCTGGAGTTGAAGATCGCCCGACGTTAGGGGCCGGATCGCCGCGAGGAATTCCGGGTTGGGCGTGAAGGTGTAGCGGCCGGTGCCCTTGTTGCCCACCCGCTGTCCAGCCCACTCGATCGTCCCGGCGTCCTCCTTGAACACCATCTGGATGGGGGCGGTGCCCGGCTTGTTGATTCCATAATGCTCCTTGGGAAAACTAACGGCATTCCCTCCATAGACGATCTCCCGCGCCTGGGAACGGTCGGTGCTGGTGGTTTGCTTCAGATAATGGCCCCCGGAGCTGGGAGATTTGAAGAAGTTCTCCGAAGTCTCCCATTCGCCGGTGATTTTCCCATCCACCTCGCTCAAAGAAAGTCTCACCCGTTCGATGTTGCCCGGGGAGGACGAGTCGAAAGGGTCGAACCCGCTGATTTCAACCCGGATGCAACCCGTCAGCATCAGGAGGCCCGCGAGGCCGGCGAGGCCGGCGAGGAGGGGCAAGCCCAGCGCGCCGGGGGAGTAACGGCGCCGCGGGGAGTTTTGGTTTGGATCTCGCTGTGTTTGCATGGGGGGATGCCTTCTCTTTCTCACTCAATATCAGTGGCGATAAACTATAATAAAATCTAAGGATCTTTAAACATCGTCTCCTTCGAGGTTTATTTAATTTTTCCTACCTCGCCTGTATCCGCCTTGTTAGGCACTTCAGCTTTTTGATGGTTGTCTCCCTGAGTCTTCTTTGCACTCTCCGTCATGCTGAAAAACTTCATTCCGATGCACATATTCATTATCCCAATCGGAATATATAGTCCAATGTCGCCATCGATCAATCCAGACAGCACAAACAACAGGCCTGCCAAACAAAAAAGGTTTCCCGAAGTCCTGTTATCTAGTGTCTTTCGATTCACATCGTTTGTCATCGGGCAAAGGGTTTAGTAGCTGGCTTCGCTCTGCTCTGCAGCAACACACCGTTCATCGTTTGTCTGACCAAATATGTGAACCATACTCACTGACTCCCTCCGCCACTATCACAACCGCCGCTAGATCCCCCGCCGTCGAAACCGCCGCCGGATCCGCCACTATCGAAACTGCCGTGTTGTGAGCCGCCGCCATCGCCACTCACAGGATGTGACGAGTCGTGATGAGAGTGATGGAGTGAACCGCTGTCATGAGAACCATGATGAGCAGAATCAGACCCGCCCGAATACCAAAATGGAAACCAATTGAAACCGCCATCCGAGGACGAACTCTTGGAAGAACCTCTGCCGGGCTTTGCGGCAATCGCAATGATAACGAAGGCCACCGTAAAAATCAGTAGGATGATCATCTCCTTATGCTAAGTTAGCTTAACGAATTAAGCTCAGCGACCCGGCCCACGGGACGCAATGATTGCCAACCTCGACGCTCAAGCCGGGTTCGCTGAAGCGACTTGTTAGGAGACGCGGTCATTTCGAGCGGGGCGTAACCGTAATAAAAATCATCTGCGGAATGTTGAAGCGCAGAATGTCCGGCTGCGTTAACACACTTGTGATGTCCGGCTGCCTAAACTCACCTGTGTATCGTCCGAAATCGTCTGCTTGCAATACAACCTCCGAATCGGGTCTTGCCTTTGTGTCGGTGTGAGTAAACAGAACAAGCGCCTTCTTGTAATCGGGACTGAACCGCAAATCCTTGATTTCATATCCATGCACCCTCACCGGAACGCTCTCAGCGAGTTGTCGCCGAAACTCCTGCTCATGGCCATATGCATCACCCCTTTGCGGAGACGCGCAACCGGTGAGAATCATGATTGTGGCGAGGAGCATCGCTGCGGTCATGGTGATTTTCATTTTCTTGTTTTGTTACGTGTAAA
Source organism: uncultured Verrucomicrobiota bacterium (assembly GCA_903854475.1). Classification (GTDB taxonomy): domain Bacteria; phylum Verrucomicrobiota; class Verrucomicrobiia; order Limisphaerales; family UBA9464; genus SXXZ01. Next base: position 3,607 of record CAINWP010000201.1, read on the forward strand.
GCGGTAACGGAGTCAGGAAACGATTTCCGATGTTGGTCGCACATAGGTTTCCTCGGCTTGGACTCGGTAACGGGCTCCGCAACTTAGAGGGCCAATTGCCGAGTCACTGAGCGACAGAACCTGACCCCCAACTGAGTCAAATTCGGAAATCGTTTCCTGACCCCGCTCCCTTATCAATCAGATTGTCGCCGTCGAGGATTTCGCACTTATCGAGTCAAGATTCAATGGTTGGGAATTTATTTGCGATTCGTAAATTAATATATTCGACGATTTTGTTGTCTTCGGAAGCGTGGCTGAGAAACACCTTCATATGGATACTTTTGACTAAGCGCCTAACGTCATGCCTCACCGGGTCCCGAACCCGCTGCGGGTGAGGAATCCGGTGCAGGCGATTGTTCTGCAAATTTTTTCTGTATTACTACTGTTCCTGCGATGAAGTCGTGGAGTGCGCGCTTCCGTTTGTTGAATAGGACGACAACGACTTCGCTCCATATCCACACTTGCTGAAGAATGCCGAGCGTTCCGTACCATTTGGGAGCGTGCGCCATGACCATTTGCGTTCGTTCTATCCATCCCACAGACGCGTAGCCTTCGGGGTCAACTTGAGTTAGTCCCCATACATCAACAATCAAGACGACGAACGCAAAGACGAGACCGACCGAGGAGCGCTTCCATGCGTCACTCCAGTTGATTCTCGAACCATCTGGTTTGGTAATCCTGATCCCCAGCGCAAGCTTGCCTGGTGTTCCGCCGAATCGTGCATTGAAATACACGCTGTACATGGCAAATAGGATGAACGATAGAATGGTGATGATGATTGCCAGTGTCCTGTCGAATCCCTCCAGCCAGGTGAAAAGGAATGTCAAAGGCATGATGATCAATGCGTCAGCAAATCCGGCGCAGAATCGTTTCCAAAATCCGGCGTATACTCTTTCTCCGTGTTTCGTGATGGGTAGGAATTCCATTTTATTCTCGTTGCAGAACTTTTGAGCTTAGCGAGCGATGTACACTGTTGTACGTCCGGTTGAGCGTAGGGTTAGGTTGTTTGGGCTGTGTGCAATTTTGGCCGGACGATGGCTTGGTTGCGGGCTTCGAGGGAGAGTCTCCGATCAAGTCGCTGTCTTTGCTTTTGTTGGCTTGGATTTCTCCGGCGGCGGTCTATGGGATGATGGCGAAGGTGGAGGTTTGGCCGGGCCGTATCCGAAGCAGGCGCAGGTTGAGTTTAATGCCTCGGACGGAGGGGGTTCCGCGGATCGCGTCGGTTCGAGAGCCGACCATGAACTGGTCGGCGATCACGGGAATGCCTACTCGCTGCAGAATAGTGATTTTATTGAGCATGCGGAAGGGGCCAAGGTTCCTAAGGAGCAGGTGGAGTAATCAGATAGTCAAATACAAAACGGGTAATGGGTCAAAAACTTGAAATGTCAGGGTTTGATGACGATTGGTTCACGGAATTGCCCGGAGAAACCAGGAGACGGGTGAGGTTCTGGTCGAGGCTCCGGACGTGTGGTTCGGAAAAGGGATTGGCTGACGAGCGGGAGAGGTTCGGCGGGCTGCGGGCAGTTGTTTGAGGGCTCTGACGCCAACTCCGTATGCCAACTCTGCGGAGTGACGAGGTCTTTAAGGTCATGGGTAGCGCTGCCGATGGGGTGGCCCAAGCGCAAACCGGGGCCTATCAGCTAGTCGAGTCGATCGAAGAGCCGCTCGCTGACATTAATGATCCACACCAGGGGCAACGCGCGGTGACGTCAAGGCCCCGGAATCCGGGTCAGGAAACAATTTCCAATTTTGGCCGCACGGGTTGCCTCGGCTCGGACTTGGTAACGGGCTCCGCAACCTGGATGGGCACTTGCCAAGGCTTGGAGCGACAGTGACTGACAACCGCGACGGCGTAGGCCTGAGCGGGGCTGCTCCAAGAGTAGTCCATCGTAAGCGTCACCCGAGGCACCACCCCGCATAGGTGTCATAGTTTGCCGAGTATGACGTTTATGCAGCGGCTCTGAGGGCGGGGGTATGCATTCGCCCCCAGTTTGCCGGCAGGAGGACGACCAA
>CAINWP010000202.1 GCA_903854475.1 uncultured Verrucomicrobiota bacterium
GTCCCTTAGAAGGAGCCTGTCCCTTGGAAGGAGCCTGTCCCTTGGAAGGAGCCTGTCCCTTGGAAGGAGCCTGTCCCTTGGAAGTTTTTTTAACGGGTCAGGGGGTGAAACTTAGGTTTCAAGGAGCTTTTCACGGTTTTGTTGGTGAAACCCCGTGAAGGATTCAGGAAGACTCTCGGCTCATGCTCCCCACCGCTGTTCTTCTCTCTGTGATGGCCGGCTCTTCGATGATGGCGCTGGCCTTGGAGCCGTTGGTTCCCCGGTTCCGCGCCGTCAACGTCGACACCAACGTGGCTGTCGGTTACGGGGTGAGCGTGGCCGATGTGGATGGGGATGGCGGCCCGGACATTATTTTGTGCGATGCCAAGCAGATCGCCTGGTACCGGCACCCCAAGTGGGAAAAGCATGTCATCGCCGAAAACCTGACGCCGCAGGATCACGTGTGCGTGGCCGCCGCCGACATCGATGGCGACGGCAAGGCGGAGATCGCGGTGGGGGCGGGATGGAATCCGGGCGACACGGTGAATAGCGGGGCACTCTTCTATCTGGAACCGCCCGCCGATCGGACTGCGCGATGGGCTCCGATCCGCTTGCCCCATGAACCCACGATGCACCGCATTCGCTGGGTGAAGGATCCGCAAGGCTGGGCGCTCTGGTCAGTGCCGTTGCACGGGCGGGGTAACAAGGACGGGCAAGGCGCGGGTGCTCGCATCCAGCGCCACCGACCGCCGACCGATCGCCGCCAACCTTGGGCTGTCGAGACGGTGGCCGACCAGTGGCACAAGGCTCACAACTTTGATCCGGTGGTCCGGCCGGGCGCGACAGCAGTGACCGAAATGCTCGTGGGGTCGGCCGAGGGGGCGTTCCGGGGTCTGCTCGCAGGGGCCGGCGGTGCGGTTTCCAGTGCGGGTGGTGGGCCGGTGTCGTGGACGCAGGTCGGCGGGCCCGAAAACGGTGGCGTGGGCGAAATTCGCTCGCTGGGTGACGCGCACGGTTCGGTGGCGGGTATCTCGCCGATGCACGGCAATCAGTTGGTGATCTTCCATCCGCCCGCTCCCGGGGCCGGTGCGACGACGGTCGCGACGGGGCTGGGACGGCGCGAGGTACTCGACGACGGGTTGATCGACGGCCATGCCCTAGCTTGCGGTGACTTGCTGGGCATCGGCCAACCGCAAATCGTAGCGGGATGGCGAGCCATGGGGCGGCCGCGTTCGGTGAAGGTGGGCGTGGCGCTCTACGTACCGGTGGGAAACCGGTGGATGAAGGTGTGGGTGGATGACGACGGCATGGCCTGCGAAGACCTCACGCTCGCCGACCTCGACGGCGATGGCCGCTTGGACATCGTCGCGTCGGGCCGGTCCACCCATAACCTGAAGGTGTACTTCAACGAATCGCCCCGCTGATCCGCCTAGGTCACTGGCCCGGTGCGGGGTTGGCAGGCGGGTTGGTGGAAGTCTTCGGCGTCGTCGGGGCCGGGGTTCTGGACGGCCGCTTTGGCATGAGCCCATAGCGCTTCATCAGTTCCCGACTCATCATCATCGGCTGTGGGACCTGGGCCGCTGATTCTGGCGAGGCGGCGTTGGTCGACGGCGTCGTGGGCCCCGGAGACGTTGGTCGGGTCTGAAGCCCGTAGCGTCGGGCTAACACTGGATCCATGAGGAGGCGAGGATTGGTATCCACCACGCGCTCTCGTTGGAGATACATCGCGAAATCCAGCGACAGCCATTGAAAACCCTGACGCCGGATGAGGTCGTCCACCAATTCTTCGGGGGACTTTCGGTTTGTGATCCCGAACTGGCTGAGATACTCCGGGGTCAACCTGCCCTCTTGCTCGGCTTTGGTGGCTAATTGGACGATCCCCTCGCGCATGGATCTGAATGATAAGAGCTGATCGAAGGTGCTCCGCATCCTGCCCAAGCCGACCAGCAGCAGGCCCCCCAGAATCGATGCCATCCACAGGCCGCCGCTGAGTCGTCCCCACTGCCGTGACAGGTTGGACCACCCGATCCGCAGGTGCTGGGCATTGACCCGGGCGGATCGAACCACGAACCCGATCCAGATCATGCTGAGAATCACGGGGCCGATTTCGGTCATTTGTCGGAGAGTTCCCCGAGCCGGAAGCCAAGCGGGCGGCTTCTGACTCAGGAGGGCCGGATCCTTGAGCTCATGAGGATGCAACCACGGGTGGCCCCATTGGTCGTCGAGCATCACACCCCAGATCGTCAGGGCGAAGACCACCCAGAGGCTTGCCAACAGCATGAGCGTCAGTGCCACGGCCTTCATGCTGCTTTGGCTAACGGAGGAGGCGTAGAGGCTCGTTGCAAAGAGAGCGGCCAAGGCCACGGCATATGCGGCGATGGGTTGCCAATCTGGCTGGCCGAAGGTGGTTTCCAAGGCCTCCGCGTCGAAGCCCAGCCAGACCAAGGCGGCCGGCAAGACCAGACCCAGGGTCAGGGCCAATGCTGTGGCCACGCCCACCTTGATCTTCCACTGGCGCGCCATCGGGATCGGTTGAGTCCATTGCCATTCCAAAGTGCCAAGCACTCGTTCCTCGGCGATGGCACAGGCCCCGGTGATGAGGAAGATGAAGGTTCCGAGCCCTCCGGCGAATAGGGCGCCGTTGGACGGTCTGGCCATGACCTGTCCCCATTCGCTTTCAGGAGCCCACTTGCGAACGAGCAAGCTCAGCCCCCAGAGCCCCACCAGTATGCCCGCCACCAGCCAGGGCACGACATGCAGGCGAAGCTCCTTGCGGATGAGTTGTGCGGTCGCGGCCTGTCCGAGCCACCGACGGCCAATCCATCGATCCCAGGCCCCGGTGAGGGCATGGAGACCCGGTGCCGAGCCTCCTCCGGCGCCACCCTCGCGCCATTCCAGTCGTTTAAACACCCGCCAGCTCGCCAGGGCCATCGCACCGAGGTAAATCACGCCGCCGGCCCAGAGCAGTGCCTTCTCCTCGCTGCTCCGATCGGCAAGGTCCGGATAAACCCGGGCATGGTACACATCCAGCAGGGTTTGGAGGACCAAATAGAGGGCCATCGGCACCGCCAGGGTGAAGACGAAGCCCGCCAGGGTGCTGCGGCTGATCAAGGTGAAGAACGGGGCGGAGGCCAAGCCCAAGATCAAAAGCAAGATCTGCGGGTCACCCGTCACCCCGGATCCACTCGGGGTGAGGAAAAAGATCACGGCAGCCGTTCCTGCAATCCCACCGGCGACCCCGAGTTTCTCGAGATAGATCCTACCGCGACTGCGGGGTTGGACCAGCAAGTGGCCCATCGTCCGGTGGTCGAACTCACTGCCGAAGGCGTTGGCGCAGATCCAGAGGCAGGCGAGGCAGTGGGGCAGGGCTGCAAAGCCAATGTGATCTCCTCGCTCCCCTTTTTGCGCGGACATGGCATTCACGGCTGCGGCCAGGAATGCGAGGCTTGCTCCCGGCATCTGAGCCCAAATCTCCATCTGGAGACTCGGGTTTGTCAGCAATCCACTCCATTTCACCAGCAGGACCAGCACCGTTCCGATCACGGCCCAAGAGGCTAGTGCAGTGTCTCTGATTTGTCTTTATCAATTTGTTGGCTTCGTGCCAGAGCTTCCCGGGCTCGGTGGATTTTCTCCAGAATCGCGGCTCCATCGGCCCGCCATTGGTATCGCTGCGGCTTGAGATTCCGCTCGGCAA
>CAINWP010000203.1 GCA_903854475.1 uncultured Verrucomicrobiota bacterium
CCCGCGCAAACCCGGTTACAATCCGGCCATCGACGGCCTGCGAGGCATCGCCGTCCTCGGGGTGTGGCTCTTTCACCTGCACCCGCCGTTGCTGCCCGGAGGGTTCCTGGGGGTGGATGCCTTCTTCGTCCTCTCGGGCTTCCTCATCCACGGAATCGTCTTAGCCGACCTCGAGTCGGGCCTATTTACCTTCCGTGAATTCTACCTGCGTCGGGCCTTGCGGCTCCTGCCCAACGCCACCGTGACCCTTGGCGTCACGTTGGCGCTCTGGAACCTCTGTCTGCCTCCCAATTCGGCCATCCAGCCGGGGCTGCACGGCCTCTTCACGCTGGCCAACCTTTCCAATCTCTTCGTATGGAAACACCTCGGGAGCTACTGGGGCGATGCCGCTGAAAGCGCTCCGCTAACCCACTTCTGGAGCCTGGGCATCGAGGAGCAATTCTACCTCTTCTTTCCTGCCCTGCTCTTTCTGCTGCACCGCAAACGCTGGCTGAACCTCGGCAGTCTCGCGGTGCCTGCCGTCCTGAGCCTGGCCCTCTGGATCTACGGTTCGCGGCACCATCCGTCGGGAACCTTCTACTTGCTGCCCACCCGCGCCTGGGAACTCCTGCTAGGTGCGGCCGCGGCGCACTGGGCACGGTCGTCACCCGTCGCACGTCAACTGCCACGCGCTACCGGTTGGATCGGTCTGGCCCTTGTCCTGGGCAGCCTGGTGGCGGCGCCCCATGCCGATTCGTCACTCGGGGCCATGGCCTTAATTCCCACCGTGGGCACGGCCTGCGTGCTGGTTAGCCTCCAACAACCCACCCATCCCCTGACCCGGGCGCTGTCGTGGCCAGCTCTTGTCGGACTGGGCCTGATGTCCTACTCGCTCTACCTCTGGCATTGGCCGCTCATCGTGCTGGGACGACTTCAGGCCAACTACCGCAACCTGCCGGAGACCGCCGGCGCAGTGGCCGGAGGAATTTTGAGCGTAGGAATGGCCTACGCGGCGTATCGCTGGGTAGAAAAGCCCCTGCGGGATTCTAGCCTAAGCCGCCCAAGACGCTTGACCTGGCTGGCCGGTGGAATGGCCCTCACCACCGTTCTCTGCGTGCTGTCGTGGTATCGGCATTCTGAAGTGGATCCCGACCATCGCTTCGAGCCCATGACCTTCTCGGGCCGCCTCTACGACTGCTCGACGCCCCAAGATCCCCACTGGAGCGAATCCTCCCGCTACTGGGGTTGCCGCATCCCCGTTCCTTCGGCCGACCGGCCTCCTGAACCGTGGCGTACCGGCGGACTGAGGACCTCGGGAAATTCGATCACCCCCCGGGTTGTTGTTTTCGGCAGTTCTCATGCCCTAATGTATTCGAAAGTGATTGATGACTTGTGCCGTGAACGCCGGGTTCCGGTGGCTTTCCTCAGCGCCGGCAACGGCATTCCGGCCCTGTTTGTGAATGTCGACAGCCCGCTTTTCCCGAGGCGCGACGACGGGGCCGCCTTCGATGAAGCCCGACGCCGGTATCTCCGCGAATGGCGGCCCGAGACGCTCTTGGTCATAGATCGATGGGATGCCTGGTCTGGCAAAGATCTGGAGCGGGATCTCCGCGCATTTTTGGATGAGGTTTGTCCCTTGGCAAAAACAGTGATCTTGGTGACCCAAGTCCCCGTCTTGCGGGTCGGCGAAAATGAAAATATTCGGGGGTGGGTCCATTGGCGGCGCGGGACAGACGAGGCACTGCCCCGCATCCTGCCCGATGCCCGCGAACCCTACCGCAGGGAGAGCGTGCGGATTTTACAGCGCCTGCAGGAGCGCTTCCCAAACCTCCGGATCGTGGACAGCGCCTCCCGTTTTTACCGGGAAGATGGATCAGTGCGCTATGCCGAGGGACGCCGATTCTTCTACACCGACGACGATCACCTCAATGACACCGGGGCTGCGGAGATATCCGATTTGCTGCAGCCGTTGCTCCCGGCGCACTAATCCGCACTGGATCCCGCCAAATTTGCCCGTGCGGCGAATTTAAACCCCATTACACCACCACCGACGCCGGCCCTGTCAGCAAGGTTAAGGAGCGAGGGTTCACCTCGAAACGCACCGGACTAGTTCCCAGGAGTTCACCGTCCAACGCAAGAAGCTGCGGAGGATCGGCGGACACCTCCAACCAATGCCCTCGAAAGAACCGGACTTGCCGGTGACGGACATGGGTGCCGCGCAGCAGGCGCAAGAATTGGAGAGCCAATGCCCAGCGCCCCACCGCCTCGATCAAGGTCAACTCCAGCACCCCGTCAGTCATTGAGGCTCCCGGTCCGATGCGCATTAACCCACCGCCGGCGAAGGGAGCGTTGCCGACCACCACCGCCACCGCATTGGAAAGCACTTGCTCACCCTGCTCCGAGCGAACCCGAAGCACCGGGGGGCGGAACGAGAACAGCGCTCGAAAAAAACCGGCCGAATAACACCACCGGGGGCCGAACCATTTTACGGTGGCTGGGGTGGTCTTGCGGAGCAATTCACCGACGAACCCCACCCCGCCGAAAAGGAGGGCATGCCGGACCCGCTCAATCGATTCGGCCGCAGCGCCTCCGGACTCCGTTCCCGCTGAAGAATTCTCGCACCACGTGACTCGGATCGTGTCGAGGGTCACCGGCTTGGGCTCCAGAATGGCGCGGATGGCGGACTCATCGTCCCGACCAACCGATCCGGACACTCCTGCCAATAGGGCGATATCATTGCCACGTCCGAACGGGGCCACCGCGAGTGCGGCCCGGGAACCTCCGGCAATCAGCCCACTGGCCACCTCATGCACCGTTCCATCACCGCCGGCGGCGATGACGCACTCGAATGCGGCCCCATGGGTGCGCGCCAATTCCAGCGCATGACCGGCGTATTCGGTGACCCGAATATCGCAATGAACCCCGCCCTCGGCCAAACAGGCCACGAATCGCTCCAAACGGTCGGTCTGCGGCCGGGATGAAGCCGACGATGGATTACGGATCAGCAAGACTTTTCGCGGCGCAACGCTCATGGGGTAGCCCCCAGTCAGCGCCGCACCCAAGTCGCGTGTCGAGTGGGAATTCCCTGGGCATTGAACTCCCGCTCAAAGTCCGTCTTCACCTCTAACAAGCCCTCCGGTTCTTGACCGGGAAGGAAGTGTTCTGTGGCTCCATTGAAGACCTCCAGCATTTGCTCGAAGTACGAAGCGTCATCGGTGCGGCAATGGAATCGCCCCCCGGGCCTGAGGCTTTGAGCGGCCAGTGCAGCGAAGGCGGGATTGATCAGACGTCGACGGTGATGCCGCTTCTTGGGCCAGGGATCCGGAAAATACACATGAATGGCCGACAAGGAGGCCGGAGCGATCATCCAGTCCATGAGGTAGGTCGCCTCCATGCGCAGCCCGCGGAGGTTCTTCAATCCCTGACGCCGGCCCTTCCGGTCAATCTTTCGCAGTCGGCCAAATAGTCGTTCCACACCCAGGAAATCCACCTCCGGATGAGCCGCAGAATACTGGAGCAGGAAGGAGCCATCCCCAGCACCCAACTCCAGTTCGACCGGAGCGGTGTTGCCGAAGAGCACGGCAAAATCGAGCCGACTCAGAATGTCGGGCCGGATGAGGATCGTATCGGGAAAGAGGTCAGACGCCATGACGACCCCCGGAGGTTAGGGGCCTTTGGTCCAACGAGGAAGGGTTGTATTGAGGCGCCTGGGGTCGGTGAACCTTCGGGCAACCTCGAAATGAGACGTTTCAAATCTCCCCACTGCATCCCATGGGCCAATCCGTCAGACCCTGCGTCTCTGCATTGCCTTCCTGGAGCAATCACTGAACCTTGCCCCCATGATCCGCATCGCCCTTCTGGTCATGGCTATTACTCTTGGTGCCGGAGGTCTCGGTGGCCTTCGTGCAGCCACCGGGAGCTCTTGGCCGATGTTCCGAGGCGATCCGGCGCAGAGCGGGGTCAGCCCGGCGCGCATCCCGGAGGCACCGGTACTGAAGTGGCGTTTCAAGACCGGCGGTGCAGTCAGCGCCACCGCCGCCATCGTCGACGGGGCCGTGTTTATTGGATCGGCCGATTCCAACGTGGTCTGCCTTTCGCTTTCAGACGGCAGCAAACGCTGGTCCTTCCGAACCGGCGGGCCGGTGGAGGCGTCGCCTCTGGTCCTTGACGGCCGCGTCTTCATCGGTGACACCCTGACCAATTTCTTCGCCCTCGACGCCAAGACAGGGGCCAAACTGTGGAGCCAGGGCTTTGACGACAAGATTAAGAGCAGCGCCAACTGGATCACCGGCACCAACGGAACCTCCACCAACATCCTTGTCGGCGGCTACGACTTCAGGCTCTACAGCCTCGAGGCCACCACCGGAAAATCGAACTGGGTCTACGAGACGGGCAATTACATTAATGGCTCGCCGGCCATTTCCCGCGGGCGAACTGCCTTCGGCGGCTGCGACGCCATCGTCCATGTGGTCGATGTGGTCGGCGGCAAGAAATTGAGAGAGATCGAAGCCGGCGCGTACATAGCAGCCTCCGGGGCCATGGAGGGCAACCTGCTTTACGTCGGCCACTACGAAAACGAATTGCTCTGCGTCGATGTCGAGGAGGGGAAGATCCTTTGGAAGTATCGCGACCGGGCTTTCCCCTTCATGTCCTCGCCGGCCGTGACCGCCGACCGTGTGTTAATCGGCAGCCGCGACAAACGCCTCCACTGCATCCAACGGGCCGACGGCAAGGCGGTCTGGACCTTCCAGACCCGGGGCAAAGTGGAGAGTTCTCCGGTGGTGGCCGGCGACCGCGTGATTGTCGGGTCCGACGACGGACGGCTTTACATCGTCTCTTTGGCTGACGGCAAGGAGCGCTGGAATTACGAACTGGGCCAACCCGTGCAAAGTTCCCCCGCCGTGGTGGATGGCCACATCGTCATCGGTTGCGACGACGGTTTCGTGTACTGCTTCGGATCCCCGCATTGACAGGTGGCCGGCTGGGTCACTTTCTCAAGGGATCCCGTAAAAATGCTCAGGTCCCCCCATTGACCCATGTCGCTACCCACCCAAGACCTTACCCTGAGTGCCAACGTGTCGCCGGCCGAGGAACGTTTTGAGCGCCTGCGTAAACGTGTGGGTTGGTACCTCGCCCCGATAGTTTTGGTCGTGCTGTGGTTTATTCCATTCCCAGGATTGTCCGTTCCGGCTCGACACCTCTTTGCGATCGTCGGCATGGCACTGACACTTTGGATGTCCGAAGCCATTCCTCTAGTGCAGTGTCTCTGATTTGTCTTTATCAATTTGTTGGCTTCGTGCCAGAGCTTCCCGGGCTCGGTGGATTTTCTCCAGAATCGCGGCTCCATCGGCCCGCCATTGGTATCGCTGCGGCTTGAGATTCCGCTCGGCAA
>CAINWP010000204.1 GCA_903854475.1 uncultured Verrucomicrobiota bacterium
CACTAGGCGTGCGCCCGGGTCCAATTGCTTCACTGTGCTGGTGGAGAAGTCGAAGTCCACGCCATCGACGAACCGGATGCCGGCCAGATCGAGCGACTCGCTGGGCGAGAGGTTGCGCAGTTCCAGAAACTCGAGTTCGTCGGGCAGAGACGCACCCACGGGACCGGCCGGCGGATTGAAATGGATCTCGGTGATTCGCAGCCCGCGTTGCGCGGCGCTGGGGTCGCCGGCGTAGGTGAGTTGGTGGGCGGTCTTGCCCCGGGGATTGAGCAGCGTGAGCGTCTCGCCACGGGCCGAAAGTTGGCCAGAATACGGGCCCACCACGAAGAGTCCCTGACCTCCACGCGGCCCGGTAGTGCGGGCGCGGAACTGGCGCACATCCGGGCTGACATACACCACGCTGTTGGAGGGGAGCACCGTGCCCGGATGGAAGGTGAACTCGACGGCACCGTCGAGCTTCCAACCGCTCAAGTCCAAGGCGAGGCCTGAGCGGTTGGTGAGCACCAGAAACTCCTGCGCCTGGTTGCCGGAGACTGGGTTAAATTCCACGTCCAGGATTTCAGGGGCCGCGTCTTCCGGTTGCCTCAGGGGGATGCCGGCGTTGTTGGAATTATTAATGCCAATGGTCCGTGCCGTGTTGGTGATGCTGTGGGTGAGGTACCAGTGACGACGGCGCGGTTCGATGAACTGATTGAACAAGTCGCCGACACCCGCGGCAAAGGTCTTGTTGCCAGCCCAGGGTGAAACACCCCACTTCACGCGATCCAGCAACGCCTCCGGGCCGATGAGGTTGGTCAAGGCAACAACACGGTTCTCCAAGATGCGTTGTTCGAACGGAGTGCCCGGCGGTTGCACAAGTAAGTCGAGGATGGAGCGTTGGCGCCGCAGCAGCATTTGACGCGTCTCGGGCAAGCGTACGATGACGTCGTAGAGGCGGTTGAAATTGCCGCCCGTGCTGGAGCCTCCGTAGAGCGGATGACTCTTGGACGCATCCACCGTGGCCTCCAGCGGGTTGCTGCCGCCGTAGAGCTGTCCCCACGACGCATTCATGTCGAAGGGGATGTTGCACCACAGCCCGTCCCCGAAGGTATCCCGGTAGAGGCTCATGTTGGCCCACACGTCGTCGTTCTCGGCGCACCAGCGGGTTCCTGCCAAGTGGTTGATGACCTGAGGGAGGTCGAGCAAGTCGAAGACCGTGTTGCGCCGTGTCGTCAGCGGGGACGTTTCGCGGATACCGTTGGCCAGTTGAAGATAGTCGGTGCGGCTCGGGTCGTTGTCGGGCTCGAGTTTCTGGAAGACGCCAGTGCTGGAGAAGTCTGGGGTCAGGTTGCCCACGGCCTTGTAGAGGGCGCCCCGCGGGTCGTAGCCCATGCGCTCTACTTGTTCCTGACCGATGACATCGTTGTGGAAGGCCAGTTGATAGAACTGACCGTTCAAGTGGACCCGCACCGGGTAGTGAAATGGCGAAGGGACCCCAATTTGTTCCAGGAACCAGAAGCAGAGGCTCTGGCGCAAGTAGGCCGGGTCGAGGTACTCAGCCAAGAGTGCTGACTTGCGCACACTCCCGCCGGGGCCGGGATGACGGAGTTCGTGACCGCGATTGAACTCCAGGCGATGCGATTTCTTGTTCAGGCCCGCAGAGGTGTTTCCGCGCAGTTCCATGTAGGCGTTGTCGTAGAGTTCGCCGTCGTGGAAGAGGGCGATGCGACCACCGGACTCGGTGTCGATGCCGGCCAGTTGATTGGGTGCAATGAAGAGGTGGAAGACCGGGAGTTGCGTGACCAGATTTGTGGGCTGGACGAGGGTGCCGAGGTATTCTGGGGAGGTGGTCGCGCTGGGGAAGAGCGGCCAGCGGGAGGTGGCACCCAGGGTGTCTGTGGCCACGATCCGGTAGCGGATCAGTTGACCCGGAGAGGCCAAGTCGGCGGGCAAGGTCGCCGCGTAGACCCCATCTCCGGCGGCGCCGTCTCCGTGAGCCCCGTCATCCCACATCGGGATCCCGGTCTCCGCGCCGAAGAGGATGCGGTAGCGCAGCGTGACACCGGCGACCGGTTGAAAGGTGGCCCGTACTCGCGCCGTAACGCGGAGGTCTTCGGTGTCGGTGGGGACGCGGGGTGTGTGTTGAATCTCTTCGATGAGCGGGCCGGGCAACGCCGTGCCTCCTAGCCGGACTTTCGCTACTGGGCACTTTGAAAGTAAAAAACCCCAGCAAAAGAGGGGTTTTCAGATCAAAGGTCTGCACTACATCGGGTCTGTCGACAGGTCGGCTTGTTGGGTCGTGATTTTGGGGCGGGGTTGCTCCG
>CAINWP010000205.1 GCA_903854475.1 uncultured Verrucomicrobiota bacterium
GGAGTCTGTATCGCGAATCTCGGATGTAGCCCGACGAGGCACCTCATCTGATCAGGCTCCTGGGTAGGGACCAATCTCCGAGCGGTCCGCGTGTGCCGACGCGGCGCTTTCGGAGAAATCGCCCTACCTCAGAGGTGTCCCGTGTGAGGTGGAGTCTGTATCGGGAATCTCGGATGTAGACCGATGAGGCACCTCATCCTGATCAGGCTCCTGGGTAGGGACCGATCTCCCAGCGGTCCGCGTGTGCCGACGCGGCGCTTTCGGAGAAATCGCCCTACCTCAGAGGTGTCCCGCGTGAGGTGGAGTCCGTATCGGGAATCTCGGATGTAGCCCGACGAGGCACCTCATCCTAATCAGGCTCCTGGGTAGGGACCGATCTCCGAGCGGTCCGTCCCGACAGACTTTTTACAGGGACGCTTGTTTTGGTTTCTCGCTACTTTCAGTGGGTAGCCACGCTCCCAAGATCGGGGCGGCTTGGAGACCTTTCTAGTGCCAAGCGGGGTCGATCCTCGGCGTCGACAGCAATTGCACCGGTGACACTTGAGAGTAAGCGTCACCCGGAGCACCACTACCGAGGGATGCGTTGATCAGGGTAAGTTGGCGGCATGGACACGAATGCGAGTGTATCCCTGCTGAAAGAGGACTTGGCTGGCCGGATCCGAGTCCCGGCTGCGAAGAGGCTGCAGATCTTGGAGGAGTTCGATCGCAGCGGAATGAGCGGATTAGCCTTTGCCGCGTTGGTCGGTGTGAAGTACCAGACCTTCGCCAGTTGGCGTCGCCGCCGTTCCGAGCCTCCCAACGACCACAACAAAGGGACTCCTTCCACACGCTTCGTCGAAGTCGCGGCACCACAGTCCCATCCAGCATTGGAACTGGAGCTCCCTGGTCAGGTGCGTCTGCGGATCAGCGAGAGCACCCAACTGCCTCTCGTCGTGGAACTCCTGCGTCAACTCCACGCATGTTGAGTTTTTCTGGCGCACTGCGGGTGTTCGTGGCCATCGACCCCTGCGACATGCGCAAAGGCTTCAATGGTCTGCACGCTTTGGTCACCGAACGATTGGCCGAAGATCCCCGGGGCGGATCGCTCTTCGTCTTCACCAACCGACGACGAAACCGGATCAAGATCCTCTTTCGCGATCGTACCGGGGCGTGGATGTGCACCAAGCGACTTGAAGAAGGCACCTTCTCCTGGCCTCAGCCCAGCCACGATGCGACGACCAAGCTTTCTCTGACTCCGGAGGCGCTGGCATTGCTCACCGATGGGGTCGATCTACGAGGTGCCAAGCTCCGTCCGTGGTATCAGCGTGAGTAGTTTTTGGGGGGCACTAAAAGACGATAAAACCCCCGGTTTTTGGCCCTGTAACTGCTACTTTTGCGACGTTGTTTATGACGCCGCGCGAAGCCGAACTGACCCGCCAATTGGAGGCGGCTTTGTCGGCCTTGTCGGGGATGGAAGCGCTGCGGCGGGAGAACCAGTTGCTGCGTCAGAAGTTGGATCAGATCACCCGGCGCTTCTTCGGAGTGTCCAGCGAGCAGTTGCCGAGCAATCAGTTGGAACTGGTTCTGGCCCTTCCGGAGGTTGAAGTCGAAGTCCGGCCCGGGAAGATCGAACCCGGTCCCTCCGCGGAAAAGAAAACACAACGGCCCGTTCGCAAGGCCCGCGTGCCGGAGCACCTCCCGGTGGTGGAGGAAGTGCTCGAACCGGACGACGTCAAAGCGGCACCCGAGCAATGGCGCCGGATTGGTGAGGAAGTCAGCGAGCAATTGGATTACGAGCCGGGCCGCTTCTTCCGGCGGCGGTTGGTGCGCCCCCGATACGTGCAGCGCTCCGAGCCGGATGCTGCACCGGTGATTGCACCGCTGCCGGAGCGCCTGTTGGAGCGCAGTCTGCCGGCTCCGGGACTCTTGGCCCACATCCTGGTCAGCAAGTACTGCGATCACCTGCCGCTGTACCGGCAGGAACGGATCTACGCCACCCGTCACGGAGTGGAGTTGCCCCGCCAGACTATGGCCCGCTGGGTCGGTCTGGCGGCCGACTGGTTGAGACCGATCTACGACATGATCCTCACCGGGGTGATGGCCGGTGGGTATGTGCAGGTTGATGAAACGCCCATCGAGTATCTGGATCCTGGTCGAGGCAAGACCGGCCAAGGGTACCTGTGGACCTGCCTTCGACCGGGAGGAGACGTGGTGTTCCGCTGGGAAACCAGCCGAGCGGCCAAGTGTCTCGAAAATCTGGTGCCGGTCGACTTTAGCGGAGTCCTGCAGTGTGACGGGTATGCGGCCTATGGATCCTTTGCCCGACGTCATCCCCACCCCCTGACGTTGGCAGGGTGCTGGGCCCACGTGAGGCGCAAGTTCTATGAGGGGCGGAATGAGTCGCCATTGTGGGCCGGTTGGGTACTGAGGCAGATCCAGCACCTTTATCGGGTGGAGGCTGTGCTGCGCCAGAACCGAGCAGGTCCTCGGTTGCGGGAAGCACTCCGGAGCTCCGAGAGCCGGATGATCGTTGAGCGGCTTGGCCGGGTGCTGGCGCGGATGCAGCCCAAGACGTTCCCGACATCTCTCTTGGGTGAGGCGATTGATTTTGCCCGGGGGCAATGGCCCCGTCTGTTGGTGTTCCTTACGGACGGACGGGTTGAAATCGACAACAACCAGATCGAGAATGCGATCCGGCCCACGGCGCTAGGAAAAAAGAACTGGTTATTCTTCGGGGAAGCCGGAGCCGGGGAACGCGGCGCGATCCTGTACACAGTGATCGAGAGTTGCCGTCGGCGGGGAATCGATCCGTATGCCTACATCAAGGATGTCCTGACCCGCCTGCCTTCGATGACCAACCGTCAGTTGGTCGTCCTCCTGCCGGCAAACTGGGGGCGAATGCATACCCCCGCCCTCAGAGCCGCTGCATAAACGTCATACTCGGCAAACTATGACACCTATGCGGGGTGGTGCCTCGGGTGACGCTTACAGCACAACGGCTTGATCGTCGATTATGCGAACGTGTTCGCCTCGCTGGAAAAGGCCTTGGCGCTCTACGGCTCCGGACAGGCCGGGCAGAATCCCGTGTGCGACAAGGGGTGATTGGTGGAATATCTCCGGTGGCCAAGAAGGCATAGCCAGCGAGTCGGCGACGGTTCAGAATCAACCTCGATGACACCGCTGGAGCGCATCCTCGATTCACCCTGGAGCTTCTTTAAGATTGCTGGTGTCACCACGGTCGATGCCACGCTGCGCTACTTGCTGTTCGCAGGGATCGGTTGGGTCCTGGGTTATTGGTGGTTTCGGCAACGCTGGGCTCATCGCAAGATCATTCCGCGATTCCCTGCCTCCTCCGACATCCGACGTGAGATCGGTTATTCCCTCCTGACTCTGGCGATTTTCGGGTTGGTTGGAGCTAGTACAATTTTGGCGTCGCGATCTGGGTGGACTCGGATGTACTGGAAGGTGGGGGATTATGGCACTGCCTGGTTCTGGGGCAGTATCGGTTGCGCCATTTTGCTGCATGACACCTACTTTTATTGGACGCACCGGATGATGCACCATCCGCGGCTCTTCTCAGTGTTTCACCGGGTGCACCACCTTTCCAACAATCCCTCGCCCTGGGCCTCCTACGCGTTCGCTCCCGCCGAAGCGGTGGTCGAAGCGGGCATCTTTCCACTCACCGTGCTTGTAATGCCCATCCACCCGCTGGCCTTCACGCTCTTCATGCTTTGGCAGATTTTCTTCAACGTGATGGGACACACCGGCTACGAGTTCTATCCCCGATGGCTGATGGATTCGTGGTTAGGAAAATTTATTAACACCCCCACCAACCACATCATGCATCACGAGAAAATGCGGGGGAACTACAGTCTTTATCTCAATGTGTGGGACCGGCTCATGGGCACAAATCATCCGGAGTACGAGTCCCGCTTCCGCGAAGTCACTTCCCGCCCTAAGGCCATGGCGATCCAGTGAGTTGGCCTGAGGGAGCCCCCACCGGCCTCCGGCTCCGATCCCGGAGCAGCGGCGGGGAGATTCACTCAGCCAGGCAATAGAGGAA
>CAINWP010000206.1 GCA_903854475.1 uncultured Verrucomicrobiota bacterium
CATCCCGCCGCACGTCTTCCGTCCCACCTTCTATCGCGAAGACCAAGACGACCCGCGCAACCCGGGCGAGAAGCTCTCCGTCGTCCGCTTGGCCGGGCTGGAAGAAGTAACCAATGCATTCACCCAGGTGCTGAACACCGCCTGGACCAACTGGATGGATTTCGAGAATCCCATCGACGTGGCCAACTTGAGCACCGATCCGTCGCTGCCCACCCGGACCAACGTCTTCGGCATTCCGTATCTCGTCGGCACCAAGCAGAACCAGACGGGCACCAATGCCCTGGGCTTACCTAAGTTCAATGAGGCGTTCTGGCAAACCCGCGTGCGCACCGGTCGCCGCCTGCTTCTGGAACGTCAGCCCAATGGAGCCGTGCGCCCCACCAATGAAACCACCCTCAGCGCCTTGGGTGTGGTGAAGTACGGTCAGTACACCTTCCAGGTCATCAATACCGCGGCAGCGGAGGGTTGGAACTCCTACTTGCAGGCCTTCCCGACCAATCGCCCGCTGCGACTCATCGCCACCAACTGGACCGAGGTGTGTTTGTACGACGGAAGCCTCACCAATGCTGCTCAGCCGCTGGGTCAACCGCTGTTCATCCCCCAGCCGCTCAATCCGAACCTGCCGCTGAGCGTTCAGAACCCCATGGTGTTCAACCGGACCAACTATGCGTTGCAAGTGGGCAATGTGGTTCGCATTGGTTCTGCCAGCCCCAAGACCCGTTGGCTCGGTAGAGAATACATCCCGGCACTCAATACCAACACCACCTTCGGCTTGGTGTACAACCCGGTGATCGGTAGAGTTTTCCCGCTCACCGAGACCAACAATCCATTGGCCATGTTCCCCATGCCGGGGACTCGTCCCGACCGGTTGGTGCCAAAGTTGAACATAGCGGTCACCAATCGGTTGGTCTTCGCCATCGTGGACGACAGTTTCATCCCGGCGCGGTTGCTCGACTTCGTGAATCTTAAGAGCGGGACACTCGAGAGCAATCTGCTGGAAAACCTCAAGTACACGGCCTATGGAACACTGCCAGGCAATGCAGGCGATGCTGGTATCGATCAGGGTTTCGACAACACCGGTGGCAATGTGGCAGGTGGAGGCTCAGGGCTAGGTTCGATTACGGGGCCAATGCTTTGGCAATCATCCATCACCCAAAGTGGTTTAATTCCATCTGGCTTTGAGGAGCAATTTAGAGCTTCTAAGAATCCCGGTTTACTAAAGAACGGATTGTGGAATACAAACGGTTTACCTGGCCAAGTATCAGTGGATTCTCGATTTGAAGCTGCGTATGGATTGCAGGCTTTTCTGTATGGAATAAACACTGTACCAAGAAGCGCTCAGGTGGTTGCAAGACGAGAATTAGATCGATTATTGGCATCTGCAGGAAATATTAATGGTAATCGTATTCAAGTTGGTTTCAATCCAGTGAGTGATGTTTTTATTACTGAGCGACTTGTTGCAAACGATCCGTTTGTTCACTACACAAAAGAAGATCTGGGTATCGGGTGTTTGGTGAACGTAATGCATAGTTTATATTCCGAGTATTGGAGGTTTTCAAAAGAGACTCCTGCAACTTTGGGTATGTCTATTATAAACGGAAGTGCGGTTCAGGCTGATTTAATAAATACAAATCAAGTTTCGAATTATATTGGCATAAAACAGTATCGAGCTTATGCCCCATGGGGTGTTACTGCGAATCTTGGAATCGGTGACACTACGAGTATCGTAAAGTTCGACATGGCCTATAAAGACCCGCTTGTCGTTGATAGCACTTCGTGGTCTTTTCCGATTCCCACGAATGCTTTTGCATCAATCGGACAACTCGGACGAATCCATCGTGGAACGCCTTGGCAGACAGTGTACTTGAAAAGTTCGGTAGCCAGTTTGGAGCCGACTCAAGACCTTCAAATACCATCATGGCCTAAGTGGTCGGGCAGTTACGGCACGCACCCGACCAACGACTGGGCGTTGCTCGACACCTTCTCGACGGCACTCACCGAGAATGCGGGTCGTGGCCAGATCGGCGTCAATCAGACCAACTTGTCGGCCTGGTCGGCGATCTTGTCGGGGGTTCCGGCCCTGCGCCGGCTCAATAATGACGGCAACAACTTGGTGGCCACCGTGCTGGATCCGGCCGGAGGCAATGGTGACTCATCCCTTCAGAAGATTGTTGGTGGATACACCATCAACGGCCTTTTCCGCCGCGGCATCGCATCGGGCTTCGTCCACACCAATGGTTGGCCGGGTGATCCGCTGGTCACGGTCACCGGACCCGACGGCAAGCCGCTCACTGTCCCCAAGGCACGCCGCTCACTACCGCGGTTCCGATCGGTCGGTGAGATTTGCTCGGTCGAGACGCTGTCGGTGGGTTCGCCCTTGTTGGAGAACGTGGAGTACGATGAGGCCAATCCGGGCCGCTTCCGACCCGTGGCCGACGAGGTCGTCGAGCGCATCCCGCAGCAAATCCTCTCGCTGCTCAAGGCCGAGGAGCCGCGGTATATCATTTACGCGTGGGCTCAGACCTTGAAGCCAGCTCCGGGAGCGGTGGTCACCGCACCGGGTCCGTTCTTCGGCCTGTCCACCAACTACGTTGTCACCGGCGAGTTCGCCACCAAGACCGTCTTGCGATTCGAGGGAGCCCTCTCCACGAACGCCCCGGTCACCCAAACCCTGCGCTCGGTGGTGGAAGACCACCGCGTGCTGACCACGGACTGAACGCCGTTATCCCGTTTTCGTCATGCGCCCGTTTCGAAGCCTGATTATTGCCATCGCCTTGGCGGTGGGTTCCCTGGGGCTGTACCGCTGGGTACAGCCACCCGCCGTGGACCCCGCTTCCTCGGCCTCCGGGCTCACCGCGCCGCCCGCCGGCCCGGCCGTGGCCTCGGCCTTCGGTCGCTCCATGGCCGTCTCGGCCCATGTGGCCGCCAAGCGCCTGCGGGTTCGCCCGCTCACGGCTGGCCAGCGCCCGGCACCGCAGGATTCTGAATTTCCTTGGCGCTCCAGCAACACCACGAAGACGGTCGATCAGTTGAGGAACGATCCGCGCGCGTTGGTGCTACGCAATGCCCTGATAGATACTCGCACGGGCGAACCGCTGCCGTTGCCCGAGTCGCTGGTGGCGGGCCCAGAACCCGGTTTCCATATTGTTCAATTCGCTCAGGAGCCCGACGCAGGGTCCCGTCGTCGATTGGAAGAGCAGCAGTTGCACGTCGTCTCGTACCTGCCGGTCAATGCCTTCCTGGTGAAGGGTTCCGACGAGTCGGTCGAGCGCTTGGCCCTCGACGCCGACATCGCTTCGGTCTCGCCCTGGCATCCCGCCTTCAAACTCGAACCAGAACTGCTCACTCAAGTTATCGACGGTCGGCCGCTGGAGGCGGGCGATCGACTCATGCTCTCCCTGACCGATCCTGATGCGTTCTCGCGTTTGGAGTCGCTCGGGGTTCGCGAGGTCACTCGTCAGCGCAGCCCGTTCGGCACGCTCGTCACGGTCGATGTGCCGCCCGACGCGCTCCTCTCACTGGCTCAATCGCCCGAGGTGCATTTGATCGAAAAGGCCCACCGCCGCGAATTGCTCAATGATCGTTCGGCCTACCTGCTCGGGAGCGCCACGGATGTTACTAATACGGTGTCCTATCGGGGTCTCACCGGCAGCAACGTGGTGATTAATGTCAATGACTCGGGCATCGACTGGACTCACCCCGACCTGACCACCAACCGCATCTTCTCGGTCGGATCCCAGACCAATCTCCTGACCGACCGCGACGGCCACGGCACCCATGTGGCCGGGACCATCGCCGGCAGCGGGGTTCGTTCGCGCGAGATTCAGGGGCCCGCCCAGGGTTCGGTGACCAATGCTCAGTTCCGCGGTCACGCCCCCAACGCCAAGCTCTTCATCTTACCCATCGACCTGCAAACCGGGCCGACCATCTCGGATGCCTTCTTGCAGGAGCAGGCCGCCATGACCAACGCCCTCATCTCCAACAACAGTTGGGGCTATCGGGGCGCTTACGAGTACAACTCCATTTCGGCCAGTTACGATGCTGCCTCGCGGGATGCCTTGCCCGAAATTTCGGGTGAGCAACCGGTGCTCTTCGTCTTCGCAGCCGGCAACTCCGGACAAGGCGGCAACAATGGTGTCGGCGGTTTGCGCGGGTCGGTGACCGTACCGGGCAACGCTAAAAACGTGATCACCGTGGGTGCGCTGGAAACCAAGCGCAACCTCACCAACGCGGTGGTGACCGACGATGAAGGCCATGTGATCTGGGCGGGCGGTAAGCAATTTCGTGAACCGAGCACCAATGCCGAACTGACCACCAACCTGGTGCTCCGCGCCAGCACCGACACCGACACCGAAGTGGCCAACTTCTCCAGCCGCGGCAATGTGGGCATTGGTATCGAAGGCAGTTACGGCCGCTTCAAGCCCGACGTGGTTGCGCCCGGTTCTCAAATTCTCTCAGCGCGGTCGGCCCAGTGGAAACTCGAGGATGAATACGACACCAATTCGGTGCAGTACGCCGTGTTCGACGACCTCAACCGCCCGGTGGCTCCGTGGTACCGATTTTTGTCCGGCACCAGTATGGCCGCACCGGCCGTGTCCGGCCTGTTGGCTCAAATCCAGGAGTTCTGGCATCGCCCCGGTATCAACTTGCCGAGGTATATCGAGGCGGCGGCCTACAAGGCGTTGGTCATTAACAGCGCGCGTCCCTCGTCCGATATTTACGCACCCAACTTCCGCTCGGTGATGAATTACGCAGGGTGGGGACAGCCCAGTTTGCCGCGCGCCCTCGACAGCGGGGTGCGCCTGACCCGCGCCGACGGGGCGATCGTGGAGTTGGCGGGTTTCGCTGGTGAACTCACCACCGGGGCCAGTCAATTACTGCGATTGAAGCTCACCACCAACGAGGTGTCCGCCACGGGTGCGTTTCACTTCACGCTGGTCTGGACCGATCCTCCAGGCAATCCGGCTGCCGGTCTCAAGTTGGTTAATGATTTGGACCTCATCGTGTCCAATACCGTCACGGGTGAGGTATTCGTCGGTAACGACATGGCACGCACCGGATATACTGCCGGTCGAGCGGGCACCAATGCCTTCGAGGTGGTGGAGGTGGGTGTGACCAATTCGATCTTCGATTCGGTCAACAATGTGGAGCGCGTGGTGCTCGAACCCCCGCTGGCCAGCGAGTACATCATCCAGGTGGTGGCGCGTCGGGTGAACGTCAACGCTCTGGCCTCTCGCGAAATTCAGAATCTCCAGAACCGCACCAATGTTGTTCAGGACTTCGTGGTGGCCCTCTCGTCGGACGCGGCCACGGGCAACGACATCGTGGCTACGGCCGAGTACGTCAGCGGGTCAGCGGGTGGTTTTGGGCCTATCCAACCGCCCGCCGTTTCTGTGGTGGCCACCAATGGCATTCCAGTTTCGGCTTCCCGGGTCGGGGCACAGTCTCCCTTGGTCGGTGGTGCGGTGGGGCAAGCCGCTCAGTGGCATTTCTTCGTCTTCACCAACCTCTTCAATCCCGAGGCGGCGGCGGTCACCGGATTGACCAACGGCCAGTACGTTGAGTTTGTCATTTCTTCGGCCGCCAACTTGGCTCGTCCGCGTGGGCCCGGGGCCTCAGGAAACCGCCTGCGTGACCGTGTTCTGGGACCGGACTTGGACTTGTACATGTCCACCGATCCTGGCCTGACCAACCTCCAGGCCTCGGCACTGGCCTCGGCGTATCGTTCCACCCAGCAGGGGTTCGAGGAGCGCATTGAGATCACCAACGCCCCGGCCACGGGCGAGGTGTATTACATCGGCGTGAAGGCCGAAGATCAGCAGGGCGGTGAATTTGAATTGGTGATTCGCAGCAGCGATCAGCCCTTCCACATCCAGGGAGCCAATGGCTACAGCCTGCTCATGACCCCCATTGGCAGCGGGCGCTCCATTCCTGATGGCAGCCCGGATGCGCCGGGTGTGGTTCGCTACTTCGGCACAGGTCCTGCCGGGATTACTCGCAACGTGACCTTCATTCAGTCCCTCGGGCACGAGAACTTCTTCGACCTCCAAGGGACCCTCGTCCACGCAGGGTATGGAGTGACCATTAATAACCGCCGGTCCATTCGTGATTACGGCACAGGATTGACCCAGGTATCCGGTTCGGTCGTGGGACTTTACGACGACATCCCAGGCTTGCGTTTCCCTGGCGGTCAGCCGTCCGACGGCCCCAGTACCACCCTCCTCGACTTCTCGGGTTTGGGCAGCATGGGTTCCTGGAATTACCTCCTGCAAGATGACGTGTTGGGCGGTTCCGGCACTTTGAACTCGGTGCAGCTTCAGGTTCAGCCGCAGGTGCTGCCGGCCTTCGAAGAGCGTGTCTTCGAGAATATTTGTCTCCCGCCCCAGGGCTACGACTTCCGTCTGCGCATTGTGCCTCCGGATGCCAGTCGGCTCATTATTGAGGTGACCAACATGGTCCCCGCCAACTTACCGCTGGAAGTGTACATTCGCCGCGAAGCCTTTCCCGACCCCGACAATTTGGAGGCCAACGACCGCGTGGCGACGTTGCTCGGGCCGGGCATCATTAGTATTTCCGTGCGGGACGTCCCCGCCCTCCAGTCCGGCACCTATTTCGTGCTCTTCCACAACCCGTCCGGTGTGGAGTTATGCTTTGATGTCGCCATCTACGGTGAGCGCAATTTGTCTTCGAAATTCACCCGCACCATTGAAGGGCGGTCGGCTTCCTTAGCTGATGTCGCCCGGACGGTGGCTTCGGTTCAGGTCGATGATGCGCGTCCCGTTTCGGATGTGCAGGTGGGTGTCCGGGTCGAACACGCCCGCGTCTCCGATCTGGCCCTGCGTTTGGTGACGCCCGGCGGCGCAAGCGCGTTGCTCTTCGAGAACCGCGGACTCACCACCACCAACGGCTTGGGTGGCGTGCTCGTGACCAGCAACTATCAGCACGTGGCCTTGTCGCTCGATCGTGCCGGAGGGGTGGCTCGCATTTACTTCAATGGTGAAGTGGTGGCCGAACAGTTGGTCCGGCTTTCGGCCAGCAATACTCCAACCTCGTTCCACCTCGGCTCTTTGGGTTCGGCCAACCTACCGGGTAGCCCCATTCAATTGGACGACTTCGGACTCTGGCGTCGCTCCATCCGCGAGACCGAGATCCGCAAAATCTATGAGGAGGGATCCTTCGGTCGTGCCAAGGCAACTAATTTGGCCAGTGCTGGATTGGCGGCGCTCTGGCCCATGGACCGCTTCGGTTTGGACACCATTGCTGGTCAGACCATTAGCAGTGTGGGCACCACCGTGGCGGGTCAGATGAATTTTGGTATGCGCCAGCCAGGCACCGGTACCGGAGCCATCTCCACCGACTCCCGCATTCGGGAAATTGGCAATCTTCCGGGGATTACTCTGGAAGGATGGATCAAACCAGTTGCAGGCAACGAGCGTCTGGTGGTGGGCGGGTGGTACGATGCGGCCAAAAAGCGCTCTGGGCCGGCCTTGTTCATTGGTCAATCAGCCCCCTGGGGCAATGGTCCGGGATCGCTGAGTGCCATCTTCCAGGATGAGGCAGGCAACCCAGTGATGTTGAGCACCCGCGCGGGCGTGTTCCCGTCCGGGGGAGTTATCACCAATAGGGCGTTTGCGATCTTCGGTGATAGCACCAATGGGGTCTACACGCCGATCAAGTTTGCTCAGCCTCCGTACTTGAGTCGGATTGTGCCGCAGGTGCTGTACTCCAATGATTGGGAGACGGTCACCATTGGGGATTTCGCGGCGGGGACCAACAGCCTTGAAGGATGGATCGTGATGACCAACAAGGTTTCGGTCTTGGTCGGTGGCAAAGAAGGCCAGGTGCTCGACCTCCGCAATGCTGTGGTGGAACGTCAGTTCGACCTCAACATCGGTCAGGCTTATCGCTTGGCCTTCACCAGTCGAAAATCTCCCGCGGCTAAGACCGCGGTGAATGCCCAAGTTTGGGTCGATGGCGGGTTCAATTTGCGGGTGGACAGCACGCCGGACTGGGTCACCAACACCACTTCTTTTGTCGCCAAGTCCTCACGCACCGCTGTTGGATTCGTGGCAACCTCGCCCCCGGCCTCTGCCACCAACTTCCCGTCGGGTTTGGAGATTGGGCAAGTCTGGCTCGATCAAGATGGCTCTCCGCTGGTCTATCAACCGGAAGAACCGCTGCGCCCACTCATGGGTCAGCCCGGCACCGGGTTGTGGGAATTGCAGACGACCGATGCTCGGGGTGGTGAAGCGGGCCTCCTGCTGGACTGGCAGTTGCGCTTCACCTTCATGCCTACCAATCCGCCGACCTTCCGGTTGACCAATGGCATCGCCTTCACCACCAACATTGTGGGTGAGGACATTCGCTACTTTGTGGTCGATGTTCCGCTGGAAGCCGAACGGGCCACCAACACGTTGATCAATCTTTCGGGCGGTCTGCTCTCGATGCTCTACAGCGCCTCGGGTTTGCCAGATCCCACGGAGTCCGACACGGTGACGGTGGTTTCCGGTCTGCCGGCAGGTCGCTTTTTTGAGAGTACTCTCGACATTAATCTTCCGCCGCTGCTTCCGCGTGGGCAGCGCTATTATTTGGCGGTGCGGGGCGCGGGTGGGACCTCTTCCAATCAGTTTTCGATACAAACGGACTTTGGTGTCCGTATCACCCCGCTGACCAATCGGATAGCCATCCGGGTCACCAATACTGCGCCCATTTTGCAGGAGTATTACTCCTATCAGGTGCCCGCCAGTAATGTCTTGGGGGTTACCTTCACGGTGTCGGGCGCGACGGGCGATGTGGATTTGTACGCCATTCGGGCTCCTCAGCTGCCGGGTGTTGGCCAGTATGAC
>CAINWP010000207.1 GCA_903854475.1 uncultured Verrucomicrobiota bacterium
AAGTTTTCTAGTTTTTTATTTCAAACTGGCGTCACGGAAAACCGTGCTGATTTAGTTGGTTTTCGTGTTTGGCGTCTTTCACATGGCATGACGTTGAACCATTTTTCGGCCTCTTGTTGGGTCACTAACTCTGAATAGTGTCTGTGCAGGATGCTTGGAGAGTTTCCTGCTTCATGTGCTGTCTGAGCAGCATTCTTGGTTTGTGCCAGTCTGTATGAGCAAAACGAGTGGCGGAGGCCGTTGCTCACCCACGGGACTCCGCACTCGGTAGCTATTGCTGAGAATCGTCGTGAGAGATGTCCAACGTCCGTATAACGGCTGATCTTTCCAGTAGAACCGGAATCGATGTGTGTGGCTATCCAACTAGCGACGTTGGTGGGGAGTGGAACGACTCTCCGAGATTGTGTTTTCGCCATATCGGCACCGACAATCACCACTTGCTGTTCCCATTTGATACAATCCCAAGTGAGTCTTCCCAACTCGGCTGCACGCAGTCCGCAGAATGCTCCAATGGCGAGTAAAACGCGATCGCTGCCTGTCGATTGATTCAGGATGCTCTGGATCTGTTCCGGTTTGAATATTTCGGTGGGTCGCTCTGACACACGTAAACCGTCGATCTCAGCGATTTCCGCGGCATTTTCTCGCGAAATGTAGCGTTGCTGGCTGGCAAACGTAAAGAGTGTCACAATAAGGCGTCTGTGGTTTTCTCGACTTCTGACGGCCAATTTCTGTCCATCGCGCCCCTTCATGATTGAAATGTGTTGTCGGATCTGACTCGGCGTAATCGTTCCGATGGCGCAAGGGAAAGCGTTGGAGAATTGCGCCAAACGGTTACGAAGATCGCTCAGATATCTCTCGGAGCAGCCGTTGGATTCTCGGTCCTGGACCAGCTCCGCAACCACTTCGTGAACCAACTTGGCGGTGCCGTTGCTCGGATTTCGATGGACCGCAAACCGGACAGCTTCCATCAGACTCATTCCGGTGGGGAGGGCCGATAGAGCTTCTGTCAGTTGGCTTGCGGCGGCGTAGAGTGAGAGATTGTGGGGGCGTAGGATCTCCATGGCGGCATCCGCGTCCCGCCGCTCCTCTGGCGTGAAGGACAGTGCGTCCGGTTGAGCGCGACCAAACGCTTGCGCGGCATCCTCCAAAATTTGCTGCGCTCGCTCCATCGAGCCCGAGTCTTTGACAACTCGTTTCCCATCAGGCTGGTAGTAGGAGGACCGGAAAACCGCGTAGGTTTGTCCGCGGATCTCGCGGGAGGTCGTGTAGATCGTACCGGTGAAGGACCCCCGCTTGAAGGTGATCGGCTTTTCCTTCTGGTTCCATCCGCTGGTCTTTTGCTTCCGCCCATTGCTCTTGGCCATGGTGGAACTTGTGTGAAAACTGTGTGAACAGTCAACCGATCTTCAAAAACCCCAATGAAAAGTGGAGCGGGCGACGGGATTCGAACCCGTGACAACTAGTTTGGAAGACTAGTACTCTACCGCTGAGCTACGCCCGCGTTCCAGTGAGAGAAATATTCCTGATTCCTCGGAGCATTTCAAGCCCCGCGTGGTTGACGGTTCTATAAAAAGATTTCATGGGATGAACCGAGGCCGTGGATCTCCGTGGTTCGCGCGATTTAGTTGGGCTTTTTTCACCTCAAACGACTGAGGCCTGAGTGGGCCCGTTAACGTGCGCTTTCTGTTAGTCTCAACGAGGCGGGACCTCAGGGGATGGGTATCGGGACCCGGCGTTGGGGTCATAGGGCCTCTGCTGCGATTTTCTCTGCCAGAATTCTGAGCCAATGGGCAGCCTCCGCCTTGGCTTCGGCGGCGGGTGCCAGCGTGGGGACGATGGCTCCGAGTCGTTGGAAGAGCATGGTCGGCGGCTCCGCGGCGGTCGGTGCTTCTACGACACCCGCCAGGCCCCAGCAGGGCTTTGAGCGTTGGCGGCAGAGCAGGGCGATTTGGCCGGTGCCTTTGCCCATATAGGTCTGGGAATCGATGCATCCTTCGCCAGTCACGATGAGGTGAGCCGCGTCGATCTCGGCGATGAGGTCCGTGTGCCGGGCCACGATTTCGAATCCCGATTCTAGGGTGGCTCCGAGAAATAGGCGCAGTCCGAAGCCCAACCCGCCAGCCGCACCGGCCCCGGGTAATTGGTCGAAGCGTGTCCCGTGGGCGGCGGCCGTAACCTTGGCCAGTTGATCCAGAGCGGCGTCGGCGATCGGCAGGTCTTCGGGGCGAAGCCCTTTCTGGGGCCCATAAACACGGCTGCAGCCGCGGGAACCTAATAACGGGTTGTCGACATCGACCGCCACGGTGATGGGTAGCGGGAAGGGGGATTCGGGCGGTGCCCAGTGATGCAGTCGGTCGAGGTGGATCCAACGCTCGATGGGTTGGCCGGCCGCGTCGAAGAATTCCCATCCTAGGGCTCGAGCCATCCCGAAGCCGGCGTCGTTGGTTGCGCTGCCACCGATGCCCATGAGCACTTCGCAGGCTCCGGCGTGCAGGGCGGCCTTCAGCGCGGCACCGAGGCCGGCGGTGTCGAGTTCGAAGGGGTGGAAGCGGCCGGGCGGGAGTTGAGCAAGGCCGACGATGGCGGCCGACTCGATCAGGGCGCGACGAGACTGCGGTTCGTACCACCAATGCGCTTGGATGTGACGATGGGCTGCATCGACGGTCTCCACGACCTGGCACTCGGCGCTCAGGCGTTCGGCCAAGACCGATCCGAAGCCGTCACCGCCGTCGCTGATGGGCAACAGGGTGAGCGTGTCGTCGGGTCGAACGCGTCTCCATCCCTCGGCGATGGCATGGGCTGCTGCTGCGGCGGTGAGGGTGCCTTTGAACTTGTCGGGAACGATAAGGACGCGGAGCGGCATCGGCCGCGAGGGTGGTCCGCACGAGGGGGGCTCGGCAAGTTGGGGAACGGCGAATAGAGAATGGAGAATTGAGGGACGGGCCATGGGCCGATAGCTCGGTCCATCTGCCTTAGGGCACCATCTTGAGATGCATCGACTTCAGGTCGAACCAGACTTCGCCGGCATGGGCGCGAATCTCGGCCACTAGCTCGATGTCGCGCGGGTCATGAATTTGAAAGGGGTGAACGAATTCGGTCCACTCGGTGTCGCCGGTAAAGAGCCGGGCATGCTCGCCGCCACTAAGTCGAAAAGATGCACCGCCCGGGTAGCGTTGATCCGGGGCCGCCTGGACGCCTCGGGTGCGGATGCGGCCGCGAACCTCGTACTTGCCGATGGGTAGTCGGATCATGGCTCGGAACGAGGCGACGGAGTCCGGCGCTTGTGCCTGGATGTAGAGGGTGTCGAGGTCTCCGAGTTGAGCGGGCTCCATCTTGACCTGGCCGCGCTGATACCGGGGTTGCCAGCGCGCGAGGGCCGTGACGCCACCGACTTCAAAGCGGATAGGCTTGGGCTGTGACTCGAGTCGCGACTTGGCAATTTCGATACGGCGGAAGGCGCGGTCTTGAAATGAGTGGATGGCTTCGGTGCGCCACTCTCGCTGATCCTGCGGCAGCGACTGGATCATGGGCATGAGGCGCGCGCCCACGCGTTTGAAATGGGCGTCGAGCGTCTCCGTCGTGAAGACCTCGTGGAGTAGGCGATCGACCTCTGAATAGAAACGGTCGCGGTAGGTCGGTATATCGAACAGTTGTCGGGAGAGCAGGCCGCCGCCCGGGAGCTCCAGGTCCTTCCCGATGTTCCCCAGCAATTGGTCCATGCCGTGCGGTTGGAAGGTGGCCTTGCCGGTGCGGGGTTCGAAGTAGATGCGGTAGTTGTTCCGGTTGTTGCCGTATCCGTCCCAATCAACGAGCAGGGCCTGAAGAGCCGACTCGGTGATGAAGCGATCGACATTCAAGATCGATTCCAGAGCACTCTCGCGTCGACGGAGGTCGCTGAGGTCGGCCGCATCGCGGAGTTTTTGAAGGTCCTTGTAATCGAGCGGGCCATCGCCGGTGTCGCGGTCGAGGTCTTGGTCAATGTCGCGGACGAATCCGCCGTCGTAGAAGTTGCCGGAAGGGTCGGGATAATGGCGGCGCAAAAAGCTGCGGTTGTAGCCTTCTTTCAGCACATAGGGGCCGAGTTCCCGGCCATCGAAACTGACGAGCGCCTGGGTGGCCCGGGCAGTGGGGATGCCCACCTTTTGGTAGAGGTGTCGGCCGAGTTGCTCGCTCAGGAGAGAAGGATCTTGGACGGAGTTGTTGAGATGGATTTTGTCCATCCCGCTGAAGCGCTGGCCAGGGATGAGCTTGTCGAAGTTGAGGGTCAGGGCCGGGTTGTCGTCGACGCTCCGGGTGCTGCCGGCTGAGCCCTTAACATGCACGAGCACCTTTTCAAAGCGGTTAGTGCCCACGGTCACGGTCGCCTGGACGGGGCTGCGAGGGTTGTCGCGCAACTTCTGAATCTCGGCCGGTGCGAAGGTGATGATAAACCGTTGGATGGGTCCGCTGAATAGCCCTTCGGCCGCGGCGTCATCGACTACCTGGCGGGCCCGTTTTGAGCCGGGCTTGGGAGGCTGGGTTGTCGCCTGAGAGTTTGCTGGGCTGGGCCCTGGAGCCTCGGCGCCGAATACGGGCCTTGTCACCGGTTCCCCAATGAGGAAACCAGCCACCGTTAGGATCAAAATCCGGCGAGCCATCACAGGCACCAGCGTTGACTGCTGGGTCCAGAGTTCAAGCCGAAGGATGTGACAACCTCGTAAATCTCTGTCCTGACGGGGTCACTTCAGCTTCAGGAGCTCTTCGGCTATTTGTACCGCATTGAGAGCAGCCCCCTTGAGCAGTTGGTCGCCGCAAATCCAGAAGGCCAGGCCGTTCTCTAGGGCGCAGTCCATACGAATTCGGCCGACGGCACAGTTGTCCTTTTCGGAGGTGTGCAGGGGCATCGGGTATTGCGAGGCCGACGGGTTGTCCACCACGTCGAGGCCCGGGGCCTTGAGCAGGACCGCACGGGCGGTTTCCACGGTGATGGGCTTGTCGAATTCAGCACTGACGGCCACAGAGTGAGAGCGGTACACGGGAACACGCACGCAGGTGACCGAGGCCTTGAAGCCTGGGTGATGCATGATTTTGCGTCCCTCGTTCTCGAGCTTCATCTCTTCCTTGGTATAGCCGGAGTCCAGGAACGAATCGACCTGCGGCAGGACGTTGAAGGCGATTTGGTGCGGGTAGACCTCGCGGGTCACTGGTTGGCTGCGCACGATTTGGCCGACTTGCTTCTCCAGCTCTTCGATGGCCTTGGCGCCGGTGCCGGAAACGGCCTGGTAGCTCGAGGCGAAGATGCGCTTCACACCGAAGGCCTGGTGCAGCGGGTACAAGGCCATCAGGCTAATGGCGGTGGTACAGTTCGGGTTGGCGATGATGCCCTGATGCGAGGCCACGTCGGCCGCGTTGATCTCAGGAACCACCAGCGGGACGGTCGGGTCTTGGCGGAAGTAGCTGGAGTTGTCGACCACCACGCAGCCGGCCTTGACCGCGGACGGGGCGTAGTCGCGCGAAATGGATCCGCCGGCGCTGAAGAGAGCGATGTCGATCCCGGCGAAGGCGTCGTGGGTCAGCTCCTGGACGGTGATTTCAGTGCCCCGGAAGATGAGCGTTTTGCCGACCGAGCGGGCCGAGGCCAGCAGGGTCAATTTGCCGACCGGAAAGTTGCGGCGTTCTAGGGTCCGAATCATCTCGATGCCAACGGCACCGGTGGCGCCGACGACGGCCACATGGGGACTGCTCTTCATAAAGTAGGGGCCGGATAGTGGTCTCGGATCGGCCCCTGTCGAGAGGGAAGCGCCAATTGGGCGTTCCGATTCTCCTCAGGGACGCAGGCTGCGGGCGTTGAGGCGCAGGAAGATTGGAATGCCCTGCGCGGGGTCGGTCCCACCTATTTACACAAAATGTGCCACTCTACACTATTATTACACCCACTGAATCGGTAGACAAAATTGAATAACCCCAGCGTTTTGGGGCACGGGCGGATAAAACTTCAGCGTCTTAGTCCTGCTTCGGAGCAGTCTGGGAGGGCTGGGGTTTCTTGGCTGGCGGGCTCTGCTTAGGCACCGCCGCTTTTGTGGCCGGAGCCTTCTTGGTGGGTGGCTTGGGAGCCGCCTTGGATACGGGCGCCTTCTTGGTCGGAGCCGGAGGGGGTTCTGTCATCAGGCGCACTGAAATCTCCGGAGAAGGAGCGCGACGCCCATCCCTAGAAACCGCCTCCACTCGGAATCCGTAATCGCCGGGGGGAAACGGGGCCATGGCAAACTGGAAAACTCCGTTCGTGGCCGAACGTGTTTCAGTCAGCAGTTGTTCTGGATTTGGAATTTGGCGAAGGAAGAGAAAAACCCGGGTTTGCGGATGGCTGACACCCTGAATCGCGGTGAATTGCCGCACTAGCAGAGTTGACCCGGCCGTGGGTTGAGTGATGGCCGAGGGCGTCAGAGGCGGCAGAACCGGAGCGACGGCGCGGTGCGCTGTGGCCGGCTTAGGAGTGAGAACCCAGGCCCCGAGGACGGCAATCAGGGCGATGGGGATGAGTAGGTGCCAGGCGTCGTACGTTCCGAGCCAGTAGCGGGGTTTGCCTTGTGCGTTGAACATGGCCGGTCAGACAGAGTCGGGACGGGTGCCGGAGGCCTTCAGTGAGGCGACCTCGGCGGCGAGTCGGTTGCGTTCGGCGGTCAAGGTGTCGAGATCTTGGAACAACGACTCCAGATCTCCAGACGGAGAAGGGGCTGGTTCCAATTTCAAGGCCGCAAGCTCGGCCTCGACGGTGCCCAATTGTTCCGACAAATCTTCGGCCCGGGAGGCCAGAGCCTTGGTCTCGGCGAGCTCGGATTCCAGCCGGGCATGCGACTCGGAAACGATCGCCAACTCGGTCTCCAAGTCTTTAACGCGTTGAGCCAGAGCAGGATCGGCGGTGGGCGTTGCAGAAGCCGTTGCCGCCTCTTTAGCATCTACTAATTCTGCCCGAAAGGCCGCGAACTCCGTCTTCATGGATTCCAGCGCCTGAGCATCTGCGGCGGATTTTCGGACGGCTGTATCGGCACGATTCTTGGCGGTCCGACACTCCCGCTCCCAAGCGTTGGTCTGAGTTTCCTTCAGCATCAGCGCTGCTTCAAAATCCATTCGCCGAATCTGGAGGGTTTCCAGTTGGTGGCGGGTTGCGGCGGCTTCCGCCTGACTGGCGGCGCACCGAGCTTCAGCCTCAGCGAGAGTCGTCTGGACCTCGGTAAAACGGGTGCGTTCTTCATCCTGACGGGTCAGGAGTTGAGAGACTGACTGGCATTCCGATTCAGCGCTGACGAGTTGAGTGCGGACTCCTTCCAGCGTGGTGTCCCGCAGTTGCACAGCCTCTTGCAGGGCGAGGTTGACTGTTAATTGAGCGGCTAATTCGCGACGGGATTGGTCGAGCAGCGGACGCAGCGTTTCATTTTCCGAAACAGCGAGTTGTTGAGCCAGCCGCAGCGATTGAAGAGCAGCTTCTTGGTCCAAAGCCAGCGGTGCCGCCGTGGCTAGTTGCAGCTTTAGGTCCAGAACTTCGGATTCGGCGGATTGGCGCAGGGAACGTTCCATCGACCCCTGTCCCGAAAGCGTGTGGATCTCTGCTCGCAAATTTGCGGCGATTTCTTCGTCTTCCGTTTTGGCCTGCTTCAGTAGACCCAATTCAGCAGCAGCCCGTTGCGCAGTTGCGAGGTTCTCAGCCGAACGTTGAGCTCCGAGAGCTTCAGCCGCCGTCTTCGCCTTGACCGTGGCGTCCAATTCAATCGTCCGGTTCTTGAGGGTCTCGACTGAGCGGTTCAGCTCGTGGCGCAGATCAGTAATTTGCCGTTCGCGGGTGAGCAACGCCTCTTGAGTCTCGAACATCGAGCTGCGCAGGAAGAACAGGTCCAGTAGCCACTTGACGAGCAATCCGCTCAGAAACGCGGCAGCCAACGGCAGCCAAGGGGAGGCAAGTAGTGCAAACATAGAACCGAAGGGGCGATCGGTGATGGATGCTACCGATGCCGCATGCTCAGGGGAATCCCCAATCCCAGTGAAAAAGGGGTGCCCAGAAATTAGCCTTCGACGGCGGTGACGCCGCGCTGGCGGAGCATGGCTTCCATGACTTGGTCCATGGCGTGTTCGGCCAAGGGGCGGCTCACTTCGTCGAGTCGGGCGTTGGCGGCCTTGAGTTGGGTGGGGTCGCCCGTCTTGGTCTTGGGATTTTCTTCCGCCAAAATGGCTTCGACCGCTTCCAGGGCCTCGTGGAGTTGCTTTCGGTAGTCGTCGTCGAGGTCTTTGTCGTACTCCGCCATGGTCTTGCGGGTCGCCGTTAAGGTCTCGCCGCTGCGGATCTTGGCTTCGATCCATTGGCGGGCGCGCAAGTCGTCGAAGGCGTTTTCGACGGATTCCTCGACCATCTTCTGGACATCGGCGTCGTCGACGTCCACGGCTGAGCGCATCTGGACGATCTTCTGGTGGCCGGTCTTCACGTCGCGGGCCAGCACGTGAAGGATGCCGTTGGCGTCGATCTCGAACTGCACACCCACGCGCGGCACTCCCTTTGGGGCCGCCTCGAACTCGAGGTCGAACTCTCCGAGGCTCCAATTGTCACGGGCGCGCTCGCGCTCCCCCTGCAGGACGTGGATCTTCATGCTGCGCTGGTTGTCCACAGCGGTGGTGAAGAGTTCGCCTGCCTTCACTGGGATGGTTGTATTTCGGTGGATGATGACATTCATCAATCCGCCGAAGGTTTCGATGCCCAGTGAAAGCGGGGTGACATCGAGCAGGAGCAAGTGGCTGAGTCCGCCGCGCAGGATTTCTGCCTGGATGGCCGCGCCGAGCGCTACCGCCTCATCGGGGTTTTGCGAGGTGTTGAGCTGAGGGCCCTTGGATTTGTGGTGCTCGTCGCCCAAGCGCAGGTCTCCGCGGGTTTCTTCGAACTCCGAGCAACCAAACCAGTGCGCCACGCATTGCCGGACTAGCGGCATCCGGGTTTGTCCACCGACCAGGATGACTTGGTTCAGATCTTTGGACTCCAGTTTCGCGTCGCTGAGTGCGCGGAGGCAGTGCGAGCGGGTTTTCTCGATGATCCCGCGGGTGAGGGTTTCAAACTCTGCCCGGGTGATGCGGAGCAAGAAGCTAAAGTCGGGCGTGAGGAAGGGGAGTTGTACTTCCGTCTCTACGTCGGAGCTGAGGCGAATCTTGGCCGCTTCGGCGGCTTCTCGGATGCGGGAGACCAGCGGTTGCTGGGCCGGGGTGGCTTGCTGCAGATCGGGGCCGCCCGCCTTGGCGATCTCGGAGATGATGAAGTCGGTCAGCGCGCGGTCGAGGTCATCGCCGCCCAATCGGGTGTTTCCATGGGTGGCTAGGACTTGAAAGACGCCGTTGTTGAGCTCGAGAATGGAGAGGTCGAAGGTGCCGCCACCCAAGTCGTACACCGCGATCTTGGAGTGTTCCTTGAGCTTGTTGAGACCGTAGGCCAGCGCCGCCGCCGTCGGCTCGTTGATGATGCGCTCGACCTGGAATCCGGCCAGTTCTCCGGCCCGTAGGGTGGCGTTCCGTTGGGCGTCATTGAAATAGGCTGGAACGGTGATGACCGCACGATCTACGGGTTGTCCTAACGCTGATTCCGCATCCCGTTTGAGCTTCTTCAGCACCTCGGCAGCCACCTCTTCCGGGCTCCAAACCGTGCCTCCGATGTCGAAGCCGGCCGGGCCGTTCTCGGTGCGCTGGACGGGGTAGGTGACTCGGAGGTCTTCGGGGGTGAGCATCGAGCCGCGCCGACCCATGAACCGCTTGGTGGAGTACAGGGTGCGCTCGGGGTGCAAAACGCGCACCCGATTGGCGGCTTGTCCTACTAGGGGGTCTCCGCCGTTGGCAGGAACATGGACCACTGAAGGGGTGAGACGTTGACCCTCCGCATCCGCGATAACGTAGGGGATGCCACTCTCCACGATGGCGACCAGAGAGTTGGTGGTTCCGAGGTCGATGCCGACGATGTTACTCATTGAACTGGAGTGATTATGTCTGATTTGCCGGGGAAGCCAAGTCAGGTGCGGTCATTCCTTGAGAAAATCCCTGGGAAGCCCTCCGGAAAACGGCAGTGCCTACCGTCGTTGCTGCAGCCGTCAAGAAGCGGATTGAGCCGCTTTTTCTGCCAGGTACTTTTCGTAGGTGTTCGGGGCTCCCTTGACCAGGTAGGCGACTCCTTCGGGAGAGTGACGGATGCGGTCCGTGCTCTGGGTTTTCGACAAGTAGTCGTGAACGGCCCGCGAACAGCCATCCCAGATGAAGTAGTCGTCGATGAGTATCATGCCGCCCTTCACGACCTGAGGATAGAAGGCCTCCAGGCATACCCAGGTCGATTCGTACCAGTCTCCGTCCAACCGCAGCAGGGCTATGCCTGGATCGATGCGCACCCCGGGCACTGTTTCGTTGAACCAGCCCTTGTAGATCTTGAATCGCGATTCACCGGCCTTGGCCATGGCCTCTTCGGCGTAGGTTTGCTCGGCCTTGCAGTTGTCGAAGTAGTAGGTGTCGGTCTTGGCGGCCTGCCACTGTTTGGCGGCATTGCCATCGATGTCCTTGGCTTCGGGCAGACCTTCGAAGCTGTCGAAGAGATGGTAGGATCGGTTCTGCCCGCCCAAGACCGAGGCGATGCCAGCGACCATGCCACCACGCCAGACACCGCATTCCACGATATCCCCAGGGATGTCTCGCACCCGGCGAGCCAGGTCGATGTTGTCGGCATACATCGGTGGCGAGATCATGGTCCACGGGTGGAATGCCCGATAGATCGTCCGACCGGAGGCCTTAGGTCCGGGGCGCGGAGGGAAGAGTTTCGAGAGCATGGTCGGAGAAAACCGTCTGTGAAGGATCGGACCAAAACGGTCGGCCTTCCAATCCCCTTTTTCGAGCGGTCTGTTTTCGGTTTTCCAAGAGGGATGACGATGGTGTGACTATTGAGAGCTTAGTTATAGGGCCGAATCCGGTCGTCCCAAGGGCCGCTTGCCTTCCGGAGGGGTGTCTCCCAACCTATCAGCGGTGACGCGACCTTTGGCCATTGTCTTCTACGAGAAGCTCCTTCCCGGAACTCAGGTGGTAAACCGTTTGACTGACCTCGGGTACCGTGTCACGGCGACCCAGACCGCGGTGGACGTGCCACGCCTCGTGCGCGAACAGAGACCTATGGTTGTCATCGCGGATTTGGCTCTCCGCCATGGCGATTTCTGCGGGATCATTGCCCAATTGCGGGCTAGTCCGGATCTGGCGCATGTGCCCATCTTGGGTTACTGCGATTCCAAGAACCGAAAACTGGTGGAGGCCGCTCTGGAGGCCGGTGCCAAGCTCGTTGCTGCGGAGCAGGGGATTCCCGATCAGTTGGCGCAATTGCTAGACCATGTGCTGGCTGTAGAGTGAGTTGGTTCTGTCTTCGGATCGGCCGTGTGGCCCCTGAAACCCCATGAATTCCATCGCCCTTTCCCAAGGCATTCACGTTCAGCATTTGCTCTACCGCATCGACCGGATCCGCTGGGCCGGGCTTCCTGCGTGCGAGTCCGATCAGGTACGCTTTCGTCTGGAGGCCTTGGCCGCCCGTTTTCCCGGACCCGCTCATCCCCGGTTGATGACCCTGGCCAACGTGGGCGGAAAGGCCGATATCGGTTTCATTTTGTTCCACGCCACGCTCGACGGGCTTTCGGCGCTCCACCGCGATTTGGAGGCCTGTTTTCCGCCAGGAACTCTGGTTCCCATCTTTTCTTACCTGAGTGTGACCGAGTTGCCTGAGTATGTTCCGACTGAGGACGATCTCCGTCGCCATCTCGAGGCAGGTGAACCCCGCCACGCCCCCGATTCGCCGGAGTTCGAGCAGGCCCTCGAGGCGGCCAAGAAACGCAATGAGAGTCAGAAGTTCTATCGGCTTAATCCAGAACTGCAGGACGACTGGCCGATTGTTTGTTTCTACCCCATGAGCAAAAAGCGATCCGGGGGTGACAACTGGTACATGCTCGATTTCGCGGCCCGAAAGGCACTCATGGGCACCCACGCCCGCACCGGCCGCAAATACGCGGGCAAGATTAGCCAGCTCATCACGGGATCCACGGGTCTCGATGATTGGGAATGGGGCGTCACGCTGTTGGCCCATCGATTGGATGATGTGAAGGGCATCGTCTACGAAATGCGATTCGACGAGGTCACGGCCCGCTACGGCGACTTCGGCCCCTTCTACGTCAATCTCCGACTGCAACCCGCCGCACTGTGGCAGCATCTTCACCTGTGAACTCATCCACCTCGGGAGCACCGCTTCGGTTGGTCTCCAACGGCACCACATGGATTCCAGCGGCGGGGTCGGCGAATGCTCCAGTCGAGTCGTTGTACGTGCATGTGCCTTTCTGTGCGCAGAAGTGCGAGTACTGCGCTTTCTATTCGGGCCCCGCCTCGGGCGACTTGATCCAGCGCTACGTTCAGGCGCTCCTTCTGGAGTTGGAACTCATCGCCCAAGATTGCCGACCCAAAACGGTGTTTTTTGGCGGTGGAACTCCGTCGTTGTTGAGCCTCAAGCAATGGGAGTCGGTCTTGACGACCCTCCACCGATTGGGCCTCGGCAATGCTCCGGAGTTCAGCGTGGAGTGCAATCCGGCGACCGTTTCGGCGGATAAAGCGGCCCTTTTGCGCCAGTTTGGGGTGAACCGTATTTCCATGGGCGTGCAATCGCTCGATGAGGCGTTGCTGGACCGGTTGGGGCGTGTCCACAGCCGCGACATGGTGTTCCGCAGTTATGACATCTTGAGAAAGGCGGGCTTCGAGAACATCAACATCGATCTGATGTTTGCGATCCCGGGTCAGACGATGGACATCTGGAATCGCACATTAGACGAAGCCTTGGCCCTGGGCACAGAGCATCTCAGTTGCTACGAGGTGATTTACGAGGAGGATACCCCCCTTTACGAGCAGCTCAAAGCCGGGGAATGCGATGTGGATGACGACTTAGCGGCCGACCAGTACGAGGTGTTGTACGATCGCGTTGGAGCTGCGGGTTTTGGGGCCTACGAAGTTGCCAATTTTGCCCGTCGCCGGCGGGTGTCCGAGTCGGTGGATCGACCGGAGGCGGAGCCCGGCATCCCGGCGTTCGCTTGTCGACACAATGTCGGTTATTGGCGCGGACGAGATAGCTACGGTTTGGGCCCCAGCGCCAGCGAATGGGTGCGTGGGTTGCGCTCGCGCAACTGGTCCAACACGGTGCTGTATTGCGAGCAGTTGGAAAAAGGCCGCCGAGCTAAGGAATTCGCCGAAGCGCTCCCGCTTCTTGGGCGAGCCGGAGAAATGGCCGCCTTCGGTTTGCGGATGAATGCCGGTTGGCCGTGGGAAGAATTCCAAGGTCGGACGGGATTCGACCTTAGAACCGAATGGCCCACGGAGATGGCTCAACTGGTGTCCAGGGGTTGGGCTGAGATCACTCCGACCCATTTCCGGTTGACCCGGGTCGGGCTGCGCTTCGCGGATTCTGTAGCCCAGTTGTTCTTGCGACCCGAGTCCCCCCGGCTGTGACAATTTGCTGGGAGTATCCGATTAGAACCGCGTCCTTGCGGTTCTAATCTGTGGTACCGCTCGTGGTGGTGCTTGTCGCTGCCAGCCTACTTGAGACTCCCGTAAACTGCGGCTTTCTATCGCCTGAATTCCATTGTAGCAAACGGCCGTTAAATAGTTATTAGTGGCCCCTTTTGTGTAAATAGGTGGGACCGACCCCGGCGGGGTCGGTGGGATCCGGCGGGATTTTAGCAGCAGCGGTTGGGGCCGTTGAGGCGGGCTTCGGCGGCTTGGACGTAGGCGATGGGGGCGTTGTGACGGCGGGCGGCTTCAGTCACTTCGGGTAGGGGAATGAGCACGGCTTGCGAGGGCACTTGCTGCGAGACATTCGCCTCGAGTTGACGGGCTGTGCGGTCTACGGCGTCTTGTCCCGACCAGTTGCGCAGTAGGGCTAGGCCCAGCGCAAAGATCCCGGCCCAACCGGTGCGGTTGCTTCCCTCGGCCAACGCGGATTCCGGGAGCCACACGGGCACTTCTTCGCTCGAGTCAGGGGTTCGCCGGCCGCGCAGTAGGCGAACCCACTCCAGCATGGCTCCGGTCACGATCAGGGCAGCCAACCCCAGGAAGACTGCCGTTACTCCCACGTCCAAGGCGTTGTTGAGGCGGCGGCTGCGATTTGCACGAAGGGCCTTCTGGGCTGCGGCATCCTCGGGGGCGGAGTCAGCAGCCCGTTGAAGGGCGGGGTATTTTTGGTCCAGGTCCCGGACGTTGGCCAGGAAGCCGATACGCGGTGATGGATGGAAGATTTTCTGAAATCCGGCGGTCCCGGTGACCGCCAAAAGCCAGATGAGCGGCAGGAGTGCCACCCACGCGATTGCTAGGGATTTGCCGCGGGCCAGCGCTTGCTTGAGGAGCAACGTGGTGGCCAAGACGAGGGCGATGGCGGCAAGCAATTGATTGGCGATGCCAAAGAGCGGCCAGAGCGAATTGATGCCGCCCAAGGGGTCTCGGACTCCTTGGATTAGAAACCACCCCCAACCGGCCACGATCAATGCGCTTGCCAAGGCTCCGGCGGCGGTTGATCGCACGTCTCCCAGGGGTTTCCAAAGGTGACCGAGGGCGTCTTGCAAAAGGTACCGGCCGACGCGGGTTCCGGCATCCAGGGTCGTCAGAATGAACAACGCCTCGAACATGATGGCGAAGTGGTACCAGACATCGAGCCACCGTCCGTGGGTCAACTGCGAGAACAGGTTGGCCATGCCGACGGCGAGTGTAGCAGCGCCCCCGGTCCGTCCGTAGAGCGAACTCTCGCCGACCTGTCGTGCCAGCGAGTCCATCACTCCGGGATCCAGAGTGAAGCCCGTTGCCCGAACCTTGGCCACGGTGTCTGCGGCGATGGCGGCCGCGTCGGCACCCGTGCCAGCGATGTTAATTGCCAAGTAGACACCGGGTTCGAGGGTGCAGGCCGCAATCAATGCCATAATGGCCACCAATGATTCTAGGAGCATGGCACCGTACCCGATGGGGCGGGCGTAGCTCTCGCGGGTGATGATTTTCGGGGTGATGCCGCTGGCGATGAGCGTGTGGAAACCACTGATGGCTCCGCAGGCAATGGTGATGAAGCAAAATGGAAACAATTTGCCCGGAACGACGGGCCCCGAGCCGTCTATAAAGGCGGTGAGGGCGGGCATCTTGAGGATGGGCAGCACCAACAGCACGCCCGCGGCCAAGGCGAGGATGGTTCCGAGCTTCATGAAGGTGCTGAGGTAGTCCCGCGGCGCGAGCAGTAACCAGACCGGCATCACGCTCGCGGCGAACCCGTAGAGAACGATGGCCCAGGCCAAGGGTTCGGCCGAGAAGGTGAAGAGTTTGGCGAGCGCAGGATTGCTGTGGATCCATTGACCTCCCCAGACGGCTGCGATCAGTAAGAGGACGCCGAGCACCGAACCTTCCAGAGTTTTTCCAGGCCGGACATATCGCAGGTACAGGCCCATGAGGAGCGCGATGGGGATGGTTGCCCCAACGGTAAAAACGCCCCAAGGGCTCTCGGCGAGCACCTTCACGACAACCAACCCGAGCACCGCCAGAAGGATGATCATGATCGACAAGATCGCCACCAGGGACAGTGCACCCAGGAAGGGATTCAATTCGTCCTTCACCATTTGCCCCAGGGAACGTCCGTTGCGGCGCATGGATGCGGCGAGAATAAGAAAGTCTTGGGCGGCACCGCCCAGGATGACGCCGATAAGAATCCACAGCGTTCCAGGAAGGTAGCCGAACTGGGCGGCCAGCACGGGGCCGACCAGAGGCCCGGGTCCGGAGATGGCGGCAAAATGATGTCCGAAGACGATCCAGCGGTGGGTCTTCACGAACTCCCGCCCATCTTCATGGCGTTCACAGGGCGTGGCTCGGCGATCGTCGAGCATCAAGACTTTGGCGGCGATCCAGCGTGAGTAAAATCGGTATCCGATGGCGTAGGTGCATAAGGCTGCCACCAGGATGTAGGCTGAGCTGACTGGTTCTTGACGATGAGTCGCCAGAATGAAGTAGGCGAAGGCTCCCAGCGCCGCCACCAGGGTCCAAGCCAATCCGCGCCCAAGGGAATGCATGAGGTCAAGGATGCCAAAACCGCCCAGAATACTCCTACGAAAACCTGCGGGGAAACTTCATCTCGAAAGCCGGACGGATCTGGGTAGTCTCGTCTCAATGATTCCCCGAATAAAATTGGTCTTAGGGTGCCTGTTGGGGGCTTGGATGCTGGTTGTTTCCGCCCAGGCCCAGTTGTGGGTGGGGCTCTTCGACATGGATGCCACTCCGCCCGTCGGATCGCGCTTGGCATACGATCCGGTCACCAATGTCTGGGATCTGGGCCTGCGGGCCCGAGGCGTCGTGGTCTTGGGGAGAGATCGTCCCGTGGTTCTCTGTGCCGTCGATTGGATTGGGATCGGCAACGAAGGCCACGATGCGTTTCGGCAGCAATTGGCGACGGCGGCAGGGACGACCGTGGACCGTGTGGCAGTCCATGCGCTGCATCAGCATGATGCGCCTGAATGTGATTTCGGTGCGGAGAAAATTCTTCGCGACGCGGGAGTTAGCCCCTGGAATTACGAGGGAACATTCGCCCGAGAGTTCTTGGGCCGACTCAGCAATGCGGTGTCGCGCGCTGCCGCCCAGGCTCAGTCGTTCAACCAGGTGGGCACGGGGCAGGCTGAGGTGCATGAGGTGGCTTCCAATCGGCGCATCTTCGGTCCCGACGGCAAGGTGCGGACCGTGCGCTACACGGCCACCGTCGACCCCGCCATACGGGCAGAACCCGAGGGCGTTATCGACCCCATGGTGTCTCTCGTGAGCTTCTGGAATGATGAACGCCCGGTGGCGGTCTTGAGCTACTATGCCACGCATCCCCAAAGTTATTATCGCACGGGCATCGCCAATCCGGATTTTCCGGGAGTCGCTCGCTTTCTGCGCCAGATCGCCGTGCCTGAAGTGCTGCACGTTCACTTTAACGGGGCCGGTGGCAACATCGGGGCTGGCAAGTACAATGACGGATCGCCAGCCAACCGCCGGATCCTCGGAGAACGCTTGGCCGATGGTATGCGTCGGGCCTGGGAATCTACCCGGCGCGAACCGGTGACCACCAACGATCTGCGCTGGCGATTCGAACCGGTGGCGTTGCCAGTGTCCCGGCATTTGGACGAAGACCGACTGGTGGCTCAGTTGAAGGGGCGTGAGGCCAGCTTCTTGACGGCCAATGGGGCAGGGCGCCTGGCTTGGTTGCGGCGGGCCAAATCGGGGCACCGTATCGATATTGGATGCCTGGCGCTCGGGCGGGCCCGGATCCTGCATATGCCCGGTGAACTGTTTGTGGAGTACCAATTGGCGGCCAAGGCGGAACGTAAGGATTTGTTTGTCGCCATGGCCGCCTACGGAGACTACGGCCCCTACTACATTGGCACCTCGGTGGCCTATACCGAGGGTGGGTACGAGACAGAGCCCAGGTCTTCGAATGTGGCACCCGAAGTGGAGTCGGTTTTGATGGGGGCCGTCCGGAAGTTGTTGCGGGATTGAAGTCAGTAAAACGGTCGGGTTTCTGAAGAGCCAACCGAGGTAACCCAAAGGACTCTCCACAACGTGGGGTTTGACAGGTCGACCAAGTCGGCTTAGGGCTCCGGGGCAATCGTTGGTTTAAAACTGTCAAATTCGTACAAACTATGCCTATCGCTGTCGGATCCGCCGCGCCTGATTTCACCCTCAAGTCCAAGACCTCGACCGGTCTGGTTGATGTGAAGCTCAGCGCCAACTTTGGCTCCAAGAACACTGTTTTGTTGTTCGTTCCTCTGGCTTTCACCGGAGTCTGCACCCAAGAGCTGTGCGACATCACGGCCGGTCTCTCCCAGTACACCGGCCTCAATGCGGATGTCATCGGCATCAGCGTTGACAGCCCCTTTGCGCAAGAGGCTTGGGCCAATCAGAGCAAGATCGGCATCAAGCTGGTCAGCGATCTGAACAAGGAGACGACCAAGGCCTACGGGGTTCTGTTCCCGATGTTGGCCGGTGTGGGTGACACCTCGGCTCGCGCCGCGTTTGTCATTGGTAAGGACGGCTCGGTTCATTACGCCGAGCAAACTGCTACGCCGAAGGACCTGCCCAACTTCGAAGCCGTGAAGGCCGTGTTGGCCCAGCTTCAGTAAGGTATCAGTCACTCGCTCGGTCAGTTGCCGAGTTGTTTAAAAGGGCGGAATGGGCGACCATTCCGCCCTTTCCATCAGAGCGGCCACAGGGGGCACTCCGCAATGCTCTTCAAGTCGCAGGGTTTCGTCGCAGGTTTCCATGAGGAGTCGGAGTTACCCTGAGGCCTTCTTTCTTTTAAAGCCGGAACGATTCAGTGAGACGGTTCGCACTTGGCGGGTCTTCCTCCGCAAGGGTTTAGCTCCTTGTCCTGCAAAAAATTCGCCCCGCAATGACTTCGTTCCCTACTAAATCCTTCCGGATAAGGGCTCATTTCTGTGGATAAGGAATGGAATCTCCCTGCAG
The DNA here is from genome assembly GCA_903854475.1 of uncultured Verrucomicrobiota bacterium. GTDB lineage: Bacteria > Verrucomicrobiota > Verrucomicrobiia > Limisphaerales > UBA9464 > SXXZ01. The sequence goes on from CAINWP010000207.1 coordinate 18,523, forward strand.
AATGAACGAGTAGGAAAGAGACGAGCGGTAAAAATCTTTGGGCCTAAGCCCGGAAGTCCGCCTGTTTTACGGTTTGACCCGGTTTTCCTGCAGCCGTTAGTTTTAGCGGCTCTGCAGACTCAGCAAATTTTATGATCGGATCGATTCGCAAACATTCGAAGTGGCTTTGGGCCATCGTCGTCACCGCGGTCATCTCCAGCTTCGTTATCTGGAGCGATGCCCGTGGCGGTCGAAACTCTTTTGATTTCGGTGGCTCCGATTTCGGAAAGCTCTACGGCCGGCCGATCACCCGTGATCAGCTGCTCAAGGCCCGCACGGCGGCAGCTGTGGATGACGCACTGCGCGGTGGTCGCACTCGCGGAGCCTCCGCCGACAATGAGCGTCAGGTCGCCGAGTTGATGGTGCTTCAAGCCAAAGTGAAGGACATGGGTATTCAGGTGAGCGACGACGCCGTGGGCAAGTACCTGCGGGAGAATTTCAAGGACCCCAACACGGGAACCTTTAACTACGACGCCTTCATACAGAATTTACGGCAGCGCGCCCGCATCGACGAGGCCACTTTCCTGGAGCACATCCGCCAGCAGGTGGCCATTCAGCACTTGGTCGAGACGGTTGGAGCCGCCTCCCGTTTGGTGACGCCTCGTGAGGTGGAGTCCGACTATCGCCGCGACAACGAGCGCTGGGTGACTAAGGCCGCTCTCTTCAGCGTGTCCAACCGTGTGGCAAGCATCACAGCCAAGCCGGAAGACCTCAGTCAGTTCTACAGCAACCGCATCGCCTACTACCGCATCCCCGAGCGCTCTGTGCTGGTGTATGTGCGCTTTGACGCGACCAACCACATCGCCGAGGCCGAAGCCATGATCGCTAAGGAGCCCGGCTTTACCAATCGTCTTGAGGAGTTTTACAAGCAGCGCGGTGCCGACACGTTCCGCGACGAGAACGAAAAGGTCCTGAGCAAGGAAGCCGCCTTGCGCAAGATTCGTGATGAGGCTTCTTCTCAAGGCGCACTGGGTCTGGCCCGCCAGGCAGCCGTTCGTTTCAATGAGGAGCTGGGCAGCCTGACCAACGTTACGGCATCGTCGTTTGCAATGACGGCAGCCAAACTGAAGGTGCCTCTGCGCAGCACCACCCCGTTCCGCGCGGGTGAGCGCATTGTCGGTTTGGAGACTGTGCAGGCCTTGCCGCAGCGCGTGGCAGGACTCACCGCCGAAACGCCCTACACAGAGCCGTTGGACGGTGAGGGTTTCGTAGTGATTCCGATGCTTCAGACCAAGCTCGCCCAGGAGATTCCTTCTTTTGCGACGGTCCGCGAGCGGGTGCTTCAAGACTACAAGACGGATCGCGCTCGTGCGGCGGCCCGCGAGGCGGGTGAAAAGTTCCAAGCCACTGCCACTACTGGCCTGATCTCTGGAAAGCGTTTTGCCGATATCGCTGCGACCGAGAAGGTCTCGGTCGTCGCAGTTCCGGAATTCACGACCGCAGCCCAGAACGTCGCAGGTTTGGATTCTCGATTGAACCTATACCTCGTGCGCAACGCCGCTATGAGCGCGAATTCCAACGGGGTTTCCCGCTACATCGAAAGCACCGATGGTGGTTTCGTTCTTTACTTAGAGAAGAAGGAACCGGTGTCCAATGAAGCCGTGAAGCTGGCCTTACCTGCAGCTCTCGTCGAGGCACGGCAGCAGCGCCGCATGACGGTGTTCCAGTCTTGGTTCTCCTCTGAGTTCCAGAAGTCGGGAGCCTTGGCCGCCAAGACACCTTCGACCTTGTCTGGCGTGCCGCCCGCCCAATGAAGGCCCCGAGGCCGGTCATTAAACTCTCCGCACCGGTGACCGGCCAGTTCTGGTCTGTCCCCGTCGTCTACGAAGACGCCCGCCTGCTGGCCATCGACAAGCCGGCGCGGTTACTGACATCTCCAGACCGCTACGATCCGGAGCGCCCAAACCTCATGAAACTGCTCCATGCGGGCATTGAGCGTGGGACGGAATGGGCGGCAAGTCGGAAGTTGGACTATCTGGCTAATGCCCATCGGTTGGATTTCGAAACCACGGGCGTTCTGTTGCTGGCCAAGGACAAGCCGGCGTTGGTCCACTTGGCCAACCAGTTCGGCGGTGCGATGCCTGAGAAGACTTATGTGGCACTGGTGCCCGGCAATCCGGAGCAGGACGAGTTCGAGGTGGATCTCAAGTTAATGCAGGATCCCCGCCTGACGGGAATGATGCGATGGAACAAGGACGGCAAGAAGGCCTTCACGCGTTTTCGGGTCTTGGAGCGGTTCCGTGGCGTGACCTTGTTGTCCTGCCATCCCGAGACGGGTCGAACCCACCAGATCCGGGTTCACCTCAAGTTTGCGGGCTTTCCCATCTACGGAGATGAGTTTTACGGGGATGGACGTCGGTTGTTCCTCTCAGCGCTGAAACCCTCTTACCGTCTTAAGGAAGGTCAGGAGGAGCGCCCTTTGACCCCATCGCTCGCCCTGCATGCGTGGAAATTAGCGGTGGCCCATCCGGACGACGAGCGGCGGGTCGAGATCACGGCTCCCTGGCACGACGACCTGGAGGTGGCTCTCAAGTACCTCCGCAAGTTCGGCAAATAGTCACCCAGCCACGGCCTCCCAGAAGACTGGGAATCCGTGTTGTTGACTGCGCTGTTTGCTTTCCAATGGACGGGCTTCGGACTTCAATTGTCTTACAAACGTGAGTTACCAGGTCATCGCCCGAAAATACCGTCCCCAGCGTTTTGCCGACGTGGTGGGGCAGGAACATGTGACCACCACCTTGGCCAACGCCATTCGTCTAGGGCGGATCGCGCATGGCTACTTGTTCTGTGGGCCTCGTGGTACAGGCAAGACCACCTTGGCTCGTATTTTTGCCAAGGCCCTCAATTGCACCGGTGGACCCAGCGTTGAGTTCGACGATGCCGACCCGAGGGTGAAGGAAATCACCGAGGGGCGCTCCTTAGACGTATTGGAGATCGACGGTGCTTCGAACAACGGCGTCGACCAGGTCCGTGAGCTGCGAGATACGGCCAAGTTTTCGCCCGCCTCGGGCAAGTACAAAATTTACATCATCGACGAGGTGCACATGCTCTCGACAGCGGCTTTCAATGCGCTGCTCAAGACGTTGGAAGAGCCTCCGCCGCATGTGAAGTTCCTCTTCGCGACGACCGATCCCGAGAAGGTTCTGCCGACGATTCTGAGTCGATGTCAGCGGTTTGACCTCCGCCGGATCCCGGCGGCACTCATCGTCAAGCATCTGGCTTGGATCGCCGAGCAAGAGAAGGTCTCGATCGATCCGGACGCCCTCTTGGCCATCGCCCGTGGTGCGGACGGCGGCATGAGGGATGCCGAGTCGACTCTGGACCAGTTGATCAGCTTTTGCGGTGACCGGATTGTCGAATCCGATGTGTTGTCGATGTTCGGCTTGGCGGCCCGTGCTCAGCTCATGCAGCTGGTGGACGCGCTTCTGGAAGGCGACATTGCCACCACCTTGCGGCTTCTGGAGGAGCTGACCAGTTCCGGTAAAGACTTGGGGCGTCTGCTGGCAGACTTGCTCAATCATTTCCGCAATTTGTTGCTCTTTCTGGTTTCCGGGTCCGAGGCGGGTTTGCTCAATGTCAGTGAAGCTGAGATGGGGGCACTCACTCGACAGGCTAAACACATCGACGCGGACGCCCTGACTCGAGTGATGGAGGTGTTGAGTGCGGCCGAGGGGCGTCAGCGAGAGGTGGCTTCCAAGCGCATCTTCATGGAGGTGACGTTGCTCAAGGTGATCCAAGCCCGCGAGGCCACGAGCCTTGATGCCGTGCTCAAGCAATTGAAGGCGATGCGGGATCAGGTTCCGGCGGGTCCTGCGGTGGCAGTGCCTGCAGCGTCGACAACGAAGGTGAACTCCGCAGCCCCAGCGACGCCGCCGGCCCCCGTGGTTACCCCTACCGTCGTGGCCCCTACAGTGGTATCCCCGCCGGTCAACCCGCCGTTGCCGAAACCTCCAGCGTCGTCGGTTCCGTCAGTGGCTCCAGTCGTCAACCCGCCGGCCGCCGCCATCTCTTCGCTCCCGATTCCGAGTGGACCGGCCAAATCGCCGTTAGATTCGGCCCCGTTACTGTCGGAGAGTTCCCAGACGATCGAAGCGATCTGGCAGGTATTGATGGCGCAATTGCCTCACAGTGAGGGTCTCCTTCGGGCGGCGCTGCAACAGAGTCGCGCGGAGAGTTGGTTGCGCGAGACATTGACCATCGCTCATCCCCCTGAAGCCTATCTCGATACCGCTCGGAACATTGGCACCCTGCAAACGGTGCTTCAGACCATCACCGGCAAGAGGGTGACGTTGCGTTTTGTGGTCTCGGAGAGTCTTTCAGTTCCGGAGTCGGTGGTCCCTATATTGAGCCCTACAAGCTCACCTCGGGAAAGCGCCCGACCCTCCGCGTCCGAGGTGAAGCCAACGGAGGCCAAACCCAAAGCGGGGGCACCGGTTTTGTTGAACAAGGATGAATTCCTCAATGACCCGCTGATCCGTCAGGCATTGGAAGTCTTCAAGGGGCGGATCATGGAAGTCCGGGGACCCTCTGAAGCCAGTTGACCTACCCCTCTGAGTCCAATCATCGACCCCAGAGGTTGCCTCGATAGGGATCTCTCGTTCAGACTGCCGCCAGACAGGATAACAATTTTAGTTCGTAACCACACACTATGAGCAGCGTTGGAAAACTCATGCGGCAGGCACAGCGCATCCAGCAGCAGATGGAGACCGTTCAAGCGTCCATCGCGCAGAAGACCATCGAAACCACCTCGGGTGGCGGAGCCGTCAAAGTGGTCGTTTCTGGAGATGGTCAGCTAAAGGCCATTCACATCAACCCGGATGCTGTGAACAAGGACGACGTGGCATTCTTGGAAGATCTCTTGCTGACGGCGATCAACCAAGGCCTGAACCAGGCCAAGGAGATCTCCAACAAGGAGATGGGTTCGGTGACCCAGGGATTTGGTCTTCCGGGGATGTTCTGAACCCCGGCTGATGCGATGACCGAGTTGCCCCTTCCGATTCAGGCGTTGGTTCTCGCGCTCAAATCGTTGCCTGGGATTGGACCGCGTTCGGCCGAGAGGTTGGCGCTCCATGTCATCCAAATGGAGCCGGAGCGGGTTCGAGTTCTGTCCGAAGCACTAATGTTTGTCCGCGAGCGCATTGTTGCCTGCGAGCGCTGTGGGGGACTGACCGAGTGTCAACCGTGCCGAATTTGTTCCGATGGCCTGCGCGACGCTGGGTTGCTCTGTGTGGTCGAACGACCCACGGACATCTTGAGTTTTGAAAAATCCGGTGCCTTCCGAGGTAAGTATCACGTTTTGGGAGGTAAACTGAGTCCACTGGACGGCGTTGGCCCAGAAGATCTTCGGATCCGCGAGTTGGAGGCCCGCATGTCGGAGGGCCCTGTTCGTGAGGTGGTGGTGGCGTTGTCTGGGGATGTCGAGGGTGAAGCAACCGCCCATTACATCCGCCAGCGTCTTGCCGGAGTCGGTGCACGCATTACCCGACTGGCTCAAGGGCTTCCGGCCGGAGCGGGTTTGGAATACGCCGACGAGCTCACCTTAAGCCGTGCCCTGGAGGGTCGACGCGAATTTTCATGAATGCCTCACGAGTACCGCAAGCCGTCGTTTTTGACTTGGGCAAAGTGCTTCTGGATTTCGATTACGGAATCCTCGCCCGTCGCATGGCAAGCCAGTCCAGCATTTCCGCCGAGGAGATCCTGAGGGTGGTCAACCAGACCCCGCTTCTGCATCGCTACGAGACGGGCCTCATCAGCGACCGTGATTTTTATGAAGCCGTGGTGACAGCGACCGGATTTCGTGGTGCTGAAGAAGAGTTTCTAAATTGGTTTGGCGATATTTTCACTGAGATCATTCCGATGGTGGAGCTTCAGAGGCAGTTGGTCTGTAGGGGTGTTCCCACTTACGTTTTTTCCAACACCAATGCGCAGGCAATTCGGCACGTGCGCCAATCCTTTGCCTTCTATGGCCAGTTCACCGGAGAAGTGTTGTCCTACGAAGTTCGCTCCATGAAGCCAGACAGCCGCATTTATGAGGCTGTGGAGGGTCTTTCCGGATTCACCGGCAACGACTTGCTCTATCTGGACGACCGTCCTGAAAATATCGCCGCTGGAGACTCCCGTGGATGGCAGGCATGGATTCATGCGGATCCTGCGGAAACGGTCTCCCGTGTCTCGGCCTTGATGGGGCTTTGAGCCTCCTACCGATCTTCTACCGAATTCTTTTTCCCGAATCTGGATTTCGGAAGTCCGATTCGCCCCATCCTGTCGGATCTGGAATGCCTACCCGATGGCATTGACGCGGAGGTCTCGGAGGGTTTTGAGGTGAGGTAGAGGGACGCCGCGGATGGGACGAGCTCCCTCGATGCGTTTTGGGCCGAAGTGGGAGCGATGGTGAGCGAAGACCTGATTAACGAAATCCCTTGAGCCGATGGCCACCCCGGCAGTGAGGTGACGAACCCTGAGGCGGAGAATTTCTGGAAGGCTCAAGCGTCCTCCGCGGGCTAATTCAGCGCGGATGGCGTCCCTATTGATGACCTGCTTATCGCTGTGGCCAGCGACCCCAGCGGTGGTGAAGAGATTCAGGCGGTATTCTGCGGCAGCGGCACCCCAAGACCTGCCTGACAGGAAGCTCATCAGCCCATTGCGAACCACTAGATTACCCGCCAGAGCGGCTGAATAGCCGCAGAAGCGGTAGTCCTTCGGATCGGAGACTAAGCCAGCGCGGACGGGATTGAGGTCGATATAGGAAGCGACCGTTTGGAGCGCGGTGGTGGAATCCTCGATGAGAGTGCTGGAGAAGCGTTCTGCCCAGACAGTACCGAAGCGGTTGGAGTGGCGATTGAACCAGCGGCTGAAGCGTTGTTTAAACTCCTTCATGAACGCGGAGACATCGCCCATGCGTCTCGAGAGGGAGTAGCGGATGTGAGAACTGATGGAGCCTGTGCGTTGGAGATCGGCTCTAGCTAGAGAGGGTAGGAGAGCTTGTTTGCCGTAGAAGCGTTCCGCCCGAAGGAGGAGGGCGGAGTCTGGAATGTAGGACGAGGCTGGTATCCGGATGAGCAAGTGGAAGTGGTTAGACATCATGCAGTAGGTGATGATTTCCACGCCACAGAACTGAGCTAGAGGGAGGAGCAGGTCCACCAGACGTTGTTTAGCGAAGTCATCGAGCAAGAACTGCCCCCCGACGGTCCGAGAAACGCAGTGATAAACCGCCCCCGCCTCCTTAATTCGAGCCCTTCGCATACCTCAAAGCTAACTAGTCACCATCAGCATTCAATAACAATTAACAACAATGAACCTGTCACCATGTTGTTTTTGGGTGGGTTGGCTTTGTGGCGGAGATTCGTTTAAATGCTTTCAAAATGAATTTGAGTCTGACTCCGGCGGGTTTGGGTTTTCGGATGCCGGCTGAATGGGAAGCACACTCGGGAACTTGGCTGACTTGGCCTCGTCCCGAGGGGATTAGTTTTCCGGACAAGTTTGAGACGGTTCCCGATGTGTACGCGGAGTTGATCCGGGCTCTGGTGCAGGTGGAGGCTGTTCATATTAATGTCTGGAATGCCGAGAAGGAGAATTGGGTTCGGGGGCTCCTCTCGGATCGAAAAACTCCGATGGATCGGGTTTCATTCCACCATTTCCCGGCCTATGAGCCTTGGTGCCGGGATCATGGTCCTGTCTTTTTGGTGCGTGATTGTGCCGGGATCCGCGAGCGCGCTGTGGTGGATTGGGACTACAATGCTTGGGGCGGTAAGTACCCTCCTTACGATCTCGATGATGCGGTGCCTCGCCATGTGGCAGCGCTACGGGGTCTACCGCTCTACTCGCCAGGTATGATTCTCGAGGGAGGGTCTATTGAGGTGAATGGTGCCGGAACATTGCTGACGACTGAGGCGTGTCTGCTGAATCCGAACAGGAATCCGACATTGAATCGGAAGCAGATTGAGCAGCAGTTGCGGGATTATTTAGGGGTCCGCCATATTCTCTGGTTGGGCGATGGAATCGTGGGCGATGACACCGACGGACATATCGATGACATTGCTCGATTCACGGACTCGCGGACCGTGGTGACTGTGGTCGAGGAGGATCCTGCTGACGCCAATTACGGTCTCCTGCAAGAGAACTTGCACCGCCTGCAGTCCATGAAGGATCAGGATGGCAACGCTCTTCGTATTGTTCCTTTGCCCATGCCGGGCGTGGTGGAATATGACGGCCAGCGTCTCCCGGCTAGCTACGCCAATTTCTATATCGCCAACCGTTGCGTGTTGGTTCCCACCTACCGGCATGCCAATGACGCTCGGGCTCTGGAGATCCTCCGTTCGTTATTACCGGGGCGTGAGGTCATTGGGATCGATTCTACGGAATTGATCTGGGGGTTGGGCTCCTTCCACTGCATTTCCCAGCAGGAACCCGCTGGGGGGCTATTGCCGCTGGAGTGAGTATTCTTTGATGCGGATGAAGCTCGTCGGTAGCGATGAGCTGGATCCTTCAGCCTCGGGAACCGTTTTTGTTGGCACCCGGTGGCGCCTCACTCCCGGTTGTCGCGATTGACCCGCGGCCAACCAGAGCTCTTCAATGAGGGATGCGTTCCAGTGCGGAAGGATGCCGATGGATTTTGATCCTCTTGGCGGGGGCTCTTCGCGTTTCGGCGGTGTATTTTCCACCGCCCGATGCCGAGGGCGGCTGGCGATGTGCCACCAATGGTCAGTCCGTGATTCGTCGTCGCGCAGGCCTGGATGCCCGTCGGCTGGATCACGCTTGGGAGTACAACCAGCGCTGTTCCCAGAACGCCGGGCTCTTGGTTGTTCGTCACGGTTGGCTGGCCTTCGAACGTTATGTTGGACGGGCTAATCGGGAGGCACGTCCGGACATGGCTTCGACAGGCAAGGCTTACACCAGCATCGCCTGCGGAATGCTCCTTGAAGAATTTTCCGACCGATTTCCCACGGGTCTCGAAACTCGTGTGTTTACTCCGGAGTTCCTACCGGAGGCGTTTTCAACGGAGGGTCGTTTGGATGATCCCCGTCGCGCGGATATCACTCTCGGTCATTTGTTGTGTATGAGCGGGGGCTATACGGGGGAGGGAGGGGCTCCGACAGCGGTGGTCATGGGGCGATCGTTTCCCTTAAAATCCGTCCCGGGACAAGACCTTCGGGATTTGGACGGATCCTCGCTCCGCTGCGCGATGTGGACCAACGCAGGCGGCGGTTACTCCTACTCGTCCCCTGAGCCGCACATCGCCTCCATGGTGCTGCGGCGGGTCAGTGGCATGGATTTGAGGGAGTACATCGATGTGCGCTTGGCGAAGCCTATGGGATGGGGTGCCTGGAACTACTGCCTCTACCGCGGTGGCATCACGCTGCCCCATGCCAATGGCGCGGGCAGCATCGCGGTGGCTGCTACCGATGCCCTGCGTTTTGGCTATTGTTTGTTGCAGAACGGACGTTGGGGCCGCCGGCAATTGGTGCCATCCAGCTACATTGCTCAATGCCGCCAGATGTCCCGGTTCAATCCGCACAGCCCGTACAGCTTGATGTTCGAACACAATGCCGATGGGCATGTCGCCGGTGCTCCCAGGGATGCTTTCTGGAAGTCGGGAGCTGGTGGCTTCGCTCTCATTGTTGTGCCCTCGCTCGATTTGGTGATCTACAAGATGGGCGGAAATCACGGGCAATATGATCCGGCGCTAACCCGGGTTCCGCAGCCTCCCGGTGGCAATGAACGGGATGATTGGAAGCCTCTTCAAAGCACTCCGTTCCAGGAGTCCAGCAATGGCGGGGACGGCGGCATTCGGCGTGTCTTGGAAATGGTCTGCGCCGCGACGGTGGATTAATGCCTGGGGACTGCATTAGGCCTTGTTCGGCGTGCTATGGCTGGATCGGTTGCGTCAAGTGCTGCGGACCAGATGGGTTTTCTCTGAGGAGAATTGTGCCCTTCGTTGGGCACACACTGTGGAATGCCCCAACGCGCTCGGAGGTCTCGGCGGCCGCTCAACCGGTATCTTGCGGGAGAGTCGCTGCGACCCCGTTGACGAGCGACCGAAGCGAGTGGATCCAGATTCAGCGACGCGGAGCGCTGCGTGACACTGTCGAGGCTGGGTAAGCCGGGTATGCCGGGTATGCCGGCACCGCAGACCGCTGGAGCAGTGGGGTCGTGGCGACGAATCCGGGGCGAACCATCGGAGCGGGCATCGATGCAATGCCTCGGTTTGCTGGAGCGCTGTTTGGGGACGCACCGGGCACTATGGCCAATGCCGGGTTTACCGGATTCAATGGCACTCCACCCGCCGCAAAGAATTGTGATGCTGTCTGACCGTGGACCACAGTCGCAGTGCGTCGAGTGACGCCGCGGATTCCTTGAGCCACTGTCACGGAGGCAGCGCAATAAGACAGAGCCATCCAGCAAAGAACTCGCATGTCCGTTGGCTACGCTCCAACGGCTGGAATGCAAGGATTTTTATCCTCCCTGGACGTGTCATTGACTCTCCGCTGCTCGGACCCTGAACCATGCAGCCTGAAGCCGAGGTTCGGATTGTGATATTCAGGGCAGCAATCGGCGGACGGCGTCGAAGACTTCTTTCACGGGCACCCCGGCCATGGCTGCGACCCCTTTGCACGATTCGTACTCGGGTGCTGCCTGGACCACCTTGCCATTGAGCAATCCTCGTTTGACCTGGACGGTTCCGAACGGCGTTTTCACCGCGATGTGGTCGCGTTGCAATTTGCGACGTTGAGCCAGGGTTCGTCGGACGCCGAATGCCGAAGTTTCCAGCAGCAGGAACTCGGTGAATGAGTCGGCGTCGTCGGGTTCACACAGCAGGGTCAGGAGGATCCCAGGTCGACCCTTCTTCATCTGAATCGGTGTGTGGAAGGCATCGAGCGCTCCGAGCCTCAGGGCTTTGTCTAACACGTGCCCGAGGATCTCCCCGGAAATGTCATCCAAGTTGGTCTCTAAAACGGCCACCTGGTCGGTCAACCAATCGTGCGTCGGAGAACCGTCAGTGCTTTCGCTCAGGATGGCCCTCAAGACATTGGGCCGGGTCTTGTTGTTGCGGGTCCCCAGTCCGTACCCGATGCGTTGGGCCTTGAGCGATTCCATGGGGCCGAAGGATTCCACAAACTCTGCCAAGAGGGCGGCTCCGGTAGGAGTAACCAATTCATGGGGTTCTTCGCACTGGGTCACTCCGATACCCCGCGCTCCGAGTATTTCCAGAGTCGCCGTGGTGGGGATGGGAAATCGCCCATGGGCGCAGTTCACAAAGCCGGTGCCTTCGACGACCAGGGCGCTGGTGACGCGGGGATGGCCCAGCAGTTCGAGACAGATCGCGGCCCCGACGATGTCGATGATGGAATCCACTGCTCCCACTTCATGGAAATGGACCGATTCAGGCGGCAGTCCGTGTACCTTGCCCTCGGCCACAGCGACGCGGTGAAACACGGCTATCGATCTAGATTTGACCCAGTCGGACAAAGTACTGCCTTCGATCATCCCACGGATCAATGCAAAGGTGCGGTCCTCCCTATGGCTGTGCCCATGCTCGTGCCCATGTTCGTGCCCATGTTCGTGCCCACAGGCTTCGCCCTCGAGGTGGACGTCGAACTTTACTCCCTCGATCGACGACTTGTGTTTCCGGGCGGCATGGAGGTGGTACCCACCGAGGCCGAGTTTGCGGAGTTCTCGGTCGAGATCTCGGAATTCCACGCCGAGGTCGAGCATGGCTCCGATGAACATGTCACCACTGATTCCGCTGAAAATGTCCAGATACAGGCTGTGCATCGCGAGGCGATGCTGCCTGTTGAACCGTCCAGAATCAGGCAATAAAACGAGAAGAAGTGGGTGGGATTTAGCCAGTGAACGCGGAGCGGCTATTTCGTCGGACCGCCGGCCGCACCCATTGAGGCGAAGAGTTGCCGGCGTTCTGAAACTGAGACTTCACGCCACTGGCCCGAAGGCAAGGGCCCGAGCTCGAACGAGCCAATGCTCACCCGAACCAGCCGCAAGGTGGGATGACCCACGGCCGCGGTCATTCTGCGCACCTGACGGTTTTTGCCTTCGCTCAGTTCGAGGGCAATCCAACAATCCGGCACCGTTTTTCGAAATCGGATCGGTGGATTTCTGGGAGCCAAGTCCGGTTGGGGATCTAGCCTCTTGGCACGCGCCGGTCGGGTGTGGTGGCCTTGGATCAATAGACCGTTCTCCAAGGCCCGGAGAGCGGCGTCCTCGGGGATTCTCTCGACTTGCACCCAGTAAGTTCGCCGATGCCCCGCTTCGGGATCCAAGAGTTGATGATTCAGTCCCGTTTCGTCACTGAGTAGCAGGAGCCCCTCCGAGTCGGCATCCAACCGTCCCAATGGATAAACCCTCGGTGGAAAACCAAACTCCGCCAGCGTTCGATTGGGTGAACCGTCGGCGGTGAACTGCGACAACACCCCGTAGGGCTTGTTGAAGACGATGAGGCTCAAGGGCGCCTCCAGCCTCCCTCGTTCTTGTTGCGCCCGGTGATCCAGTTCTTAATCCACATCACGGCTCCCACCACCGCTGCGGCCACAACTTTCCAGGCCTTCTTGATGAACAAGATGAGCGGAGCGAAGAGACCAAATTTGGCGGCTGCGGCAGCAGCCCCCCCGAGAACTAGGGCACCGAGTCCATACTGAGCAATACGGTCGCCCTGGCGGTATTCGGCATAGGATTCGCCGCCGCTGTATTGATGACTGCGAAGGATTTCTCGGAACAGCGGCAGCGTGGCGTCCACATGGGTGCGGTCTTCAATGAGGGTGACTTTGGTGACGCCCTTGCGTCCTAAGAGGCGGACGTTGTAGTTCACAAACTTCTCGCCGCCGCTTTCTGCCTCCACGCTCCATTCCAGATTCTTGGTAATGTCATTGTAGTTGGGGGCCACGTGCCAGCCAACGATGCGAATCGGTGGAGTGCCCCGCTCTTGGCGGGCTTCGTTCATCGATTCGGAGCCTTGTCTGTAAGATGCGATGAGTTTGTCGGCATCGAGTTCTTTTTTCTCATCATCCTTCACATAGCCGATCTCCTCGAACTCCAAAATCACCCACCACTCGTCCTGAGTGTGCATCAGGAGGCCGGTTTCTTGACCGCTGGGTCGGTTGTCGGTCTTCTTCAAGAATTCCTGAGCCCCCTTTGCCTCAAGGAATCGAAAGCCTTTGGGAATCTTCAACGTGGCGCGTCCGGCCAAACTCACGTTGGTCGGTCCCTGGATCCATGACAGACGATCCATGGGTGAGTCCTTGCCCATGGACAATTTCTCGCCTTTTTCTTCGGCTCGAAGTGACAGGCAGAACAGGCAGAGAACCATCCAATGAATGGATCGCCGGAGGAAGGGTTGCAGATTCATCAAGGTGGAGTCGGAACGATGAGGTAAATCGGAATCCAAGAGACAGAGAGTATTCAGGGGTGGCAGGCACAAGATCCGCCGCAGGACTGGGAGGCGGGAACGCCGCCGGCTTCACTTTCGCCGCCGACTTCGCCCTTCAGCATCAGGTATCCTCCCGAGATGACCCTTCGGACCGGTTTGCCGGATTCAGGATCGCGGGTCAGAGCGGTGTCGTTCATGGACTGCTTCACCTCGAAGCGTCGCACCGCTTCGTCAGGCACTGTTGGAATGGTCTCATACTGATAGAGAGGCATGGCAGATGGAAATTGAGCGCAAGACGGGCCTGAGGGCAACCCGAAGAGAGGAATTGCCAAGATTCAAGTGCGGATACCGTATCGAATATTCGGACACGTCGAGAGTAGTCCGTTGTAGAAGGGTTGCTTCAGGCTTCGGCATTACCTAGTTCGGGCAAGGCATTCGTGCTGTCGGCGAAACGCTCCGCGCGGACTCCCATGCGACGCATCAATCCCAAGTGCAGGTTGGCCATGGGGCTATCCTTGGAGAACACCAGATGCCGGCCCGGATTGAGGGTTCCGCCGCCCCGTCCAGCCAATACCAAGGGCAGATTCCGCGGATTGTGGCCATTTCCATCGCGCATGCCGGCTCCGAACAAAATCATGGATTGGTCGAGCACCGAACCGGTGCCTTCTTTCATGGAACGTAAACGATCCAGGAAGTATGCATATTGTTCGATATGCCATCGGGTGATGCGTTCGTAGGGAGCGAGCTTCTCCGGGCGGTTTTCGTGGTGGCTGTACTCGTGGTGACCGCCGTTGACCCCGTCCAGGAAGGAGAAGTTTCGACCAGACACGGCATTGCCGAACATGAAGGTGCTGACCCGGGTGGAGTCGGTCCAGAAGGCCAGTGCCATGATGTCGAGCATCAGGCGAACCTGCTCAGTGTGGTCAATGCCCCGTTGGCTGGCTTGAGCCGGATCGGAGTACACATCGATGCGCTGACCTAAGCGTTGGATCTCGGCCCGTGCGGCGGGGTCTTCCAGGTAATCGCCCATCGCGCGGCGTTTGGCCCAATCAATCCGATGTTCTACCGATCGGACGCTCTCGAAGTATTCCGTGAGCTTTTGCTGGTCTGCCTTGCCTAGCTGTCGCTTCAACCGCTGCGCGTCGCCGGCGACGAGGTCCAAGACGCTGGAGTTGTCTCCAAAGCGGGAGGCGGGCAATCCGCTGGCGGTGCGGAAGAGTCGGTCAAAGGCCCGACGCGGATTGATCTCCTTAGCGCAGGGAGTCGTCGGAGTTGCCCAACTGATATGTGATCCGTAGAGGCGAGTGAAACCGACATTGGTATCAACACCGGTGGTGATGGGTTCGATGCCCAGTTCCAGCGAAGGCAAGGGAGTGAGGTGGCCGACCTGCCGGGCCATCCATTGATCCATCGAGGTGTTGCCGGAGCACAGGTCTGCGCCGGTGGTCCGGGTGATGGTGGTGCTGGTGAGAAACCCGCCGGTTTTGACGTAATGGCCGTCACCGGTGTTGGTGGCTGCATTCCACAATTGGGTCAGGATGAGCAATTCGGACTGATGGGCTTGAAGCGGAGACAGAATGGGCGACAACTGGAACGTCGAGCCCTCGCCCTCGGGAGTCCAACGATCGGGTCGTGTACCATTGGGCATGTACAGGCAGGCAAAACGTCGTGGTTTGACGCCCGCGCCCGCCTCAGTTGGGGAGGATGTCTGGGTGGCAGCCATGGCCTCCAACCAAGGCAACGACATGGCGGCACCCATTCCGCGGAGAAGGGTCCTGCGAGACAACGTTCCGAACGGCATGGCGTGGAGTGTACGGTTAGAGTTCAACGGGCGAAAGTCATGTTGATGCCTCGGCGTTTGCGACCCGCTGAAAGGTGGGTTATGGGAAAGCCGACTCGTTGCTGGAATTGTTCGAATAGGATCTTAAAAACTATAGGAAATTCCAGCCATGAGGCGCAGGTCATTGCCACGGCGACCCGGAGCCGGAATCGAGCGGTAAAAATCTTGGAATGTGATGTTGGCACTGGCCTTGTCGGTGATCTTGGTTGATAACCCCAGACTGAAGTTCATTACAAAATTTCCAAAATCGGCCACCTGCGGTAGGTATTCCATGCTCTGGATAACGGAGGCGCGATCGTTGATCTTCCACTGCACCTCCTCGGCTAAACGCAGCGTCAGGTAGTTGGCGGTTCCGGCTCCCTTGAGGTTCTCGAAAATGAAGGCGGGACCGTTTTCTAGTTTTAACTTCAACCGGTCGTTCTTGATGGCGTAGTAACCAAAGGCAGGGGCCACAGTGGCGCGGTAGTCGATGAATGCGATCCGATCTTGGCGGGCATCGGACCGGAGACCCAAGTAAACGCGATCGGACAGCATGCGGTTGTACTGGGCATATAGGCCGTAGTTTTGGGCAGTGGTTGTTTCCTTGCGTGTGGTCGGATCGCTGTTGCTGCCATAAGTCGCATCGACCCCCAGAGCGATCTCATTCTTGTCCCATTTCCGGAGCGAATTGAGGGCGGCACCCACGAGCAGAGTGTCTGCATTGCCTCGAGAAACTGCTGCATTCATCGATGCGGTGATATGCCAGGGACTGGGAGGCTTAGGGAGGGCGGCGGGGGGATTTTTCGCCGCGGGAGCGTTGGTCGATACTTCGGCCGCCATTGTCGACACGGTGGCAATGCTCATGGCGAGGCAGATGCTCGGAAATTGATGATTCATAGGACAACGCTGTAACAACTCTAAGTAACGACTGGGTTCAGACAATGGGTAACCGATGTGAATTCGAGGGAAGTTCGAGTTTCATTGCTTTCAGGGCTTGTCTTTGCCCCCCATTCCCGTCATGTCCGGTGCCACACGATGGAGCTCAAACTTGTTCTGGAATCCTTACTGTTCGCTGCCCAGAAGCCCCTTTCGCCCATGGAGTTAAGGGACATACTGAATCGTGCCGCGCAGGAGGAAAGCGCTATCGAACCCGTGCGCGCACTGCTCAAGCTTGACCTAGACCGTATCTTGGAGGGACTCAAGATCTTAGAGGAAGATCATCGGGTTGCGCAGCGCAGTTATCGATTGGTGTGCGTGGCTGGGGCCTGGCAGTTCGTCAATGAACCAGACTACGGGCCGTGGCTCAGAGCCTTTCTGGGTGTGAAGAACCGTCCGTCGCGCCTGAGCCAACCCGCGTTGGAGACTTTGGCGATCGTCGCCTACCGACAACCGATTACCCGGGCGGAGATGGAGCAGATACGGGGTGTTGCGGTCGACGGCGTTCTTTCCAGCCTCGTTGAGCGAGGGCTTATCGAGCAGACGGGGCGAGCTGAAGTCGTCGGTCGACCGATGCAGTATGGCACCACGGCGACCTTCCTTGAGTATTTCGGACTAGCGGCGCTGGAGGGCCTCCCAGACGCTTCAGAACTACGGCGGATACCCGTTCACCGCCCGGAGTCGCTCTTGACGGTGGATCCTGGTCTGGCGACGGCCCCGGAATCCCCTAAATTGGAAGAAGCCTCTCCTGAGACTCTGGCTCTCGCACTAGATGGGCCGTTATCCGACGAAACGGTTCTCTCCGATTTGAGCTCGGTGGATCCGGCGCCTCCTGCAGCAGACATCAGCGGTGGCGTTTAGTGGTTGGAGAACCATTAGCCTCTTCGGTGGGGTCTGTGTCCTCCGGAGTGGTTTTTCTCTCCTACGACCACCGAACTCAATTATCAAGGCCCGGCCGGAACAGTGTCCGGACCGGGCCTGAATTGCCTCAAGTCTTCAGCCCTCGACCGCCGGTTGGCCCGCTCCGCCTTGCGGGGGTTGTTGGGCCTGTACCACCGGAATTGGGAAACGCAGTTTCATGACGTCATCCACCAGCACTTCGATGGTGTAAACGCCGGCTTCCTTGAATTCGACATTGGCCATTACGCTCACGGTTGTCATCGCTTGGACTGGATCAGCCAACTGGAACTTCACGGAGTTCTGACGCAGCGCAGTGCTTCCATCCGGTGCAATGAGTCGGACTACTTCGGTGAATTGCCCGATGCCGGCTACCCAGCGGTTGAAAACGCACAGCTTGAAAGCGGTGATCGGCAACTGGGGTACCCGAACCAGACCGATGATGCCGATCAGGATAAAATTGCCATTGGACTCTTGCTTCACGTCCTCGCAGAGGAGCGAGCACTGGAGGTCGGGAAGGATGCGATTCGGTTTCATTCTGGGTGCGGAGGAGACCAACCCGAAGCCTTTGGGTCAAAGCCAATCCGGACTTGGCGCAGTTGCTTTTATTGCATATCGCAAGATGCACTGCGTATTGCCGCGGGAGGTATGGGCCGAGACGAGGGGCGTCGAGTTTCTCTGGAGGGCTATGTTGGTTTCTTGAAATTGAAGGGTGGGGAATTCTGCTGGAAGCAAGGTTTTTGCCTCATTGATGTGCAGTGGTTTCGTTTTCTGTCGGGATATCAGACCTTGGGCTTCCAACCCGGGCGATAGTTGCGACCCCAGAGTGCTGAGGCGGCGGGATCCCGGCGCAGAGAGCGGCTTTTGGGATCGAGGTGAAGGGAGTGTCCGGTGCGCCAGGCGATGTTTCCCAGATGGCAGAGCAGGGTGCTCTTCTGGCCCTCCTCAATTTCCGAATTAAGGAGGGTGTTACCGCGGATCGCTTCGATGAAATTAAGGAAGTGGTCAGAGTCCCGGCGGGGGGCTTGACCTTCACGGACCGTCTTGCCCTTGTCGTCGATTTGTTTCCATCCGCTGTCCAGCAGTAGGAAAGCGCCTCCCTCTCCCAAGAACTCGACACCGACACCCACTCCGTAATGGCCGCGCGGATTGCAGCTGTGACATTCCCAAGTGATCTGGCTAGAACCAAACTCGTAGGAAGCCTGAATGGTGTCGGGTGTTTCCTGATCGTCTTGGAAGTAGTAGCGACCTCCGGTGCAACTCACTTGGGTGGGACAGTCCACGCCGAGTCCCCAGCGCGCGAGGTCGAGGAAATGGGGCCCGTTGTTGGCCAATTCACCGCCACCCCAGTGCCAGCGCCAGTGCCAGTTGTAGTGGACGACGTTGTCGCGGTAGGGGAGTTCCGGGGCGGGGCCTTGCCAGAGAGAGTAATCGAGCCATTCCGGCACCGGAGCGGGCTTGCCGTGGCCGATGGTAGAGCGGTCCGCAGTGTACCAGGTACGTGCAGCATGGAGTTTTCCGATGATACCGCCATGGAGTTCATCCATCGCCTCGCGGACAAGAGTCCAACTGCGTCGTTGGTTTCCCATCTGAACCAGGCGCCGGTGTTTTCGCGCTGCAGCCACCATCCATTGAGCCTCCCGCGCGTTGTGGCTGCCGGGTTTTTCGACATAGACGTGCTTGCCGGCATCGCAGCCCAGGATCGTGGCGGGTGCATGCCAATGGTTGGGAGCCGCAATGCTAATGGCGTCCAGCGATCGATCGTCGAGCATTCTGCGGAAATCGCTTACCTCCTTCGGACGGCGGCCCGTCTTTTTTTCTACCCAGTCCGCGGCCTCGGCGGCCGCCCGTCGATCCACATCACAAACAGTCCCGATCACACATCCCGGGACAGTCAGGAAACCCTCTAGATGGGCCTTGCCCCGGTGCAACCCCATCACTCCCACGGCTACCTGATTGCTGGGTTGTGCTGAGCGGACGGCCTGTGGCAGGAACGCGGATCCGGCCACCCATGCGGTGGACTGCAGGAAGTGCCGTCGTGACAACTTGGAGGATTGCATTGGAGAGGATTGGATTCATCCCGGGGCCCACGTCCAGACCGAGTTTTGTTTGTGCCTTGAGGACGCATGTTTTGAGACCGCGGCCCGGGTAAACTTTACGTCTGGGACAAGGCTGGCATCGACTTCCATGCCTGGCACCGTTGGAAGCAGCACTGCGGGCTTTATTTCCTGAGCCTCAAGAAGGAGAGCACGAAGCTCCGCGTGCACTACGTGGAACCTGTCTCGGTCGCCGAGTACCACTTCATCACCCGCGAGATAAACCTTCGTCCCGGGTTGGGGCCTTCCTCTAAAAGCTCCGGTGGGATGTGGAAAAGGTGTTCGACGTCCTGAAGAACAAGCTCAACGAAAGGCAAGCTTTGGCCAACACGGACACCGCCAAGTCAGTGCAGGCTAGCTTGCAGGGGTGCATGAATCTAGGGAGCTATGGTGTGACTGAAACTTTGGCGCCACCCTCTTCGGGTTCGTCTTCGTCCACCTCTACGCTGGCTACTTCCGCTCCGATGAAGCGCAGGATTTCAAGTTTTCCAGCGCCGGTCTCAGAGGAGGTTTCAAACATGGGCGATGCTGAGAGGCCGAGCTGCTGGAAGAGTGCTTCAAATTGCCCGCGCGTCTCTCGCAAAATGGCCGGCTTGGTTTTGTCGACCTTGGTGAAGACTATGGCAAAATCGATGTCGGCTCCGATAAGCCACTGGACGAAATCTTTGTCGAGTTTCTGCATCGGCAGGCGTGAGTCGATCAGCACGAACACGCGGATGAGGGATTCCCGCTGTTCAAGGTAATCGATGATCATCTCCTCGAAGCGCTCCCGAGCAGCTAAGTTCTTCTGTGCGAAGCCGTATCCGGGAAGATCTACTAGGTGCCAGTCACGGTTGATGAGAAAAAAGTTGAGCGTCTTGGTGTGGCCCGGGGTGGCAGAGACTTTGGCTAGGCCAGCTTGTCCGGTGAGGCGGTTGATGAGCGAGGACTTGCCTACGTTGGAACGCCCGATGAAGGCGAATTCCGGGACGTCAGGGTCCGGGCATCCATCCAGGTCGGTGGCGCTGATCACGAATTGAGCGGAGCGAATTTGCATGCAGGATCCTCAGGCGAACGGTAACCAAGGTATCGGGTTTTTTACTCCATGGACATCCCGGATGCAGATTCCCGACAGAGGGGCTCGCCTCCCGGTCCGTTGAGACTATTTTGTCCGGGTGATTAGGGCACTGTTTCATCGGTGGACTTGGCGAATGGCCTGGCGGGAGTCCCGAACCGCTCGGGTTCGGTTGATTTGGTTTTCCCTGTCGATCTCGCTGGGAGTGGCTGCCTTGGCGGCCGTCGGATCGTTGTCAGCGACGTTGCGTGAGTCGATTGAGGTGCAGGCCAAAACCTTGTTGGGTGCGGATTTGGTGTTGGCCTCGCGGCAGCCCTTTTCACCGGAAGCGGAGGCGTTGGCTCGGTCCGTGCCCGCTTTAGAGAGGGCTCGCGAAACGAGCTTTTCCACCATGGCGGTATTTCCTGCGCTGACCAATGCCACGCGGTTGGTCAATGCGAGGGCGTTGGAAGGTGAGTTCCCGTTCTATGGTCAACTGGAGTGCCAACCGCCCTCAGCACTGGAGGCATTGCGCCGCGGTGACGGGGTGATCCTCGATTCGAGCGTGTTGTTCCAATTTGGACTGAAAATAGGGGATCCAGTTCATATTGGCCGTTGGAAGACCCGCATTCTTGGATCACTGGTGCGGGTGCCCGGAGACACGGTGGCGTTCTCGACACTGGCACCTCGGGCTTACTTGCCGGCCTCCCGGTTGACGGAGACGGGGTTGCTGGGGGTGGCCAGTCTGGCGCGGTACCGGATGATGTTCCGTTGGCCTGAGGCCGCTGCGGTGGAGCAATGGTCTGCCACCCATCGAACCGAGTTGCCCGGACTGCGTTTGGAGGCCGACACGGTGGACAAGCGCAAGCAGGACCTGGGTCGAACGCTTCAGAATCTGAACCGGTTTCTCAATTTGGTGGCGGCGGTCGCATTAATTCTGGGTTCCATCGGGATCGCCAGCGCTCTTCAAGTGCATGTGGGATCCAAACTGGCGAATGCGGCAATTCTTCGATGTCTCGGGGCAGGGATCGATGCCACGTCAGCCATTTACCTCGCACAAGGTTTGGCTCTGACCACGTTGGGAACCGCCGTGGGCTTAATCATGGGTGGACTGGTACAACCGCTGATTCCCCGACTGCTGGCGGGTTGGCTGCCAGTCACCTTCGAGGCGCAGTTCCAGTTGCTGCCGGCCTTGGTCGCAGCCTTGGCGGGCTTCTCG
Source organism: uncultured Verrucomicrobiota bacterium (assembly GCA_903854475.1). Lineage (GTDB taxonomy): Bacteria > Verrucomicrobiota > Verrucomicrobiia > Limisphaerales > UBA9464 > SXXZ01. The sequence continues at coordinate 39,940 of CAINWP010000207.1, forward strand.
GTGAGTGTGGCCTTCACGTTGTTGCCTTTGGGTGTCGTTCGATCGGTTTCGCCATTGAGTGTGATCCGTGCCGACTATTCGCGAGGCGACAATTCCGACCGGCGCTGGAGGATTCGGATCGGTTTGGCCATTTTGGCGGGCCTCAGTCTTTTTGCCGCCGTCCAGGCCCGCAAGCCGTGGGAAGGATTGGCCACGGTGGCCGGACTGCTGGCGGCCTTTGGGGCCTTGGCAGGAGTGGCCCAAATGTTGACTTGGATGGTCCGGAAATGGACCCCCGCCACCTGGCCCTTTGCGGTGCGTCAAGGCCTGGCCAGTCTTCATCGTCCCGGCAATCGCACGCTGTTGGTGCTGACCTCGGTCGGTCTGGGAACCTTCCTGCTCGTCACCCTCCAGTTAACCCGGGATGTGCTGTTGACCCAGTTGTTTCCCGCCGACCGCTTGCAGCAACCCAACGCCATTCTCTTCGACATTCAGGCCGATCAACGCGAAGACGTGATCGCGACGGTTCGGGCCGAGGGTTTCCCGGTGCTCGACATGGCTCCCATCGTGACGATGCGCATCGCCTCCCTGAAGGGTCGGAGTGCGGATAGTTTGCTTGCCGAGACCAATAGCCCCATCCCCGGGTGGACCTTGCGGCGGGAGTATCGGTCCACTTTCCGCGGCAAGTTGGTCGAATCGGAGCGCTTGATCGCCGGACGGTTTGTGCCGAAGGCCTCCGAAGCCGAGGGCCCGGTACCCATCACCGTGGAGTCGGTCATTGCTCGGGATCTGGGCCTAAGTGTCGGTGATGCGATCACCTTCGACATCCAGGGAGTGCCGATGGAAACCCGTGTGGCAGGCCTTCGGGAGGTGGATTGGAAACAGGTTCGGCCCAACTTCTTCGTGGTCTTTCCCGAAGGCGTTTTGGAATCGGCTCCGGCCATGACCGTCTTGGCGACGCGGGTTGCAGATGCGGCCGCCTCGGCCCGTCTTCAACGATCCCTGGTGGCCCGGTTTCCTAATGTCTCCACCGTCGATTTGACCCTTGTTTTGGAGACCCTGGACCGCGTGGTCACCCAAGCGGGTTATGGCATTCGCTTCATGGCACTTTTCACTGTGGTGACCGGTCTGGTGGTGATGGCCGGGGCGATCGTCACCGGTCGTTGGCAGCGGGTGCGTGAGATGGTGCTGCTGCGGACCTTGGGCGCCAGCCGACGACAGTTGCAGCAGGCGCTGCTGGCCGAGTACGCCTCTCTGGGAGTAATGGGGGCCCTAACCGGGACTCTGCTGGCCTGTGCCGCTGCCTGGGCTTTGGCTCGATTCGGCTTCCGGACCCCGTTCACCGCGTCACCCCTCATCCTTCTGGGCGCCGTGTTCATTGTGACTACCCTGACCGTGGTGGTGGGCTTGTTTTCCAGTCGCGGGATCACCCGCCAGTCTCCGCTGGAGATTTTACGCAGCGAGTCGGTGTCGTGAGTGGGTTTCATGAGAGAAAGGGGCACGTCAATCTCCTGTCATCCTTGGGTTTACAAGCTGGGGTTGCCCCGATCACAATGCTCCCACGGAAGGCACTTTCGCTAACCGCCCTTGCATGACCGCCGATATCCGACACGACTGGACTCTCGAGTCCCTCCGCGAACTGTACGACACCCCGTTGATGGAACTGGTGTTCCGTGCGGCGAGCGTGCATCGGAAGTTCCATGATCCGGCCGAGATGCAGGTGAGCAAACTCATCTCCATTAAGACCGGGGCTTGCCCGGAAGATTGCTCCTACTGCGCTCAATCTTCCCGGTATTCCACCGGGGTCAGCCCGGAGCGCCTCATGGAAAAGGAGAAGGTGGTGGAGATCGCCAACCGGGCCAAGCAGGCCGGAGTTTCCCGAGTGTGCCTTGGAGCCGCATGGCGTGAGGTGAAAGACAACGCCCAGTTCGACCGAGTTCTGGACATGGTTCGCGGGGTCACCGACCTCGGCATGGAGGTTTGCTGCACTCTGGGAATGCTCAACGAGCATCAAGCCAAGCGTCTCGAGGAGGCGGGGCTTTACGCCTACAACCACAACGTTGATTCGTCGGCCGAGTTCTACGAGACCATCATCACCACCCGCACTTATGCGGATCGATTGAAGACGCTCGAAGAGGTGCGCAAGACCAACGTGACCTTGTGTTCGGGCGGCATCATCGGCCTGGGCGAGACGGTGGATGATCGATTGAAGATGCTGCAGACGCTCCTCCAAATTGAGCCGCATCCGGAATCTGTACCCATCAATATCCTGAGCAAGGTCGCAGGCACTCCGATGGCCGATAATCCGGATGTGCCCGTCTGGGATGTGATTCGCATGATTGCCACGGCGCGCATTGTCCTGCCGCGATCGGATGTCCGCCTGACCGCCGGTCGGGTCAAGCTCGACGACACAGCTCAAGCTCTGTGCTTCATGGCCGGAGCCAATTCCATCTTCAGCAGTGAGACCGAATTCATGCTGACGAAGGCCGTGCCGTCGCCGAGCTATGATCGGGATGCCGAGCTGCTCAAGGCGCTCGGCCTCCGGATGCGGGAGCCCTTCAAACACGGTCGAACCCATCCTGCGCAAGAGACCGGTTGCAGCCTAGCGGGTTGAGGTCGATGGCGCTGGGCTAAGAGTTTTCGGTGACTCGAGCTCACTAAGTGGGGCTTAAGCTTCCGGGCGGGGATGCCGATGCATTCCCATCGCCCGTGTGGCTGATGCCTCATGACTGAACCTCGCGATCCACTCCTAGCTCCTCAACCCGGTCCTGACCGTAGTCCTGACCGTAGCCACCCAGCTCGGACTCGGACTGCCGATTTCCGAACCACTTCCCGAGGTGCTCCCCGCACTCGGTTTCAGCGGATGCTCTTTCGTTTGGGTCTTTGGCCTCGGATGCGCAATCCGTTGTCGTTTCGATCAAGCCTTCTCGTTGCGTTTTTGGGGTTCACGCTACTTCCAATGTTGGTTTTCGGTCCATGGTTGGACCAGGCACTCCAGAAGCCTACCAGCGATCCTTCGCTCACCTCGCAGGCCAGTGAGGGTGCTGTAGCCCAGAGCCACTTGGTCGCCATGGACATCGGGCAGAGTCGTGTCTGGGTGGTCATCGCTGCGCTGCTCCTCCTGGCCATCTCCTTGGCGATAGCGTCGTGGTTGTCTTCCCAATGGACTGGGCCTCTCGATGCGTTGGCTCGACGTTTGCGATCCATCGATTCCCAAGAAGGTCCAGAATTTCGGCTGTCTTCGATCCGCTGGGCTCCCGACGAGTTGCAGGAAATTCAAGAAGCCCTCCTCAGTCTGCGACAACGAGTCTTGCGCAACCTGTCGGAGATTTCGGCGACCCGACAGCAGACAGAGCAGAGTTTGTCGGATCTCATTCGTGTCCGCCAATCGGTCGAGAATCAGGTGTTGGAGCGAACCCAAGAATTGACCGAGAAACTGCGTTGCGCCGAGAAGTCCGAACGTTCCAAAGGGTTGTTTCTGGCGCAGATGAGCCATGAGATTCGCACCCCGCTCAACGGCGTGCTGGGGATGCTTCATTTGCTAGAGAAAAGTTCGCTCGACGCAGAACAACGCGATTGGGCGGAGACTCTCCGTTCTAGCTCCAGCACGTTGCTGAATGTTCTCAATGACAGTCTGGATTACTCGAAGATTGAGGCCGGAAAGATGCGGTTGGCAGTCGACGAATTCGACCTTCGGACAGTGTTCCAGCGCGTCGGTAAACTCTTCACACCTCGGGCAGACGAGAAAAATTTAGCCCTGGAGGTTCAATTTGATGCTCACCTTCCTGAACGGGTGAAGGGGGATGCCGATCGATTGGCTCAAGTGGTTTCTAATCTGGTTTCCAATGCCATCCAGTTCACTCAGAGCGGCAGGGTCCGGGTGGCTGTTGTTCTCACGAGTCGGGATGTGTCTCTGGTCGGGATTCGAATCGAGGTAGAAGACACTGGCATCGGCATGGATTCGGAGACCCAGGCCCGATTGTTTCAGCCCTATTTCCAGGCCGACAGTCCGTCACAACGACGAGTGTCGGGCGGAACCGGGTTGGGGCTGGTTATTTCCCGGCAGCTAGTCCAGTTGATGGGCGGGCAAATGAGCGTGCGCAGTCGACCCGAGCAGGGGACTCAAATCGCCGTGGATCTGGTATTTCCGGTGGTCGATCCACGGTCTTGCGGGCCGGGTGGTTCGGTGCCCGCGCCCCCAAAACCCTTCCGCGCGCTGCGGTTGCTGGTGGTGGATGACGATCCCACCAGTCAGAAGTTTATCCGCATTCTGCTGGCTCGGGCAGGTCATGAAGTTCAGACCCTCGACACGGCTGAGGCCATGCTGTCGGATTGGATTCTGGGGGCGCGCTTTGATGCCGTTTTGCTCGACCTTCAGTTGCCTCAGATGAGTGGATTGGAGTTGGCTGTCCGACTCCGCGAACTGGAGGCCGCGTCTGTGGTCACAGCGGCTTCCGCTCGATCGGGAACGGTCCGTCCGGGGACCCGAACTTACCTCATCGCACTCACCGCCAGCGCCCTAGAAGAGGATCGTCGGCAAGCCCTGCAAGCCGGCTTCGATTTATTCCTATCTAAGCCCCTTCGTGTGGTGGAACTCGAGGGAGCCTTGGAACGCTTGGCTGCTCTGGGTTGAGCCCAATCGGCAAATTACAAACCGAGGAATCGCCAGAACTGGGGCGGGTATGGTGAGGTTCCCTCGACAGCAGGTGTTGGGTGAGCGTAACTTTCACACATTAATTTCCCTGCCATGATCCCCACTTCTCGCTCGGGCTCCCGACTGGCCGTGCTGGCCAGAATCGTTGCCGTCACCGCCACCCTCGCCATTCACGCTGCTGACCTGTCGATTCCCGGTCGCCGGATCCTCGCTGCCGACGATTCGACTCGGCGTTTGGCCATTATCGCGCCGGACGGTTCTTTCGAGTGGGAGATCGCTGTCAGCGCTATCCACGATGCGCACGTGTTGCCCAACGGTCATGTGCTCCTTCAACAGGGGTGGACGAAGGTTCAGGAGGTTGACCGCGACAAAAAGGTGGTCTGGGAATACGACGCGGCGAAGGCCAACCCGGGCAAACCGGTCGAGGTGCATGCCTTTCAGCGCGTGGAAAACGGCCTAACGATGATCGCTGAATCCGGCCCGGCCCGGATCATCGAGGTGGATCGTGACGGCAAGGTGCAGCGCGAGGTGAAGTTGCAAGTGGATCATCCCAACGCGCATACCGATACCCGCCGCGTCCGCAAAATCGCCAATGGCAATTACCTGGTGACCCATGAGGCCGACGGCCGGATCCGTGAATACGATGCGAAGGGCAAGATCGTCTGGCAGTACGACATCCCTCTCTTCGGCAAGGAGCGCAAGGGCGGCCACGGCCCAGAGGCCTGGGGCAATCAGGCCTACAGCGCCATCCGCTTAGCTAATGGCAATACCCTCATCGGCGGCGGCAATAGCCACAGCGTGCTCGAGGTGGATCGCGCCGGAAAGATCGTGTGGCAGGTGAGCCAGAACGATCTCCCCGGTATCACGCTGGCTTGGGTCACTAGTGTGGATCGCCTGCCCAATGGCAACACGCTCATGGGTAACTGCCACGCCGGCCCGGAAAATCCTCAGTTTATCGAAGTCACCCGAGAGAAGAAGGTGGTTTGGAGCTGGAAGGATTTCACCCGCTTTGGCAACTCGACCCCGGTGGTCGCCGTTTTGCCTGCGCACAAGTGAGCTGAGTCTCCATGGCACCGTGTTTGGCTTCTATTCCGAGTCGGCTAATGGCCTGCGTTGCCGCGCTGACGCTGGGATTGGCGACGACGGGGCCCGTCGCGGGCGCAGGCACGAGTGCCGACAGCGGGTCCTCAACGGTGTCGACCTCTTCGAACTCGGTCCCTTCGCGGGATCCGAGGCGTTCACACTGGTCCTTTCAACCCGTGCGGCAGACGGTGCCTCCGGCCTTGGCGACGGAGCCACCGGGTGAGGGGCCAAGCCATGCGATGGATGCGTTCATCGCTGAGCGCCTGCGGCAAAAGGGCTTGCCGGTTCCAAAGGCAGCGACTCGGAGGGCGTTAATACGCAGGGTCACCTACGATTTAACGGGTCTGCCGCCCACGCCCGAGGCCGTCGAAGCCTTCGTCAACGACCCTTCCGCACAGGCGTGGGAAAACCTGGTCGATCGTTTGCTGGAGTCCCCGCATTACGGAGAAAAGTGGGGACGTCATTGGCTCGATTTGGTGCGCTTTGCTGAGACCAACAGCTACGAGACCGACGAGGTCAAACCCCACGCTTGGCGCTACCGCGATTATGTTATTCGCGCCTTCAACACCGACAAACCCTATGACCGCTTAATCCGGGAACAATTGGCCGGAGATGAACTTCCGGACAGTGGTGCGGATGGCTTGATCGCTACGGGTTTCTATCGCCTGGGTATTTGGGACAACGACCCGGCCGACAAGGAGCTCGCACTGTACGACCAACTCGATGATTTGGTAGCCACGACGGGGCAGGTGTTTTTGGGGCTGACGGTCGATTGTGCCCGTTGTCACGACCACAAGATCGACCCAATTTCCCAGCGAGATTACTACGCGCTGTTGGCTTTTTTTCGGAACATTCACCCCTACCATAATGGCGGTGCGACCGATGAGTTGCCTCTGCCGGGCCAGACCGCGGCCAAAGCACTCGTCGTGACCGAAGCAGGTCGATCAGTCCCGGTGACCCACCTCCTGCGACGCGGCAATCCGGGCAGCCCCGGCGAGGCCGTGGAACCGGGTTTCCTGTCGGTCTTGGGTGCAGCCATCCCGAGTGTGACTCCGCCGGCCTCCGGTCGATCTTCCGGGCGCCGCCGGGCCTTGGCCGATTGGATTGCTTCGCCCGATAATCCGCTGACGGCTCGTGTGATCGTTAATCGGGTTTTCCAGCACCATTTCGGTCGAGGCCTGGTGCGTACTCCCAGCGACTTCGGGGTTCAGGGAAGTGTTCCCACCCACCCCGAACTGCTCGATTGGTTGGCTGCGGAGTTCATTCAGGATGGGTGGAGCCTCAAGCGGTTTCATCGGTTGATCCTCACTTCCCAGGCCTATCGAGCTTCGAGCGTGCCGACGTCGGAAGCCCTGCGGTTGGATCCCTCCAACGATTTGTTTTCTCGTTTCGACATGCGTCGACTCACCGCCGAGGAGATTCGTGATTCGGTGCTCTGGATGGGTGGGTCGGGTAATCCGCGCATGTACGGCCCTGGAGTTTATGTGAACTTGCCGAAGGAGGTTTTGGCGAGTCAGTCGGTGCCCGGAAAAGGTTGGGGACAGTCGCCGCCGTCGGAGCAGGCGCGGAGAAGTATTTACATTCACGTGAAGCGTTCGCTGCTCACGCCAGTGCTGCTTTCCTTCGACTTGGCCGAGACGGACCGCTCCACACCGGTGCGCTTTTCCACCACCCAACCGACCCAGGCGCTGGGGATGCTCAATGGATCCTTCTTCAACGAACAGGCGCGGGTGCTGGCCGACCGCATCCGGGGCGAGGCGGGAAGCCAGCCTAAGGCCCAGGTGCGCCGCGCACTGCACCGGGTCACCGCCCGGCCTCCGACCGAGGCCGAGGTCGCCCGCGGTGCGGCCCTTCTAGAATCTCTAACCGTGGAGGAGGGGCTCGGCCCCACTGCGGCCCTGGATGCGTTTTGTCTGCTGGCCTTTAACCTCAACGAATTCCTCTACCTCGAATGACGCCTCATTCATCGGTTCCTTCCGGAAAGTCCGGACCTTTCTGTCGGCGCACCCGACGTGAATTTTTGTGGCAAGCGGGCGCGGGTTTCACCGGTACGGCCCTGGCCGGCTTGATGGCGTTGGATGCCGCGAAGGTCCAAGGCGCTTCGAAAACCCCAGTTGGAAACGGTGCGAATCCGCTGAGGTCCCAGCGACCGCATTATCCCGCCAAGGCCAAGAGCGTCATTTTCCTCTTCATGTATGGTGGCCCGAGCCACATCGACACCTTCGACCACAAGCCCAAGCTCAACGCCTTGGATGGCAAGACCATCGCGGTGAAGACCTTCGGCCGTGGCGGCAAGCGCAACGAGGGGCGCGTGGTGGGTACGAAATGGGATTTCAAACGCTATGGGCAGAGTGGGAAATGGGTCAGCGATCTTTTCCCGCACATCGGTGGCTGTGTCGACAACATCGCCTTCTTGCACTCACTGACCGCCGATTCGCCCATCCACGGTTCGGCCATGCTGCAAATGAACACGGGCAAGATCCTTTCGGGTAGCCCGTGCCTGGGCTCGTGGGTCAACTACGGCCTGGGCACAGCCAGTGAGAACCTCCCGGGCTTTGCGGTGATGCTGGATCCGATCGGTGGACCCATTTCTGGGTCCAAGAACTGGGCCAGTGGCTACATGCCGGCGACCTACCAGGGCACCGTCCTTCGGTCTGCGGGAGATCCGATTCTCGACCTTCAACGTCCGTCTGGCATGAGTGGCGGTACCCAGCGTCGCGTGCTGGATGCGCTCCAGGAGTTCAACGCCGACCACGCTGCCCTACACCCCGAGAACTCCAACCTTGCTGCGCGCATCGCCAGCTACGAACTCGCCTTCAACATGCAACGGCATGCGCCCGAGGCGGTGGACTTGGGGCGTGAGACCGAGGCGACCCGGCGCCTTTATGGCCTCGACGATCCGCGCACCGAGGAGTTCGGGCGTCGCTGTCTCTTGGCGCGCCGCTTGGTCGAGCGGGGGGTTCGTTTCATCCAACTTTACGCCGGTGGAGCTCACAACGACGACAACTGGGACGCCCACACCGACATCGAGAAGAACCACAACTTCCATGCCGGTCGCACGGACAAGCCCATTGCAGGCCTCATTCAGGACCTCAAGCAACGGGGCTTGCTCGAAGAGACGCTCATCGTTTGGGGCGGTGAATTCGGTCGGCAGCCCACGGCGGAATACGAGAAGGGCACCGGCCGCGATCACAATGCCTACGGCTTCACCATGTGGATGGCCGGCGGGGGGGTGAAGGGCGGGGTGAGTCATGGTCAGACCGACGACATCGGAGCCAACGCGGTCGAGCATCCCCTGCACGTGAAAGACCTCCACGCGACGGTGCTGCACCTCATGGGCCTCGACCCCAACCACCTGAGCTTCTTCCACGGTGGCCTCGACCAGAAGCTCGTCGGCGTCGAGGAGGTTCAGCCCATCCGGGCCATCTTGTAGGGCTCGTGAGGTGTTGGATTTCGTGGGGCAAACAATCTTTGGCCGCAGGGCATTGAACATGTAGGGTACAATCATGAAGAAGTTGACGGCGATTTTGCATCAGGGAGAACCCGACGAGGGGGGGTATTGGGCCACCTGCCTCGAGGTTCCTGGAGCGAATGGGCAAGGTGAGACCAAGGAGGAATGTCTGGCCGACCTCAGGGAGGCTGTACATCTCCTGCTGGAGACTGAACGCGAGGAGGTTTTTCGTTTGGATCCCCATGCGGAAACCGCCGAACTGCTGGTGGCATGAAACGTCGGGCATTGCTCGGCTATCTCAGTCAGCACGGATGCTTGTCTCACCGTGAAGGCGGTGGCCATTCGATCTGGATCAATCCGCAGACCGGCCGGAAAGAAGCCATTCCCCGCCACACCGAAATCAAAAAGTTTCTCGCACAGTCCATTTGCCGGAATCTCTCGGTTCCGGTCCCGCCGGGGAACTGATTCGTATTTGGTCAAAAACCTCTGCTTGAGTGGAGCCCGTTGGGTTTCGAACCGGCGGGTTTAGCGGTCTCCAAGCCAAAAGGCTACAGTCCAGCGGAGTGGTATTCGGTTGGTTTGCAGAGCGGGTCCTTAATGGGTGCGTGATGGATCCCACAAGCTGGCGATTGACGATCGTCTCAGTTGAGACTATTGATAGAATCAGATGGGAACGTCTGACACCCAACCGAAATCAAAGGCTGCCGCTCCGCGTGAGATCGTCCGCCGTAAACCTCGACCCGCTGCTGCCGACCCGAGGTTGTCAGGAGTAGGTGTGGTCCAATTCTTTGTTCAAGGACACGCGGCTTCATCCACTGCGATGAAATTCACGCCATCGAAGCTGGTTGAGGTCCTTCAGGTCGGCCTGCCGTTCCGGGAGCTTCAGGATTTGCAAACCTGTCTCGCCGTGGTGTCCGAAAGGCTGGCTCCGATGTTGGGTATTTCCAAAGCGACCTTCCACCGTCGGAAGGGTGATTCTAGAAAACTATCGCCCGCCGTTTCCGATCGTGTGGTTCGCTATGCGAGGCTCTTGGGATTTGCTCTGAAGGTCTTCGGCAATCTCGGGGATGCCAAACAATGGCTCAATGCTTCGCAGTTCGGCCTCGGTGGCGCCGTGCCTTTGGAGTATGCGAAAACAGAGATCGGAGCCCGCGAGGTTGAAAATCTCCTCGGGCGCATTGAATACGGGGTCTATTCCTGATGACGCGGGCTTGGCGTATCGTGAGAGAAGACCATCGCTCCGCTGCGTTTGATGGCGAGGGAGCCTGGCTCTTTGGTGGGCGGTGGAACTCGCGTGGGACGCGGATGGTTTACACGAGCATCACTCTTTCTCTGGCGGCCCTTGAAACACTGGTTCACTTGAATCCACCCGTGGCTTTCAAGTATGTGGCCATCCCGATTGAGTTCGACGAGGCGCTCGTGGAGACGGTTGCTGCGATGGACCTGCCTGCTGACTGGAACGAGGAGCCGCCCCCGCCTTCCACAGCCGAAATTGGCGATCGATGGGTGAGGGAGTCGCGCTCGGCAGTGCTGAAACTGCCCAGCGTCATTATCTCAGCAGAACTCAACTACCTGCTCAACCCAGCGCACTCCGATTTCAAAAGGATCCATATCGGCACGCCTATGCCGTTCTCCTTCGATCCCCGGTTGATCTGACCTCTCTCCATCTATTTCGGAGGACCCGTGATTGAGTCCCCGTCACGCCCCAACCCCGACTGGCCTTCGCGCCGGGTCTTTGACTTCAAGGGACTGGAAATCATCCATCCGAAGTGGCGAAGGCACGGCTGATTTCCGAGCCCGATTGGTTAGAGCAACGGGTACCCTTTGCAGCTCCTTACTGCGCCAGCTCGCGGGCGGCGCGGCGGCGGATGGCGTAGCGCTTGACGAGTTCGTCAGTGATGACGCCTGCGAGGATCACCGCGCCGATGATGGCAAACTCGATGTTGCTGTGGTTGGTCACCAGCGTGACCACGTTGCGCAGCACCAGGATGAGGGCTGTGCCGATGATCACCCCCAGAATGGAACCTTCGCCGCCGCGCAAACTGCACCCGCCGAGGACCGCCGCGGCGATGGCATAGAGTTCGTAGAAATTGCCGAAATCGACCGGCTGGGCCGAATTAACATCCAGCACGAAGAGTACGCCCCCGAGCCCCGCCAAGGTGGAGCAGAGCACGTATGCCAGGACGATCATGCGTGAGGTGTTGATGCCGCTGTAACGCGCCGCATTCTCGTTGTTGCCCAAGGCCAGCAGGTAGCGGCCGTAGATGGTCCGGTTGAGGAAAATCGCTGCTGCGATGGCCACCACTACGAGCACCGCCCAGGGAGCCGGGATTTCGAAGCCCTGGATGCCGGGCACCGGAATTTTGCCGGTGGCCAGCACGCGCAAGCCCTTGTAGCCGTCGGCAAAGCCCACGGTCTGGTCAGCCGTGAAGCCGCGGGTGACGCCGCGGTACAGCATGAGACCGCAGAGGGTGACGATGAAGGGCTGCAGGCGCAGTCGGGTGATGAGGAGGCCGTGGGCCAGTCCGATGCCCACCGAGACGGCGATGACCGCCGCGAGCGCCGCCGGTAGCGACCAATGCTGTACCGTGAGAAGCCACGGCAGACCGCAGCCCACGAGGCAGATGACCGAACCGATGGAGAGGTCGATGCCTCCGGTGACAATGACGAAGCTCACCCCGATGCCGAGGACCCCGAAGAGCGCGGTGCGACGGATGAGGTTCTCGATGTTGTAGCCTGAGCGGAAACTCTCGCTAGCCCAGGTGGCGAAGAGACAGACCGCGAGCAGAAGACCAAAAATGCCGAGCAGCTTTTTCATGGGTGGGATTCGGGAGAAGCAGTTCCGGTGGCCAGGTGCAGGATGGCCTCCTCGCTGAGTTGATGGCGGGAGAGTTCGCCGGTGATTCGGCCTTCGTGCATCACCAGCACGCGGTCGCTCATACCTAGGATTTCCTCCATCTCGCTGGAAGCAAACACGATGGCTACGCCCTGATCGGCCAGCTCTTCCATCAGACGGTAAATCTCCTGTTTAGCCCCGATGTCGATGCCCCGGGTGGGTTCGTCGAGGAGCAGTACCTTGGGTTTTAGCGCCAGCCATTTGCCGATGACCACCTTCTGCTGATTGCCGCCGGAGAGGAACTGCACCACCTGCCGGTCGTTCGGGGTCTTGATGCGCAGTGACTGAATCATCTCGGCACTGAGAGTCTCTTCACGGGCGGTATCGCGGAATCCGCGGCGCTGGTCTTGGCGCAGGCTGGCTAGGCTGAGGTTTTCGCGCACAGGCATTCCCAGAACCAAGCCCTCGCGCTTTCGGTCTTCGGGCACCAACGCCAACCCGGCGGCGATGGCCTGGGCCGGAGTCTGAGCACGGAGGGGTTGGCCACCGATCTTCAAAGTTCCACCGACGGCCGGTTGGACGCCGAAGAGCGCCAACAACACTTCGGTGCGGCCTGCGCCGACCAGACCGGCTAATCCGACCATCTCGCCAGCCCGTATCTGGAAGGTGAGCGGATGGGTGGGATGAGCCGGAGTGCGGAGCCCATCGACTTCTAAAACGGTTTCGCTCCGTGCATGGGGTTGGTGCGGGTAGAACTGCGATAAATCCCGACCGACCATCAGCCGTACCATCGCGGCGTGGCTAATTTCGTGGCGGGCCAACTCGCCGCTGTTCTCGCCATCCCGGAGCACCACCACCCGGTCGGCGAGGCGGGTTACTTCGCCCAGTCGGTGGGAGATGTACACGATGCTCACGCCGCGGGCCCGAAGGTCTTGGATGACTCGGAACAAGTTCTCGGCCTCGCCGGCGGACAGGCTTGAGGTCGGCTCGTCCATGATGAGTACTCGGGCCTGGGTGGACAGGGCCTTGGCGATTTCCACGAGCTGCTGTTGACCGATAGCCAGGGAGCCGACGCGGGTATCTGGGGAAACATCGAGCCCGACCGCCTGAAGAAACTGGCCTGCTTCCTGGCGAAGCCGGCCCGTATCGATGAGGCCCCAGCGGCGGGGCTCACGACCGAGGAACAAGTTGGCGGCGACGTCGAGGTTTTGAGCTAGATTGAGCTCTTGGTGAATGAGGGCGATGCCCAACCCGAGAGCCTCTTCCACAGACCGCAGGGGCGCTGGAACCCCGTCGATTCGGATCTCGCCCGTGTCGGCGATTTGCACCCCGGCAAGGATCTTCATCAGGGTGCTCTTGCCTGCCCCGTTCTCACCGATGACGGCGACAACTTCGCCGCGGCTCACGGCCAGGCTCACGCCCTTGAGCGCCCGCACGCCGGGGAACGACTTGGTCAGCGAACGGGCTTCCAGCAGGACAGGGAGCATGAGCGATGCGGGCTGCGCGAAGGGTCGGTGAGCGGATTACTTGCCTCCCACCTTTGACTTTAGATCGGTCCAGAAGGCGTCGACCGTGTCCTTGCGAATTTGGCGGGCCGGGATGTCGATAAACTTGCTGGCGGGGATGGCTTCAGGCTTGCCGGCGAGCACGTCGTTGAGCACTTCCACCGACTTGTAGCCGTACATATACGGGTTCTGGACAACGGTGCCGTGCACGGTGCCCTTCTGGATGCCATCGAGGGTGGCGTCGTCTTCGTCGAAGGCGACGACCTTCACCTTGTTGAGCTTGCCGGCCTGGGACAGAGCCTCGAGCAGCAGGGGAGGGTTGTAGGCGAAGAGCCCCACCATGCAGCCGAGGTCGGGATATTTGGCCAGTGCATCCTCAGCGTTGGCCTTGCCCTTGGCGCGGTCGAACTGGTCGGTGAGCGTGCCGAGGATTTTGAAGCCATTGCCTTCGAGCACGGTGCCAGGGGCGTCGTAGTTGGCGGGGTTTTCCGGGCGTCCCAGGATGGCATCAATGGTTCCCTGACGGCGGCGCTTGGAATTATCCTGCTCCAGGCGACCGATAAAAATCATTACGGTGCCGCCCTTGGGCATGGCCTCGCGCACAAGGTCGCCGCACATGCGGCCAGCCTTGTAGTTGTCCATGCCGATGTACACCAAGCGGTCGCTGTTGGGCGCATCCGAATCGTGGGTTAATACCTTAGCCCGGCGGGCAGCCGTGTTGAGCAAGTCGGTTTGGTTGGCGGGATCAATGGGGCTGACCGCAATGCCATCCACGCCCTTGGTGAGCAGGTCCTCGATCATGCGTTTTTGGTCGCTGATGCCTTCCACGGGCATGAGGGTCTGGGCATCCACGCCAAACTTCTCACCGGCGGCCTTCACGCCGGCCGAAGCGATGGTCCAGAACGAGGCCACGCCATTAGAAACGAAAGCAATTTTACGCTTCTTGCCGCCGCTGGAAGCGGTTCCGGTGGCACCGTCGGAAGCGCTCGAGGCTGCCGAATCGGCCGGTTTGTTGCAGGCGGTGAGCCCGAGCAGCAGCGCGGTCCACACCGAGAGGGAGAGGATTCGATTCATGGGAGAGGGTTTAAGAAACAGGGGGAGTGGGTTGGAAAAACACAGTTCAGCAAACGGTCATACCTCCGTTGACGTGCAGGGTCTGGCCCGTGACGAAGGACGACGCGTTGCTCGCGAGATACACGATGGTGCCATCCAGGTCGGACGGAACGCCCCAGCGGTTGACGGGGATTAAGGAGCGATAGCCTTCCTTGAGCTCCTCCGGGTCGTTTTCGTGGCGCTCCACGGGGATCCACCCTGGGGCGATCATATTGACGGTAATGCCGTGCGGTGCGAGCTCACCGGCCAGGCTGCGATGGAAGCCGTTCTGGCCGCCCTTGGCCGCGACGTAGGCGGTGAAATTGGGGACACCTCGCGTCACTACCTCGGAGCCGATGTTGATGATGCGACCCCAGCGCTGAGCCTTCATGTGACCGACACAGGCCTTGGTGAGCAGCACCGGGCTCTTAATGAAGAAATCGACCATCCGCTGGTAGAATGCCCAGTCGTACTCCTCGATGGGCTTCTGTGGTTGGTCGCAGGTGGCGTTCAGGACGATGATGTCGATGGGGCCCAGCGAGGCAGTGATCTCCGTGATCATGCGTTGGACTTGGGCCTCATCGGTCACATCCGCCTGGAAGAGCGCCCCCTGAAGGCCTGCCGCCTGAAACTCCGCGAAGGCCTCCTGGGCCCGCTGCGCGTTATTCGCGTAATTGAGGGCGACTTTGGCACCGGCGTGTCCCAAGGCCCTGGCCATGCAGCGGCCGAGACCGGTGGTGCTGCCCGTCACGAGGGCGACGCGGCCGGCGAGTGAGAAGGAAGCGGGAAGTGATTCAGGCATGGGAATGCAGGAGGAATGGCTGTGCGTTGGCTAGGTCAGTGTGAACCCGACGAGATTGGCCGGATTGCGTCCGGCGTCAACGCGGCGAAGTGGAGTCGGTGGAATTCGATCCGACGAAAGAGGTAGGACTCTACCCTTCGCCGGCATCCGTCCATCACTGGTAGCCGCCTCGAAAAGTCAGGAAGGTCCTTGTTTTGACCCAAACAGGCCTCAGGCAAGCAACAAGCGCTCGGCCAGTTGCTCCACGGACCGGTCGTTGGTGGCTCCCTTCCAGTTCAGTTCACCCATCCACCAATTGCGCACGTAGCCCCGGCGGTCGATGACGTAGACCGTGGGCCACATCGTGGTTCCCCAAGCTTCCCAATTGGCGCTTTTGGTATCCACCAGCACCGGGAATTCGAAGCCCGCCTTGCGGGCGGCGGTCAGCACTTTGCCCGTGTCCCGCTCCTCTTCAGTCTCCGGGGTTTGAATACCGACCACCACGATGCCCTTGTCGCGCAACGTTCGGTGCCATCGGTTGTAGATAGCGAAGTTCGCATGGCAGTTGTGGCACTGGAATGCATAGAAGTGGAGCAGCACCACAGAGCCCCGCAGTTCGGACAGGCGGATGGCGCGCTCATCGAGCCACACGCCCGAATCCACCAGTTCTGGGGCCATGGGATACACCCGTTGGAAGGCGGTGGTTTCACGGAGTTCGCCCAAGGCCTCGCGCCAGAGCGACCGCTGTTCGGTGGTGAGCCAGCGATCGGAGGCTGTCTGCTCGGCTTGGCGGAAACGGGACAGCGCCGCGGCGTAACGGGTTCGCCCGGCCGAACCGAGGGATCCGACTTGCATCAAGGAACGATCGGAGTTCTCGAAGAGGGTCTGAAGCTTCGTGGTCTGTTCGGGGTTGAGGTCCAGAAACTCGGCCACATCCGGACGCAGGAAGGCCCGGGCTCCCTGGGCCTGCAGTTCTAGTTGTCGGAGGCGGCTCACCGCGACTCCACCCATGCGGCGGCGCAGCTCGGATACGACGGCGGTCTCGGCCTTGGCGATGGCTTCGCGCTGCTCGGTCGATGGCTGGTTACGCCATCGCATCCAGGGTGCGCTGACCTTTCGAAGGAACTGGTCGAATGCCGGTTCGATTTCCGAGGGGATTCCTAGTTCTTTCTGACCCTCCTCCGAGTGGACCATGGCCAGCAGTGTTTGGGGCACGCGAACCAAGCCGGGGGACAGGTCCTTGGGTCGGAGTGTGCGGGCAGGAACCGGCCGCTCCGTCGAGGCCCCAAGTTCACCGGTGGCGAGCGTCGCCCCGGCGAGGGCCATCCAGCGCAAGTGACGCCGCAATACCGGGTCGCCGTTACCCGATCGTTCGGTGTTGCGGTGGGCATCCGGGGAACCTCTGTGCGGCCAAGAGATCATTGGTAATTGAGATAATTCGGTTCCGGTAATGTTGCAAGATGAGCCGAGGTCGCTATTTCCACGACGACAGGAATGCCACTAGGTCCCGCAGTTCACGGGGGCTCAACACCTCGCCCATCGGCGGCATCACCGACTGGGGATTGGCCGAGCGGGATGCGATATCGGAAATCGGAAGAGTCCGCACTTCGCCAGAGATCAGGCGGAGGCGGAGGCGGCCCTCGCGCTCCTGGAGCAGGAGGCCGTCGAGGGTTTCTCCTCCTTTTAAGGTCAGGCTCACGGTGGCGTAGCCCTCGGCGATGCGGGCGCTAGGATCGAGGAGGGACTCTAGTAGGGTTTCGGGTGTAGCGCGCTGGCCGATGCCTTGGAGCACTGGTCCGGCTTGTTGCCCTTCGCCCCCGGCGTTGTGGCATCGGACACACTGGCCCTGCACCGAAGTCTGGAAGAGTCGGCGTCCGGCTTCGGGGTTTCCACCGGCCAGGAGTGCCCGGGATTTTTGCTCGGGATGCGCCTGTTCCCAATCCTTGGCGCGGGTGGCGAGGTGGGCGTGGCCGTGCTGGCGGAGAGCTTCTTGCACGTCGAGTATCAAGGATTGAGGCAATGTGCCTGAATTGAGGCGGTCGAATTGTTGAGTCAGCAGGGCCGTGGCGTCGGGTTCCGATCGTTGGCTCAACCGCCTCAAGAGCCATTGTTGTTCGCCCACGGTCGCTGTGCCCCACTGTTTCCGGGCGTACTCGAAGAACTTCGCGGGCGCTCGCTCCGCTTGGATTTCCAGGGCCGCTTGCCGCAATTCCTCGGGTTTGGATTCTGTTAGGTGTTGCACCAACTCCGGGAGTTCGGGGCCCTGAGCGCGCGCCAACGCGTGAAGCGCCTGAACCCGAAGAGCGACCGGCTGACTTGGGGAGCGAACGCAGTCGGCCAGCAGGGCGGGGGGCACGACCAGTCGCTGTTCGAAGACCAGACGCGCCAGAACCAGTCCCAAGGCGGGACTGGCCTTCGACCAAAGGGGTTCGATGAGTTCTGCGAGGTGCTGGCGTCCCGCATCCGGCGTGCGCGTAGGCAGCGATCGGACTCGGCCTTCCACCCGGTCCAAAAAGGGAGAGGCATTCCAAGAGGCGAGCGCTTCCAGGGCCTCGATCCGGAGAGGTTCGGGCGCCGTGGACCGTAGCGCGTAGGCACTGAGGCGCCGCCCAGAGGCGGCGGTACCTATGCGGAGATTGGCGCTGAGAGAGCGGCGTAGGAGGGCTTCATCCGGGTTGTCTCCGAGGGCGTCCAAGCACTCGGCCAGTGCCGGCAAGGCTTCCGGTACGGACTCGTCATCATGGATGGCTATGGCTGCCTCGCGACGGACCCGGGGATTTGAGTCATTCAAGAAGCCTGCCAGCAACGGTGAAGCGAGACGCCTCAGGGCAACGACCGCTCCGATCCGGACCGCCACGGATTGGTGCTGCCGCAGTGGTGCCAAGAGTTCAGGACGTTGAAGTCCCGACAAACCCAACGTCGCGGCGTGCCGCAGGAAAGGATCTTGATCCATGTTTTCTTCCAACAGCGAAACTAGGGAGCCCAATGCAGAGGCATTCCCTACCTTGCCCAGCGCCAACGCCGCTTGGAATCGCACCCGGGGATTCTCGTCGCGAAGGCGTCGGATGAGGGCTGTTTCTGCACCCTTGATGCGCAAATCACCTGCCACCTTGGCCGCCTGGGCCCGCACCCGGGCCTCTGGATCGGCCAGGGGTAATTGCCGAGCCTTCAGCGGAGCGCGCAGTTGGCCCAACCCCCAAAGCGCATGAATTCGGGCTAGGGTTGGAGCATGCAACTCGTTGGCAATTTTCAGCAGCGGTTCGGCGGCTCCCCGGCGGACCCATTCGAACTGGGCCCGCAGGCGGATGCGCTGGTCAGCATGGCCGAGCAATCGGGTCAAGGACTCGGCCGTGTGACCTTTCAATCCATCTCGAAGCAGCCCTTGCACCTCACGTCGGATCGGCGATCCGCTGGCCTTCGGATCATCCAACACCCAGATGGCTCCTTTGCCGTCCGGGTTCCACATCCCATCCCAATCACCGACAAACAGTGATCCATCCGGGCTAAAGGCCAGACAACTGGCCATCATGCCTGTCAGAACCGATCGCTCATCCACCATTTCGAAACCGGCCCCGCGAGCACGTGCCTTGAAGGTAGTCACCTTTTTCACGGGAAATTGAATGAGGAAGAAGTGATCTCGGTAGGCCTCGCTCAAAGCAGTGCCTGGATTGTGGACCAGACTTCCCGGACCCACCGAATAGTTGGTGATCGGCGGAGTGATGTAAGCGGGTTGGTCCGGATGGGTCGGCACCCACAGGTGCTCGTCCATCCAAGGATTGTAGTCCGGTTGTCGGGTGATGGTATTCCAACCCGGGTCGCGAAATTGCCAATTCAAGCGCCAGCCTGAATCGCTGCCCTCGGCAATGTGGACGAAGCGCTCCCGCTCCTCCCGCAAGTCGCCATCGTTGTCCACGGCGAAGAAGTTGCCGTCGTCATCAAAGGCGATTTCCTGGGGGTTGCGCAGGCCCGTGGCATAGACCTCCAGATTCGATCCGTCGGTGTTCATTCGCAGGACACCTCCGGTGTTCGGGTGCCGAAGGATTCGGCCTTCGCGATTGGTGACTGAGAATCCGTTGTCACCGCAGGAAAAGTAGAGCTTCCCATCAGGCCCGATGATGAGGCCGTGCAAGTCGTGACCATCGAAGGCGGCGTGGACACCAAACCCGCGGAACTCCGTCTGCTGGGTGTCCGCGATCCCATCGTGATTGGTATCGCTGACTCGTTTCAGTTCGGGATAGCCCGTGACCCACACGGAGTCGTCCCAGGGGAGCACACCGGCCACGACTCCGGAAATCTCCTCATTGAATCCCTCAGTGAAAATTTGCGAGCGATCGGCGTGCCCAGTGTTCTGGGTGTCTTCCAGTCGCCGAATACGTTCTTTAATCGGCTCGAGGTCGTGCCAGTCGTGGACCCCATCTCCGGTGAGATCCCGCAGCCATGGGGCGTTTTCCTGACTCCGTCCCGGGGCCATCCAACGGCGAAACGCCTGACGGAGGTCCTCCACCGACTGGTTCGCCAAGTCGTCCACCAACCAATCCCGATGGCTGCGAATATCAATATCGACCGTTCCGCGCCGCGCTGTCTCGGCGACGTACAGCACGCCCCGGTCATCAAAGCTCAGCGCGACCGGATCCATGACCTGGGGCTCTCGAGCCCAAAGGGTCAGCTTCAAACCCTTGGCGGCAACCGCCTTGGCCGCGGGTTCGTCCGATCGGATCGAGCCGGTGGTCAGCAGTGTGGCCAGGGTGAGGCAAAGCCAATGATTGAAGGATGATTTCATGTCGAAGGACCGATGACGCCGGGGCCGGGGAACACTGTGAAAAGGTCTAGGTTGGTTGTCGAAGTATCCTGCACCGGCTTCCCAGGGTCGAGTTTGCCTCTCGGTCGGTCGATTTCGGTACCGAGACTTCCAGCACCCCGAGACGACTCCTCGGCAGCGGCTCATCGGTGAAGAACCGGTGAATAACTTTCGGGAGCCGGTCGTGGCGGACGCAATGCTGACGTGGTTAGGGTTCCCGAAAGATTCATCGAATTAAGCTTCAAGTATTAGCCTTGGTGGGTATCGCTCTTGTCGCGATGGCGTCTTTGGAGGCTTCGCAGCTTCGGGACGCCTTGGCCATGATCGAGACGGGGGCTTCCTCTCCGGTCGCGGGTGATCCAGACCACGTGATTGGTGGCTCGGGTGAGGTCAGCCGATTCCAGATTATGCCTGAAGTTTGGAAGGCGTATACGAAGTCGATAAACCATACCAATCCCGAGGTTGCTTGGACCGTCACTCGGCGTATTCTGGCCAATAGGGTGGGCAGCTTTGAGAAAGCAACAGGACGTCCGCCAGAACCCATCGAGGTATATTTGCTGTGGAACAAGCCAGGACATTTCGAGGGAGTGGGATACCGTCTCGAACGAGTGTCCCTCATTTATCGCGAACGCGCCCAACGCTTCCAAAATCTGTATCGCTCGATGGGCGGAGGCCCTGTGACGCGGCCGACGCTGGTGGAAGACCCTGGAACGGTGGTTCATTGATATCCGAAGTTGTGTATTGGGTTGCTCATCAGTCGGGGTTTGCCCCCGCCCGAACGGGGTCGTCTTCCGCAACACGAGTGAGCCCCAGAGGTCAAACTCGCTCTAACTTGATCGGGTAGGAGCGGCCGGAGGCGAATTGGGCCACGTACAGGCTGCCCTCGGTGTCGACGGCCAGGTCGTGCGGGTGCTGGAAGAGTTCCTCACGGTGGGCCATGGGGCGGAGTTGCCCATCGGGACCGTATTCTGGGGCCGTGCCACCGACGTTGGACACCACCCGTAGTGAGGAATCCAGGACGGAGACGAAGCCCCTGCAATTGCGATCCTTCGGCCAATTGTCGCCCAAGTGCGCGACAAAGTAATGGTCGCCCACACGACGGATTTGCCGGGGATTGCCGCCGGGCAAGGGGATAGTTCCCAAGGCCCGCCCGTCGGTGCTCATGCGCAGCAAGTGTTGTTGGTCGCTCATGGCGATGAGTAAGGTCGGTTCGCCCGAACGCGGGGCATCGATCATTCCGCCGTGGGGCCCCCAATGAACGATGCCTCCCTCCGCGCCACCAAAGACCTTTTTGAACTCCCCATCCGCTCCATATTGGAGAATGTAATCGCGTCCATAGCCATCGAGGACGAAGAACTCCCCATTGGGCAGGTGCAAGGTCCAGGACGGACGGTATTCGTCGGGCTTGGGGTACTTGCCCGTGTTTTTTGGCAGCGACCATTCCTGAAGGATTTTGCCGTCCGGAGTGGCCTTAATGACCTGATGCCGTTGGAGGTCCGTCAAATAGAGAACCTCTCGTCCGCCCTCGGTCACCAAAGAGAGACCGTGGGCTCCGGGAAATTGCGTGCCCCACTTGTGGACCAACCGCCCTTTCCGGTCGTACACGATGACATTGTTCTTCGTCTCGTTGGTGAAGAGAATGAGATGCCCCTCGCGGTCGATGACGAGGCCATGGCAGTCATTGACCGGCGTGGAAGGCCCGAGATCCCCCCATCCGGGAACCACCCGGTAGCGGAACGCCCCATGACCCAAAAGTGCTGAATCCGCAGCTTGGATGTACGGGAAACCCACCGATTGGGTCAGCGCGGTAACAGTTGCGATGGATCCATTCCGCAGAAAAGACCGCCGGGAGCGTGGGGCCAAGTTCATAAATAATAGGAGGACTGGGGTGAGCCTAGCCCAGGCAGTGGGGACAGGCTAGACAGTATCAGGAACAGTCTGGGTCAGTTGTTGCGAAATTTTAGTAGTGATAATTATCTTTTGATCAACCATGGACGGGTGAATTAAATAATTTTCTTTAAATGAGTATTCGTAGGGTGATGAGATAAACCTGCCGGGTCTGCTTTGGGATCCGTGACTTTTGTGATTCCCCAAAATGAAACACCGTCGATCTTTGGTTCTCATCCCCTGGTTAGAGGGTGGATTTTTCGCCGTGCTCCGCGCCGTGTACCTCCTGATGGTGGTGATCAGTGTTGTCCGGGTAACGGCTTCAAGTCCTTCGGCGGTGGCGCCGGTCGCTGATGGGGCAGGGCGGCAGCCTCCCAAATTGGCCGGAGATCAACAGGTCGGGATCCCGCGTACCGCGCTGGTGGGTGTGGTGGTGTCAGCAGACCGTCCGATGCCCGGGATCACGGTGTCTTTGTTCTCGGCATCCCTGACGAACGGGCCGGGAACCGTCTGTCCATCCTGCCCGCCGGATTGTCGGAAGACCGCCACGACGGACTCTGACGGCCGGTTCCGGATCGAGGCGCTGGATCCTACCCTACGATTCGACGTTCTGGTCCACGGGCCGGGTTGTGCGCCAAAGCTCCTGTACGACGTCGATCCCGGACGCGGGCCCATCCAGGTGAAAGTGGAGCCTCCTCCTCAGGTCGCCGTGCCGGAGCAGCGGGTCCGCGGGCGAGTGGTGGACACCGCGGGGCGGCCCATCCCGGGCGCCGTCATCCGTCGCCACCGCGTCCAACAGATGGATGGTGGTCACCAGTATGGAGGCGATTCGTTTGATGGGTTGGCGGTCACGGATGCCCAGGGAGAATTCGCGCTCAATTCCACGGAACCGTTTCGCTCGGTCGATGTACGGGTGGTTTGCCCGTCCTTCGCAGCGCGGTTCTTCACCCACCTGCGGGGCGGCCTTCCGGTGGCTAACCTGGTGATGACTCCGGGAGCCTCGCTCACGGGAAGGGTCGTGCACCAAGGGAGGCCGGTGCCCGGAGTGGTATTGGGTCTCTGGTCGGGCGACCGGCAGCTCGACCTGTCGCCTGCGCCGGTGTGGATCCGCACCGATCCGCAGGGCCGGTATTCATTCCAGAACCTGCCCCCGGAAACCGCATTCTCGTTCATCGGCGAGATAGAGAGCGTCAGTTCCGTCGGCGCCATCCGTGAATTCCGGTTGCACACACCGAAAGACGGACTCTCCATCGACATGGGCGATGTCGCGGTGGAACGGGCCCATCGATTGGCGGGCCGAGTGGTATTGCCGGGTGGGGCGAAACTGCCCGAGGGAATTTACCTTGAAGTCCAGGTATCGGAACGGCCGGATCCCGTCCGACGAAAGCTGGACCCCCGAGGGGCGTTCGAGGTTCGGGGTATTCCGTCGGGCGAGGTCCAATTGTACTTCAGTTCCCCGGGGTATCGACTGTCTGACCGCAACCCGAGCCTGGAACCGTGGAACCCTTTCCGGCTTGTGGGTCGTGTGGAAAAGGATCTCACGAATCTCGTCTTCCTAATCGAAGAAGGTCCTCAGATTGAATCTGATCACTCCAGCCTGCCCCAGAAGGCGCACCCGGCGAACAACCCGCTGCGGGGCATCGAGACTCCCTGGACCGATCGGCCGTACTGGAAGGTTTCGGGTCATGCTCTCGACCGGGACACCCGGGCTCCTGTTTCCTCGTTTTTCGCGAGCGTGCTGCGCCCTCCGGGATCGCCCGAGGGAATGATTCAGGAATGGTCGGTCGACAGCCGTCGCACGGCGACAAACGGGGGGTATTCGGTACGCGTGGGCAAGACCCTAGTCGGCTCCCTCCTGGTGGTTGAGGCTCCGGGTTACCTGCCCGCCACCCGGGCGCTGAAGGCCGCGGACTCCGGTTCGGAGGACCTGCTCCTGACGCGGGGATCAGGACCCCAGGGAGAGGTCCGGGATCCGGAGGGACGGCCGGCCGCCGGCGTGTCGGTGGCCCGGATGAACGGCACCTGGGGGGATCCGTTGAACCGTCTCGATTTCGACCCGTCGCACGGCCTGTTGTCCGTCACCTATCCTAACCAACACCTGAAGTTTGCCACCGATACGTCGGGACGCTTCGAGTTGCCGGCCCTCTGGGGAGGCGGTACGGTCTTCATGGCCTCCACCCAAGGCTTCGCATTCCGTGCCGTCCAGGATCTTGCGACCAACCCGGTGGTCACGTTGGCCCGCTACGGTCGGATCACCGGACGTCTCGTGGGTCCCACGGATCGCATCGCCGATCAGGGGTTGCACCTCGGGTTCGCCCGAACCGGGTCCTTCGATAGGGCGATGGGGGCCATCGAATTGCGCACGGTGACCGATGCTGAGGGACGGTTCTCGTTTGATCCGGCGCCTCCCGGGCATCTGGAGATCACGCAGATGATTCCTTACCCGATGGAGCGTGGGTCCTGGACCTCCAAAACTATCCATGGGCTCGAGTTGCAGCCCGGCCAATCCTTGTCCTTGGAGCTTCAGCCAGCCCGTCCGGAAACAGAAGAGGCACCTCGTTCGTCCCGCCAAGGCGAACTGCAGGGATTTATTTTTGGGGTGCTGGGTGCCGTTCCTGTGATCGTCGGATTTTTGACCGTGCGCTGGTTCATCCGTCGTCGTCGCCAGGTCGGTTCGTGAGACCCGCGGGCTGCGTGCGAGGTCGGCCTCACTGATGGCCCACTCGTGTCGGGGTGCCGCGGGTCTTGAAGGTGACGCTGACTTTCGGGGGCGTGTCGCCCTGAAATTCGCAGTCGAAGGTCACGGGATTGGTGCCGGGTTGAACCACCGGCAACGCGGTCTTCAGGGGGAAGGATTGGACCGGGTTTCCCTTGGCATCATAGAGGCGCGCGATGGCGTCGCTTTCGATGAGCAGCGATTGACCGGCCTGAATCTCCACCGGAATGGTCACTGTGGCCGAGCGGTTGATTTCGAAGGTGGGGTTGCGGATGGATCCGGCCTTCCCGGAAACCCGCAGCTTGAGCTGGAGGCTCTGTCGGGCGTCCGGATTTTGTAGGTCCCAGGCGGCCGAGGTCGGCTCACCGGGTTGGCGGACGAGTTGCTCGTGCTGAAAATCGGCCGAGTCGTGGAAGGGAAATAAGTCCCAGCCGCCCCCGGTGACGGTCTCCAAGTGGAACTCCCGCTTGGGATTGCGTAGTGCCTCGCGTTGCTCAGGCGTGAACACGCCCGCTCGTCGGGCTTTTTCCCATTCCCGCAAGGCATCGAGGATCGGCCCCCGTTCCGGGTTCTTGCGCAGGGCATCGAGGGAGGTAGCCAAAGCAAACCCCGAATCAAAGCCGGCGGAACGGGCCAGCATCCACTCCATGTCGGACAAGCAGGTGGCGGTTCGAAGCAAGTACCAACCGAGCATCTTCGGGATGAAGTTGCGCTCGCAGAAGACCTGATTGTTGATGCGGTACTCTTGCATGCTGTCGCGGAAACCGCCGTACCAGGGCTCACCCCAATTGCAGTAGCTGTTGATATGCCAGTAGAAGTGCGACAGCGGCGGGCTGGTGCCGTTAATTACCGTGTGGTCGAGGTGTTCGTAGAATTCTTTGGCGAACAGCTCGTTGCCATAGGTGCCCTCACCGGGTGCCAAGCAGCCTTCGTGGCCGTCGAAATCCATGTGGCTCAAGCCCGAGGCGTTGAACACCCGGGCCAAGTTTCGGGCGATTTCCCGCTGAAGCTCGAGGTTCGGAAAGAACACTTTGTAAGAGTGGTCCATGAGTTTGCCAGCCGAGGCTCCCCGTGGGTGTTGGCTGGCTGTGGTGCCATAGGCTCCGCGCTGGCAGTCCAGCAGCTTCCAAGGCGCGTTGGTGGAGACCGATCCGTACCGGACCAATTCCTTGCCGATCACCACGGTTTGCAACTCGTTGCCCAGGCGGTTGGTGAAGTATTCAGGCGAGGCCACCGGGATCGTGGGGGTCGCGGCATCGACCGCTTCGGTCAACGTGCTCTCACCGGTTTTGGCCAAGCGCGCGTCGGGCTCTGGAGTGATGTAGGGGTCTTGCGTTTGGATGAAGTTCGACAGCGTGTGGGCTCCAAGTCGAACCCCCGACGCCTTGGCTTTGTCGGCGCAGGCCTTGAGTCCAGCAATGCCTCCGGGAAAGAACTTCGGATTGGGTTCGAAGTGGCCCCAGCTTTTGAAAGCGTTCTCATGGTAGAGGCTCATGAGGTTGGCCTGCTTCACGTAGCCCAGCATCTCATCGATGGTGGATTCGGAAAAATTGGCGATGAGGTACGAGCGCCCGCGTTCTGGAGACATCTTGGCCCAGACTCCCTCGATGAGCGGATGCGGCAGGCCCTCGGCCACCTCGATCTTACCGAGTGTTTCGAGCGCTTGCGGCTCTGGGCATCCGAAGAGTGCAATCTTAGATCCGATGACCGTTTCGCCAGGCACGGCGGGCACGGGCATATTGGGGGCCCGCTTGCTCCACACGGCAATGGATCGCGGCTTCGATCGATCCATGGAATAGGCCTGCAAGACGCTCCCGAAATCGGTTGGCCGGGCACCATACGGACGGTCGGCGCTGCCTTCGTCGTTGTCTGGGTACCCGCCGAGCGTCTTGATGTTGAGGGCCTGCAACCCGAGGGCGAAGGTATCATCCCGAACCACGCCGACGACTTCTCCCACCGTCCTTCGGATGCTCGTCGGATACGGGCCCCACACGGCCAGATCGGCGCTGCCCGCCGGGGAGATCTCGATGAGTTCGAAGGTGATGTGGCTGGTTTTCGAAATCACCCGGAGGTTGGCCGAGAGACCCGACTTGCCGAATCGAAGCGTCAACCGATGGGCGGTGGCATCCCACGTCGCGCCCTCCGGAGCGTGCAAGGTGCCGCTCGACCGCAAGCTCAAGAGCGGGGCGGGTTGGTTCTTGGCCAAATAATCCATCCCGTCGGACCGGCGCGAAAACGCCAGGAGTGACCCATTGGATCCGATACTCAAAGTCGCTGACTCGGTTTGCAGTTGCACCAGCGGCGAGGGCCCCTTGGCGTCGTCTGCACAGACGACCGGTGAGCCCATGAGCAGCAGTGCCAGCAGTTGAATCCACAGAGCGGCGGCAAAATCTCTCCGATGCGAGTGGGCGGTCTTGGGAAGCATTCGCCACATCAGAACCCAAGCCCTGAAAGAACGCAGGAGAAAATGACCGGAGGCAGTCTGGTGAGAAGGATGTGGAGCGACGCCTGCCGATCGCTCGTATCTGTCATACTTGGCCTTGGGATCGGCTCGACGCTCGGACTTAAGATAAGCGCCGAGTGAAGTCCAATCCTGCTCGCTTGGATCTTTGCGGGGGTAGCGGCAAATTCGCCCCAAATCGCGACCCGTGCCAAGCGAATTGCTGCCGGTTCAGCTGCGCCACAAAGCAAGGCCTCGATTCGAACGCGATACGCCAATCTTGCGGAATACAAAGAGGTGGGTACGTCTCAAGGTTAGAGAGTGCCGAACGCATAACCTACTGAGACGCAGGTGGGAAAAAGTCCCCTGACACCGGTTCCCTTGAATCAGGGGCGCATCATCAAAGTGTTTCAGGATCGCTTGCCACAAGAGCCCCAGGAATACCGAACCAAACACCACAACGCCTCCAAGCCGTGCCAGAGTCGGATTTTTTTCCCATCGGCCGCGCCGCGGGCCTGGTAGCGAACCGGCACTTCCACCACCCGCAGGTTCATCCGGGCCACCTTGGCCGTGAATTCAGGGCAGAATCCGAAACCATCTTCCCGTAGGTCCAGCTGGGCGACCAGTTCTCGGTGGAACGCCTTGTAACAAGTGGCCTCGTCAGTCAGCCGCAGGCCGGTAATGAACCGGGCCGCCAGCGTCAACCAATGGTTGCCGACACGGTGCAACCAGACCGTCCGTGCGGTTTCGGCGTCGAGAAATCGAGAGCCGTAAACCACGTCCGCCTCGTCATGAAGTAGCGGAGCCACAACGCCTGCGAAATCCGCTGGATCGTATTCCAGATCCGCGTCTTGTATAATACAGAAAGGGGCGGTCAGCTGGATTAATCCAGACCGGACCGCCGCGCCTTTGCCCCGGTTCCTCTCATGCCGAATGAGCCTGACCCTCGCGTCGCCGGCCGCAATAGACTCCAACCGGGCCCATGTCCCGTCGGATGATCCGTCGTCCACAACAGCAACTTCCGCCACCTCGGCTTGAGCCAGAACACGCCGCATCAGCTCAGCCACCGTGCCTGCCTCGTTGAAGACGGGCACCACAACACCGAGGCAGCCGACAGATGATAATGGCTTGGCTGTCGGCTGAATTGGCGGTGTGCAGGTTATGGGCATCGAAGTTTTTTGGATTGTTTAGCGCAGTTCCGTCGCCCGTTCTTGAAGCCATGAAATGTCACGATCCTGCGCCGTAGTGCGACGGAAACCCGTCACCCCGATGGGGCCCAGCGTGGTCTTCTCCAGCCAGCGATGCGTCTCCACATGGCCGTCCGCGAAGCTGAGGTTCACGCTGTTGAGATGGTAGGCGGCTGGAGTGTCCAACCACCAGTAGGGCGAGGGATCGCCCTCGCCCGAAAGCGTACCCGTATTACTCATGTCACAGGCAAAATTCCCCTCGTTGATGCTGTCGTACCGCTCGTCGAGAATGACAAAAATCCGGGCCGGATTCTGTATTTGGGAGTGAGTCCGGTAGGTCATAAAGTTACTGCCAAGCCCCCCAATGGCCAACACCTCGCCCTTGAGTCGGACCGGATTGAGCCGATTGTTCATCGAAACACTCCGGACCACTCCACTCGGGTCAGAAGGGCATTTATACAGCTTGGGCTCCTTGATGTAGGGGGCAAACAGTGAGCGGCCCTCATCCACGAGCAAGCGAGCGTCCTTAGCCTCGTCCGGTCGCCTTAGATGGCCGGCAACCCAGTTGGTGAAGCGAACCCCGTCTCCGTCATCCACTGTCCACGGTAACTGGTCGGCGTGGTCGCCCGCGTAGAGTGACCACGCCAGCACCAGTTGCCTGTGGCTATTGGCGCACTTGGTCCGTAGCCCTAAACCCTTGACCCTGGACAGTGCCGGCAACAACAACGCGGCGAGAATTCCGATGATGCCGATCACTACCAACAGCTCAATCAGCGTGAAAGCGCGAACACCTCGCCCCTTAAAGAGTCGCTCGGAGCGGTTTTTAGGAACCGCCGTTACGAGGTCGGTCAACCGCTCCGAACACCAGAATCCCCTCCGGTCAGCGGTTTCAGTCAGTGTGGTTTGTACGTTTATCTGACAATGACGGGGAGCGAGTGGCATAGGATAGTTATTTCAGAATTTTGTCCCAGCGCTGAACAGTCATTGGCAGTGAGGGCGCAAAAATCACTATGACGTTGCTTGTGTGATTATTATATGATTCACCACATTTGCAAAGTTTGAGCGGTCTCGATTTTTGTGGCATTCCAAGTTTCATATTTTTAAATACATACACATTAACCAATGGCGGATTAGCCGCTTTGGATCCCGTCTCGGACATACTATAGACATAAGTGCCTCTGCCCGAACTTATAAGTAAGTGGCAAGGTGCCTTTTGCTTCAACGTTTCGCCTTCATTAGTAGTCCAATTGGTTGCTGTATAACTATATATATTCGTGTCAGGATCCGGATTTAGGAGGCCGTGAACTGGGGTTCCCGAGGCTTCCGCGTGCCGCGTAAAACAGCACAACGCGCTCGCTAGCATAATCAACTGCAATAGCTTTTTATAATATTTATTTAAGTTTATTTAGACAGTTTGGTTTGATCTTGAAAACCGGAGGAGGACTCCGCAAATCGCAACCGCCACAAATATTACTGCGACTAAGATTACCTGAGCTCGGCCGATTCGCGATTCTTGTACTTCTTCGCTATACCAAGGCATAGCCTCAGCCCCCAGCCTCAGATACGGTTCTACATCGTAAAACCAGTTGGTAGCGCGTCGCATGTGGGCTGTGGGAGCGTGGGATGAAATTGCTTGAGCGTAGTCGGTAAAATGAAAAACGGAATCGATAGAAGGCTCGAACACCTTCGGTCGCTCGGTCGCAGTAAATACGTTGGTGACCGCGATCTCAACTTGGAATAGCAGGTTGGAGTCTGACATACGCTCCATGAGGACGCGCGCTGGATAATCGAAACCATAGGGTCTCGACCATGCCTCTGTTTTAAGGATGGCCTCCGGCATAGCGGAAGATTCAGGATCAAATATTTGATACTTCTTGGTTCCCGGTGCCCATTGGTTAGCCATCCATGGGCGCACCGTATACTTGGGTCCGCTGAGCCGATCATCAGGGTGCGATATCCAGAGGGGGGATGTTGTGTGTTCGCTATCTCCCAACCGTCCGGTCAATGCAGTAATGATCAAGCCGCCAAAGGTGAGGTCAGTATTCGGAAGGAAATTTGCTGGTTCGCGCGTCGCCAAAGCCGCTGCCGCCGAATTAGGTTCAAACACAGCTGTAAGGAGATTGGTTCTATCAAGCGTATAAATTCGCCGATAATTGTCGTCATCTGTCTGGGCTAAAAGTGTCCACCCCCCCTTTTTCTCGAGCAGAAAATCAAACCGCCCAGTTCGCTTCTTCTCGGAGATCGTGGGCATCTCGGGTGCTAGTATTTGTCGAAGAGTTCCTTGCGCCACGAAGAATTCTGGTTTTCCCTGCCCCGATGGCTTTGTCTCTGCCTGCGTTGTCAACGCGATGAAAAGGATCGCGGAGAGCTCTAGCCAGTTGCGCAAGCATGACCAGTAGCTATTCGTGTATTGGCCAGCGAGGAAACTCCCAGCAGAATGTGTCCTGTTGTAGGAAGATGTTGCCCTGTTATTTCGGCATGAATGCAGGAATGCCATGGAGTTCCCAGAGTGGATGGCAGGACTATTGTTTTGGCTTGCGGGTTGGAGCCTATTAAAATGAGTCAGATCTGTTATAAACGGTTTCATGTTTATTTTAGGTTTGAACCAGCAACAGGTAGAGCCATTTAAGTGGTCCCTCGCTATTTTCAGTGCGAAGGGGGGCTATTCGAAGATGACGCTGAGCGGTGACACCGGAGGAGACGATCCGACGGTCGCTGGGGCTTGGCACCGCTTGGTGTGCCGCGCAGCTTTTTAGAGGCGAGGCTTGTAGCGATGTTTTCGACGTTGGTGTTGAAGGGGCTAGGAACGCCTGAGCGTGATTGTCCCAGATTGCGCGAGTCGGGGCCCCGGTGGTCATCCACGACTAGGTCAGCAAGTTGGCAGTGGACGTCACCCTGCACGCGATAGGTCCAGCGCGACGATTGAGCGGTGGGCACCCGGACGGCAAAGTCCGCTTCGGGCCTCGAGGGGCGATCAGCACCCCCCATGGGCTGATTACCGAAAATTCGGCGCAGATTCCAGGGGTTTGGCTGATTTCTCATCGGCTGGATAAGAACCTACAAATATGTATTTTTTATGTCAATATTTTAATAATTTTGTTGTTTTTAGTTACCAATATAACTCGATTCGAAGGGTCCGATTATTGCCATTTTCAGGGTCCTTTTGCGTCATCTACCCCCCTGTTTCGGCAGCGTCTTCTGGCGCATTAATTTTTCCGCACCCACAGGTGGCCGGCGGAGTTTTCCAGAGCTTTCACGTAGTGGCGTTCCAAAAAGTTGGTGCCGGCGAAGGGGCCGTAGATTGTCGCGGTGTCCGGTGTTTGGCCGTAGGTCAGAACCATGGCGGGCGGGGTCTTCTGCAGGATCGCGAGGGCCAATTCCGGACTAAGGTCGCCGCACAATCGGCGCTTTTCCACCACAAGTTCCAGACCCTTCACCGGCAGCGCGCCCGAGCGGAACAGCGTGAGGCCGGGACTGCTGGCGAAGACCGTCTCCGTCTGGGATCCATGCCGCTCCAGCAACTTCAGCATCGTCTGCTCGTCGCGATCCCGCTGCGGGTTCACTGTCCGGCGCACTGCACGCAAGTTCTCCGAGAGCACTAGGCCTCCGGCAGCCAATCCACCGGCCGCGAGGGCTGCCCCAAGGCCCCAGACGACCCGCTGCCGACCGGTGCTGCCCGTGCGAACTTCGCCGCCTCGTCGCCAGGCCCACTTCTGTAGCAGGCTCCATAGGGCGCGGCCCGCGACCATCACGGTCGGGGCCACCAGTGCCGCCATCGGCAGGGCCACATGGATCAGGTAGTACCTGTGCCAGAACGGATCCACCCACAGAACCCCGGTCGAGACTACCAGGGTCATCGCCCACGGAAACACCCACCGCCAGATCCGCGGGTGTCGCCAGGCCAACAGCAGGCTCGTCGGTACCAGTGCCAGGCTCGCGTAGGCGTTCCACTAGACGTCGGTCAACGGCCGCGTGTTGGTACGGTCGCGGAGTTCGGCCCAACCGCCGCCGCCGAACACTCCGCGCACGTGGGAATCGTGCACCGTCGACCAATCGTGCCCGCCGGCCGCCAGCAGCAAGCCGGCTCCCCCGATCGCCACTCCGCCGAACAGCAGGGCATTGCCGAGGATCCTCAAACGCAACGCACGGTCCCCTCGCCGGGCCCGCCAGAGGGGGTGCAAAAATACCCAGAATGCCAACTGCGCCGGCAAGGCCGCCGTCAACTTCACGGCCAGTGCCCAGCCGGTGAGGGCCCCCGCCCCGATGATCGCCCAGCCCGTGGGGCGCTGCAGCCGGCTCCAGGACAGCAGGCAGCCCATCAGGGCCAGCGCGATCGACGTCGGTTCGAGCATGCAGGCCCCCAATAACTGGGTGAGCTCCGGGTTGACCAACAGCAGTGGAGCCAAGGCCAGTCCAGCCCAACGCCTCACCAGCGACTCGGCCCGCGCCGCCACCGCCGACAGCGCCACGGTCATTAGCGCTGTCACTAAAACCCGGGCCGCCTCCACCGACGCCCCGGTCAACGAGAACCACCCGTGCAGCATCCACATCAAGGTAGCGGGCTGATCATCCCACAGCGTCCGGTACCACTGCGAATCCGCCATCAGCACCCGCATCTTTAGCAGTTCGAGCGCCTCGTTCATCTCCCAAGGCGAATGCCCTCCATCCACCGCCCTCAGCCACACCAATGTCGCCACGAAGAACCACGAACCCCAGCGGAGGAGGCGGCGGGTCGGGCCGATGGGCTTCATGGATGGCACCTGTAGGTTCATCGGACACTGTCGTCGTCACATGCCCCCGGTTCGATCGACAACCAAGAGTGTCGTGCGGGGAAGAGGGATTGTACGGCCGGAGACTGGCAAGAGTTTGCTACGAGGAGAATCCACAAAAAGGCTTGCACATCGGGAACAGGGCCCGCTCAGCAGATCACAGTCCGGGAGGCGAATCTCTGGAACGTGGAAATAGGTCGGGGAACCTGAAAACTTTGGTTCCTCGCTATTTCCAGTGGGAAGGGGGCTATTCGAAGATGACGCTGAGCGGTGACACCGGAGGAGACGATCCGACGGTAGCCATCAAAGGCAACCGGAAGATATATATGGCGGTAAGATTACCAAATAAGAGGGTCGATGGAGTCAAGGAGTGGACGTCCATGACTCCATTCAATCAATTTTTAGAATGTATTTATTAGTAGTGCAATTCCAAATTAAATGTGAACTAAATTGACTGCTTTACGGCTAATTATAAAAATTCAATTAGAACTTTAATTGGAGATGGTTGCCGCGACAATAGTAGCGATTTTTAAGAGTTTTGGATTTGTTGATTGGTTAGCAATTTCGCAAGCTCCGTCGGACTTAAATTTTTGACAACTATTTATAATCTCCCAAGAGTCAAAAAATGGACCTTGAAGTTTATTTTTGCCATCGCAGTAATAAGTGCTGCTTTCCCTTGTTCTGACGCACTTTAGTATTCCGTCAGGCACGATCCTATCCATGCCGCCCGGAGTAGAAACATCTGTGATGCAAGTTGTAGCGACCATGTTGTAGTTTGTTGCAGAGAAATCGGCACATTCAACTTTTCTGGATGTATAACTGGACTTTTGGCAGATAATTGGCCAAAGACGTCCGCAGTTGTTATCAGCATTGAGAATTTGCAGGGGATGCAAGGCAAACAGCATAGCAATTGCGCTGATTTTACTGAACAATTTGTATTGGATCATATTATTTTTGTTTTAATATATTTATTTTCGCAAGTATCGCAGCCAACGTAATCGATGCGCTGATAATTAAAAAAAACGTTAACCGCGATAAAGTTGAACTTGGTTTGGATGCAATGTCTAAAGGAGCATTCGTTCCTACCAAGGAATAAAAAGTGTTATTACTATAACTGAAGCATCGACCTCCTTGACGCAAATCTGCTAGACGGGTGTAAATCTCCAAGCTAGGCTTAATGGATAGGTCTTCCCACGTAGTAAATGAAACTCGGTCCCTTAGAATCCTAGAATTTGGCTCTAGTTCATAGCAAACAAAACTTTCTGGAACCAGCTTTAAGGATTTTAGCACTTTAAAATTGATTTTGACTTCTAGCAATGTTTTAGGTGAATATTCTCTCTTGAATGTCACAGAATTTGAAGTCATACTTACCACTTGCAATACTGCTGTCATTCTCCCCATCTCTCCTAAAGCTCCGTTACGGGGTGTGACATTTCTATCTAACCTATGAACAAATATCTTTGCCCCAGATTCGGTTGCATTATTATTTACGCCGGTCGGTATATAAAATGAAGCTATTCGCAACAGTCGCTCAGACAAAAACTGAGAGTGAAGTGCAATCGGGTTGTCGGTTTGGATTGAATAGTTTGGAAGCAAGGGTAGGGTATTTTGAGACTTTGTTAAATCATCATTTTGGAAAACCCAGTAAAGAAATGAAGAATTTGTGGAAAATGACCCGGCCGCCTGATAATCTAGGTGTGCATCAGTGGAGGTTCCAAACCGATGAGCTTGCTCGACCTCAAAGCCAGAGTCCCAGAATTCACCAGAACCATAATAGTTGTGCTCTGCCTCGGTAGCAGTCTTCTCGCTACTACCTGCTTTAACTAAAGTAGTGGAATTGTAATTAATATGAATATGACGATCAATGTTGTTCAAATGCCAAACAAGCCATTTGACTGGATCGCCTAATTGATTATTGGATTTTTGGGTCTCGCTTGGGTTGGTCTCGGCACCTTTCGATTCTACAGATAACACTAAAAAAAGGCAATTAAAAATGCCAAAAAATTGATTGAAAAGGTGCTTATTGTGTAATACTTTTTAGGTGTATCTCCAAAGGTGTCAGTGTGGTAAAGAGGCATATTAGTTGGTTGAAATTAAGCGTTACATAAAAACGTCTTATCAATGATAGGAAATCTAAATTGTCGCAGAATTCTGGGGACTATGGATTCGTCTTTAAAACCAAATTTCTTGACCGAGTGAGTTGCATTTTGAACAGGTATCATCACATTAACAAAAATCGAAAATGAATTGGCTGCGGTATGATAGTTCCTCGCTATTTTCAGAGGGAAAGATGGAATTGAAGAAGATTGTGCCGCGCGGTAACACCGGAGAAGACGTTCGAACAATTGTTTTGCCTCGGAAGGGGGGGCGAGGCCTGGACGAGACAATGGCGGCGAGATCCCCGACCTTGGAGTTGAAGGCGGTGAAAACGCTTGAGCTATGGTTGGAGTCAAGAACGTAGGACGACAAGTCGCCAAGTTGGCAGTGGACGTCACCCTGCACGCGATAGGTCCAGTGCGACGATTGAGCGGGGGGCACCCGGACGGCAAAGCCCGCTTCGGGCCTCGAGGGGCGATCAGCACCCCCCATGGGCTGATTACCGAAAATTCGGCGCAGATTCCAAGGGTTTGGTTGATTTGTCATCGGCCCGGTTAGAACTTGCCAAGATGCATTTTTATATCAATATCTAAATTTTTTTGGTTTTTAGTTACCAATATAACTCGATTCGAAGGGTCCGATTATTGCCGTTTTCAGGGTCCTTTTGCGTCATCTACCCCCCCTGTTTCGGCAGTGTCTTCTGGCTCATTAATTTTTCCGCACCCACAGGTGGCCGGCGGAGTTTTCCAGAGCTTTCACGTAGTGGCGTTCCAAAAAGTTGGTGCCGGCGAAGGGGCTGTAGATTGTCGCGGTGGCTTGGGTCTGTTCGGGGGCCCACACCGCATCTGGAGGGGGGCTTCTGCAGGATCGCGAGCGCCGACTCGGGACTCGGGTCGCGGCGGTGGCGGCTCTTTTCTACCACCGGTTTTAGACCCTGCACCGGCAGCCGCCCGAGCGGAACAGCGACGGTGTGAAAACCGATAAAACCTGCCGGTTTAAAAACCACTGATGTTAGAAATTCAACGGATCATCGATTCGGACTCAGCTTGTCAGTTGCCCGAGGGTATTCTGATCAAGTTTGGTGGGCCCCAGACGGATTCGGCCTCATCTGGGAGAGGGAAGAAACGCTGGCGCTCATCCCTATTGCGGATGAGCAGCGTGGGTTTCCGGCTTCCATCGAATTGCGTTGAGGCGAAAAGGAGATGCCGGGTTGTTGAGGCCGGAGGGTGGGCCGAGAGCCAGATAGCCTACCTGTATTCCGGTGCTGTAGCCGTGAGACAACGGCCCTATGAATCGGAGCCTGCATCCGCCCTCGGCCGTCGGGGTGGACGACTCCAATGATAACTTCTCCAAACCCACTTTGATCCGCACCCAGCGCCAATCCGTCTCGGTCAGACTGGTTTCTTGAGTCGGAGAGAGATCCAGTTCCACGAACTGAATGTCGTCCATGAAGAAGATTACCAGCGGGCGGGTAGATCCCGTGCGCCTATTCCAGCCCACGCCGTTGTAGCGTAGGCCGCAAAGCCCGCCCTCTGTCTCGGGCTGCTCCAATGACGAATCACTCGGAAGCGACGCATCGGTCCGGTATTGTCTTGGCAGCGGCGTGCCCTCAGGAGGTCGTATTAAAAGGTTTTCTCGCATTGCCGAAAAATCGAATGCCCTGGGTGGTCCATAGCTGCTTCGCATCGTGCCAACTTGCCAGGCGAGCCAGCCTAGCAGCGCTACGGCCCCAAGATTCCACGCCCAGCGTCCGGATCGTTCCAGCCTACTCAATAAGAGAAGTGTTGCGCCGAGAAGCAGCGCGGCGAAGGCCGGGGCGATGTCGGCCATGTACCGGGATGAGACCACACAGTTTCGCAGATAGAATGCCACAAGAACCAGAGCCACGCCCGCGCCCCAGGCCAGCACCGGGGCCAGACGCTTCGTCTCGCTCCGCATAGGTTTCATTTTTTTCCATCGCCCAATCCCCGCCGCTAACCCAGCAATCCACACCGCAATCCAGGATACATCGTAGGTTGTGAAATAGAACTCCCTCCAGCGCAGCGTCGTCGACTGGCCTCTAAAGAACTCCGCCGCGTAGAAGTCAAAGCCGTTGAACTGGTCCATCTCGAAGAGCATCCCCCACATCTCCCGCAGTGCCGGGAGCAGCGGTTCCTTCCTGAACGGATCGTCGAACCGCGTGGCATACATAGAGCCGAACAACGTCTGGAGATTGAGGGAATGGCCGAACTCGAACCCGGAACCGAAGCGAACGAGGTTCGTGCAATACAAAATCCCTCCGCCCACGCACCACAGTCCGGCGGGAAGAAGAGCTTTCCACCAATGCCGCCCTGCCAATTCCTTCCGGCAGACCCACGACCCCAAAAGCAGCGTCGCGAACCCGTAGAACAGCAACGGAGGACGCACCAAAGGTCCCAGTCCCGCCAGAAACGCAAGCCAGCACCAGCTTTTGAACGACGTGTTCAGCGACACGCGCAGCAGCCCCATCAGCAGCGCCGTACCGAAGATGTATTCATAAACCACCGCCTCCTCATAGACCGAGAATCGGACTGAGCAGAGCGAGACGAAACATGGGTTGGCCAATACCATTAAGGCGGCCACCAAACCCGTGCCCAAGGACCACGGCCGTTTCGCTGGATCGGTTTCGAGAGCTGGCAACAATGTCCGGAGTACGAACCATGCCCACAGTGTCAGCGCCGCGGCGAAGGCGATCCGGTCGGGAAATGCCTCCTGCCCACACAACCTAGCCAGTACCTCGAAAGGAAACCTCCATGCGGGAATACCCAATCCCCAGACCTGATGCACCCCATCGCAGGACCAGGTCAGGTCGTGCTCCACATCCACCGGCCGGTGGCTCAGGGCCAGCTCACCTCGAAAGAAGGCATCCGTTTGCCGTCGATAGTTGAGCGCAGGAGAATACCAGTGGCCCCAATCCGGAATCGCGCCTGTGGTAACGACTATCGCGAGGGCTAAAAACACCGCCTCGACACTCAGGAGCCAGGCGAAAGCCTTCCTATCAAGGAACATGGGCCTAGTTTTAGCTCTAACCTAGCCTGCGCTTCAATTCTTCCCACAAAATGATCCTCAGTCGGAACCTTTTGCGCTCTATCGATTCAGGGGCGTTTTTTGGTGAATGACCACTGAGAGAGAGCGATCGGTTACTCAGCGGAGTATTTATCTGACGACGTTTTTGGAGGTTGGTTTTTTACCCCCGCATTTGTGTTGGTTTATCTCCCCGAGCCGGCTGCGCTGGGAGAGGGCTTTGGCCCGTCGCTACTCCACGACGGTCTGTCGCAGGATCTTGTGAGCTTGCTGTGGGGTAACTCTCGGTGTCCTAGCCGGTTAAGTACGTCACTGTCACAGCTTTGCGGTGCTGCGGGAACCGCCGCGGCAATGAGGACTCCGGCACTGGATCGTTGTTTGCGGGTCATTTCAGTGGTTTAAGGAGCCGGCCCCTTGGCTGAAGACCCCGTCAAACCCGCAGGAAAATGCGGCGTTGATAGAGGTAACGCAGGAAGGCGAAGCCGAAACTGAGGGTGGTTAGGGCCATCACCAGTTCTTGATAGGGGCCCAACGCCGCGCCGATGGGGCCTCCGAAAAACAGTTTGGCCATGGCTTCGAAGTCTATGAAGTGCCCGCCAAAATAGAGGGTGATGGGGTTCACGCCGATCCAAACTAAGGGCAGCGCCCATTTCTGAAACTTCCAGACATCAATCACCTGATAGAACGCGGCCAACAACAAGTAGCTGTATCCGCCGGCCACGAGCACGAACGACGAGGTCCAAATCTTTTTGATGACCGGGAAATTCAGGTGCCAAAGCCAGCCGACACTGAGGCAACCCAGGCCGATGATTACCAACCGGAGCACCCGTTTCCGATCGTTGAGGCCGGGGTTCTGGAGAATGAGGCCCGCGAAGACACCCAAGAGACAACTGGCGATGGCCGGCAGCGTGCTCAGCAATCCCTCTGGATCGTGATCCCCATCATGCTTGCGCAGCGGCAGGAATTGTTGATCCACGTAATTGGCCAAATTGGCTCCCTCGGCAAAGTTACCGGCCCCATGTCCGGGCACCGGAATCCACGACAGCATGGCCCAATAGCCCAACAGCAGCCCTGCGCAGGCGCCGATGAGCGCCTTGGGCTTGAGATAACAAAATAGAAGACCTGCGAAGAGATAGCACAGGGCGATGCGTTGGAGGACACCGAGCAGACGAATCTTTTCAAACGGCGTGGAAAATCCGCCGTAATACAGGATTCCGATAAAGTAGAGCAAGGCGGAGCGTTTGAGGATTCTTACCGCGGCAGTTCGTCGGTCGGTTTGCTGCAAGGTTTTGCTGAGCGAAAACACCAAGGAAACGCCAGCGATGAAGACGAAGAGCGGGAAGATCAGGTCCTCAAAATGGAATCCCGCCCAGGCTTTGTGGTGCAGTTGCTCGGCGATCAACCCCAGTATGCCGCCGCCGGAGAACTTCTGGAGCCCACGGATCAACTCCTCTGCTCCAACGATCCAAAACATGTCGAAGCCACGCAGGGCATCGAGAGACATGAGCCGGGGTTGGGCGGTTTGGCTGAGGGATAGGGGCTGGGAAGAGGGAGTCATCGAATGAAAGGACTGTTGGAGGGAGAGTTGGCGAGTGATCGCAGTTTGTCACAAGGGCTTCCCACCCCAGCGCCATTTCGGGGTTTCCCCCTTCCAATAGCAAATCCCTATGAAGATCGCGGATAGAACTCCGGTGATGGCTCCGAAGAGGATCGGGTGTTCGGGCAGAACCCAGGCAGCACTGCCAGCCATCGCTGCGACATAGGTTAGGAGACAAACCCATCCTTGCCGGCGTGCCGGCAGTCCCCAACCCCAGCCATACGACTTCGCATAAAACCAAGCGGTCTCTCGGGGGAGTGGCATGGCAAATCGTCAGGTGATTTTGCAGGGAATCCACGCGTCTTCATTGTGGCGGTAAACCGCACACAGTCGGTGGTAACCATCGGCCACGATCACCGAATCCCGGATGCGGGATCGCACCAGCAGCAGCGGCGACAACGAAACCTCGTTGTGGATCTTGTCATCGTTCTTGGAGACGTGGCTGTTGCTCACTCCGAGCAGTGAAAGCCCGGAAGCCCGGAAGATGTCCTTCGCCTTAAAGGAAACCATATCTGCCGCTCGCAGTTGATCCACCAAGCGATTGGCCTCTAGGTCGGGATAGAGCAGTCGCAGGTAGGATAGGGCTGCGGGATAGTTGTGCTCTTCCGGTTCATCGAACCATTGCACCTGTTTGGGTTTGTTCATGGATGGTTCGCCTGCGCGGATCGACAGGAGTGCAATTTCAGGTCTGCAAGCCACTCAGCTCTCCGCGTCTGGATCGTGTGGTCGCTGACAGTGAGTGACCCAAGGCCGACGAGCAAGCAGGGGTGATTTCAGGGAACCGACGGACGGGAGTTAGTTGGCCGGCGGCTTTGTGGAAGACGGTGCCGACCATTCTCCCGTGTAGAGGGTTGACCAGCCGCTTTTTGAGATGAGTTGAACCATGGGTGAGGCGAGTCTTAGGCGGAGGTTGCGGGTTCCGTCCACGATTTCGATGTACTGAGGGGTCCTAGACATTTCTATGAAATTCCAGACCGGTTTGCCGTTTTCAAACTCAGTCCAATTTCCGTTGGTCTGGTGTTCGAAGGAGCCCTTGGCATGACGCCAAATTTGTGGATCCCGGGGAAGGTTGGGGAGGGGCCGCAAGGCGGTCAGGTAGTCACTCCAGAGATCGTTGAGTCCGCGGCCGGTTCGTTCGGAGAAGAGGGTTTCTTTGTACTTCCCGAGGCGGAGGGCGGTGTTTAATTGACGGACGATTCCCGGTGCACGATCGCACTCGAGCCAAAACAAGAACCCCGCCGTGACCTTGTAAGAATCGAGATACCCCTGCGGCTTTTCCGGACGAGGGAACTCGGACAAGGGCAGGGCTTCATAAATGGCGTAGCGCAAATAATCAGCGATGCCTTCAGTCAACCATCCCACTTGGTTCGGGGGATAGGCTTGGACGACATGAACCAATTCGTGGATGACGGCGCCGCGACTGTCCTCCGGGTGCTGGCTAATCCAGTTGGCCGATATTTGAATACTGGACCCGGAGGCCGCGGCCACCCCTTTGAAGTCGGGGTTCACGCGGATGGAGACATTGGGTAATGGATGGTCCTGGGTAGTGGCCAATAAGTTGCCCAATCGGGGGTACCATTCCAGGGCGATGGTTTCCGTCGAATCTGCCCAGACTTTCAAGGCTGGGGCTCGCGAGGTGTCGATTCGCACTGTGGCGGCCTGGGCGGTAACGAGGGTCCATGCCCCAACCATCGACGTCTGCCAAAGGGTCCGCAGGATTGCTTTCCAGCCCGCTCGGTTCATGCGGTATGGGTAAGCGTGACACGTTCCTGACTCAAGGATGGTCAGGAAGATTTGCTAGAACACCGGCGAGAGGGAGTTTCCGGACTAGGCCAGAATACCCTTCACCACTTGTCCCTCCACGTCGGTGAGACGGTAGTCGCGACCCTGGAAACGGAAGGTGAGTCGCTCGTGATCAAATCCGAGTTGATGCAGGAGGGTGGCTTGAAGGTCGTGGACGGTGACTTTGTCGCGTGCCACCGAGAATCCTAGTTCGTCGGATTCGCCGTACGTTGTGCCGCCCCGGATGCCGCCTCCGGCCATGACCATGGAGTAGCAGTCGGGGAAGTGGTCGCGCCCCAAGACGCCGCCCTGTGCGGTGCGCCCTTCACGGAAGGGGGTGCGTCCAAACTCGCCACCAAGCACGACTAGGGTGTCATCCAACATTCCGCGTTGACGGAGGTCTTTCAGGAGAGCGGCCACGGGGCGATCCATCGTGCGGCACTTGTTGGTGAGTCCATCGCGGATGTCTTCGGAGGGTCCTGTGCCATGGAAATCCCATCCCCAGTCGAAGAGTTGGACGTATCGGACGCCCTGTTCGACGAGGCGACGCGCCAAGAGACAGTTGTTGGCGAAGCTCGATTCACCGGGTTTGGCACCGTAGGCCTCGAGGGTGGCCGGTGTTTCGCGGTTGATGTCCATCACCTCGGGCACCGACATCTGCATCCGGAAGGCCAACTCATATTGAGCGATGCGGGTGGCGGTCTCGGGATGGCCGAGCTCCTGAGACTGCAACTCGTTGAGGTCGCGCAAGGTGTCGAGGCCCATGCGCCGCACGTCGCGGTCCATGCCGGCCGGGTCCGAGGCGTAGAGCACTGGGTCGCCCTTGGAGCGGCACTGAACCCCTTGATAAACGGAAGGAAGGAAGCCGTTGCCAAAGGAATTCTTGCCGCCGTTGGGCTGCACTCCGCTGGAGATGAGCACTACGAATCCGGGCAGGTTCTGGTTTTCGGTGCCCAGACCATAGGTGACCCAGGCGCCAATGGACGGTCGCCCGGGGCGCGGTGACCCGGTGTAGACCAGGAGTTCGGCAGGGGCGTGGTTGAACTGGTCGGTGGTCATCGAGCGGATGACGCACAGTTCGTCGGCCACGGTTTGCAGGTGAGGCAGGGCGTCCGAGAGCCAGACGCCGCCTTGTCCGTGACGGGCAAAAGTTCGCGGCGTGCCCAAGAGCTTGGGCGTTCCTGAAGTGAAGGCGAAGCGCTTGCCCTTGAGGAAGGCGTCGGGGCAATCCTGCCCGGTGCGCTTCACCAATTCGGGTTTGTAGTCGAAGAGGTCGAGGTGAGGCGGTGAACCGGTGAGATGCAGGTAAATCACCCGCTTGGCCTTGCCGGGGAACTTCGGACTGTGGGCCGCCAGCATCGAGGTAGCGGGTGTCGCAGCGGCGGCAGGAAGACTCCCCTTGAGGAGGGATCCCAAGGCGATGGCACCCAAGCCGTTGGCGGTTCGGCTGAGGAAGTGTCGCCGGGTGAGGGATTGCAGGGCTTCGATCTGAAGATTCATGGGGAGCTTGGGGTGAATCGGCGTCACCGTTTCATCAGGAATTCGTCGAGGTTCATCAGCACATTGGCCACTGAGGTCCACGCGGCCGCGTCGATTGCGTCCAGGCCGGAAGGGAGTTCACCAATGGGTTCGGTGGCCAGACGCTTGGCCTTTGTGGTGTCGGTCTGAAAGCGCTGGCGACTGCGCTCCAATAGCGTGGTGATGGCAGTTAACTCCTCAGAAGAAGGCGGGCGATGGAGGCACTGCCGGAATCCGGTCCGGAGTCTGTCG
This sequence comes from uncultured Verrucomicrobiota bacterium, assembly GCA_903854475.1. GTDB lineage: Bacteria > Verrucomicrobiota > Verrucomicrobiia > Limisphaerales > UBA9464 > SXXZ01. The sequence continues at coordinate 83,406 of CAINWP010000207.1, forward strand.
GGGACCGTGCCTGGGGCCAGGGCCATGCGTCGCCCCAGAGACTGGGCGGCTTCGATGTACACGGGGTCGTTGAGGGTAACGAGGGCCCGGAGCGGGGTATTGGAGCGTTCGCGGCGAACTAAGCACACCTCACGGTTGGGGGCGTCGAAGGTGGACATCGAGGGGTAGGGGTTCGAGCGACGCCAGGTGGTGTAAATACCCCGGCGGAAACGGTCTTCGCCCATGCTGGTCTCCCAGTCCGTGCCACTGCCGAACGCCGCGCTGAGTCCCAGCTTGGGTTGGGCCGGTTTGACGGGCGGACCATGCATGCGGGCACTGAGCAATCCGCTGACGGCCATGGCTTGGTCGCGGATCATCTCGGCAGACAATCGGAATCTCGGGCCACGGGCCAACCACCGGTTTTCTGGATCACGGGCCAGGTGCTGCGAAGTGACTTTGGAGGACTGTCGGTAGGTGGCCGAGGTGACCATCAGGCGCAGCAGGTGTTTCAGATTCCATCCGCTGTCCACCAACTCCATAGCAAGCCAATCGAGGAGCTCTGGGTGGGAAGGAGGTTCGCCTTGGGAGCCGAATTCTTCACTGGTGCGCACCAAGCCGATGCCGAAGACCGATTCCCACAGACGATTGGCGACGACCCGTGCGGTGAGGGGGTTGCGTTTGTCCATCAGCCACCGGGCCAACTCCAGACGGTCGGGCTGTTGTGTCGTGGACGCGAGTCCCAGGCTGGGAGGCAGCCCTGCGTGAACCTCTTGCCCCAGATTCATATAGTTGCCTCGGAGTTGGATGAGGGTTTTGCGCCGATCCTTGCTCGCCAGCTCCCGCAAGACCGGAACCGTCGTATGCGGCTTCAGCTCTGCTAATTTCTTGCGCAATTCAGCGAGTTTTTCCCGCTGGGGCTGCAAGCGTGTGGCTACCGAACGGTGGTGGCTGGTCACTGTGGCCGTGTCGGTCGGCGTACGAAGGTCTGTGGACCGCCCCAATGCCGAGAGCACCGGAGCCGGAATCTGCAAAATCTCTGCCGCACGGCTGTCGGAGGTTTGGGAGACCCGGAACGCCGCCAGAGTGGCGTGCTCAGGTTTGGACTGATGATCGAGGGTGATCACCAAATTGGATCCGGGGCCCACCGAGAACGGATGCGTGGGGACGAGCGTTAGGTAATGACGCTCGGTCAGCTGAGGGGCCACCGACCAGCCTTTCTGAGTTGGATCGGGATTGGTGAGCACCAGCGCGGCCTCGAATCCCTTGGCTTCAAAGTCCGCCACTGCGAGGCGGAATTCGACCGGGTGTGAGGCATCGGGACGCAGTTCTTTGCTGGGTTTGGGCGGTTCGGCGACGACCTGATCCCAGACCGGCATCCGGTTCTCATCGAGCAAGACCACGCGGAAGCCGCTCAGGCGTTCCTGCGATCCGTCGGTGCGGTTCCAGATTGTCACGCGGTCGATGGGCACCGGGTTCTTTAGGTCCACTTCCCACCAAGGACTGTTGGAGGTCTCGGTGTGAGTAGTAGATCGAGCCCCGTTGAAATCGCCGTTGGTGTTTCCGTCGATGGCCAGTTTGGCCGGTCCTTCGAAGGCCGTGCTGCTCTGGCGGGCCTCGCCCGACTGCGCCACGTTTTTGTCGCCCTGGAAGATTTGGACCTCGGCCAAGGACAGGATCCGCTCTTTGCCCGTGAGTTCGATGCGCACGTGGCGGGCCTTGGGCACGGAGGGTTTGTCCGGAACGATGCGCGCCTGAACCCGCGAGAGAACGAAATTGCCGTCAGCATGTCCGACGCGTCCCGCGGGCGTGCCGCCCTCGGGCAAGACTTCTAGTCGGAGCGCTTGCACCGGTTGCACGTCGTTGGAGGACAGCTCGATCACATAGGAGTCGGTCTTGCCGGAGCGTCCAGCGTGGACAATTCCGTCATTTCCGGTGTGGATCGCGGCACCGGCCATGGAGGCGACCTTGGCAGGGATCATCGTCTGCCACGAAAGGGGTTTTGAGACGTGGCTTTCCCACAGAATCTGGTCCTTGGCCAGCTCCGGTGTGGTGCGTGAGAGGATAGCCTCGAGACGGCTGACCTCGGTCTCGGTTTCGGCCTTGAAGCGCTTCTGATCGTCGTTGAAGAGCGGCATGACCGGGCTCTCATCGCCACGGTCGGCGTCGGCGGTGTTGTTCAGAATAGCGAACAGCCGAAAATAATCCTCCTGACTAATGGGATCGTATTTGTGGTTGTGGCACTGAGCACAAGCCATCGTCGTGCCCATCCAGACGGCCATCGTGGTGTTGACGCGATCGACCAAGGCCACGTTGCGGAACTCTTCGTCGTTCGTCCCGCCTTCGTTGTTGGTCAACGTGTTCCGATGGAACGCGGTGGCGATTTGCTGGTCTTCCGTCGGATCAGGCAGAAGGTCTCCGGCGAGTTGCTCCAGCGTGAACACGTCGAAGGGCTTGTTCGCATTGAAGGAGCGAATCACGTAATCGCGATACGCCCAGATGGTTCGGGCAGGATCGTCGGCATACCCACTGGAATCGGCATAGCGGGCCAGGTCCAGCCACAGGCGAGCCCAATGTTCGCCATAGGCTCGCGATGCGAGAAGTCCGTCGATGAATCGATCGTAGTCGCGGGGCTCGACTGCAGTCTCCGAACGCGTGGCCGGAGGTAAACCGGTTAGGTCGAGGCTGGAGCGTCGTTCCAAGGCCTCAGTATCGGCCTCCGGATTGGTCTTCAGCCGTTCCTGCTCAAGTCGGGCCAGAATGAAATGATCGATGGGGTTGCGCGGCCAATTCCGGGCTTCGACGGCGGGCACCGGGGAGCGGGTTGGGGCCACATAAGCCCAGTGGCGCGAATACGTGCCGCCTTGGCGGATCCATTCTTCGAGCGTTGCTCGATCGGTGGCTGATAAGGTCTTGTCGGAATCGGGAGGCGGCATCTGATCCTCCGGATCCTTGGACTGGATGCGTCGGATGACTTCGCTTTGTTCCGGGTGGCCGGGGACGATCGCCGCATGGCCATCTCTGGGGGCGTAGGCGGCCTCGGGTAAATCTAATCGCAGGGTTTTCTTGCCCGCTTTGCCGCCCCCCGCGTCGGGTCCATGGCACTGAAAGCAGGTCTCGGACAGAATGCGACGGATATCCCGATTGAATTCGAGGCTCGGCGCGGCGGCGCTCAGCCCGAGTGCTACCATCAAGCCGGGGAGTAGGAGGCCAAATCGCCCCCAGCGAGTGCTTTTTGGATTAAGAATTCTTGAGCCCATGGAAGCGCGGTGATTTCTTCGAGACTATGGCCCTGATTCGCCGGCGCCCAAGTGAAAACAAACGGTGAAATTGGCGGCGTTGTCTGGCGCGCAATTTTTGCAGTGGCCAAGTCCTCGTCGACCCTTCGCTGAGGGCCAGTTGACCCAGGTTGGCGGTGTGCGCAGGCTTCGGTCCGTCGTGAATGCCAATCTTCCACATCGATTCCAAACCGTTCTCTATCCTCGCTTCCGAGTTGTCCTGTGCGTGTTGAGCGTGATGGGGCTCTTGTTCCAAGCCCAAGCCCAAGCTCGGAACAAGACGCGCAATGTGATCCTCGTCACGACCGATGGCCTAAGGCAGGAAGAGGTATTCCAGGGGGCTGAGGAAATTCTTATTTCCAAGCAGTATGGCAACGTCGGCAAGACCAACGAACTGAAGGCCGAGTTCTGGCGTTCAGATCCCCAGCAAGGCCGTGAAGTGCTCTTTCCATTCCTTTGGGGGACGGTGGCCAAGCACGGACAACTGTTGGGCAATCGAAAACGCGGTTCCGAGGTCCGGGTGACCAACGGGCGCAACTTCTCCTACCCGGGCTACAACGAATTCCTCACGGGCATCGCCGATCCAAAAATCGACAGCAACGACAAGTTCCTCAATACCAATACCAACGTCTTCGAGTGGCTCAACACCCAGCCGGGTTACAGGGGCAAGGTGGCGGCGGTGGTTAATTGGGATGTCCTGCCTTGGATTCTGAATGGGCCGCGAGCCGGTTTTCCAATTTGGAGTGGCTTCGATGTCCCGCCAGGAACTCGCCGGATGCCGGTGCCCCGCGCCTTGGATGAATTGGTGGGCCCAAGCAAGACCCTGTGGTCAGGGGTCTTGCTCGATACGTTCGTTCGGTATGCCGCGTTCCATGCGGTCGACACCCTCAAACCGCGCGCCCTCTATGTCTCCTACGGTGAGACCGATGATTGGGCCCATGAAGGGCAGTACGAGCGGTATTTGCGATCGGCTCACGAGTTCGACCGTTTCTTGGGTGATCTTTGGAAACGCCTGCAATCCATGCCCCAATACCGCGACAAGACCAGTTTGGTTGTTACCGTCGATCACGGTCGCGGCCCGGCACCGATCGCCTGGAAGAGTCACGGTCGTGAAATCGCTGACTCGGCCTACATGTGGATGGCGGTCCTGGGCCCCGACACCCCGGCTCTGGGTGAGCGCAGTGGCATTGCGTTGGTGCGACAGGCTCAAGTGGCCGCCACCGTGGCCGCGCTCCTCGGCGAAGACTTCAACGCCGCCAGTCCTCAGGCGGCCCCCCCGGTGGTCGAGGTGTTGCGTTCTAGTCACCGGGAATGACTTGGCCCGTGGCGGTGTTTCCGATCGGTCGGAGAGGCTTGGGTTGAGCTTCATCCCGAGCCGAACGCCAAGTCGAGGTTGGCTTGACTGGCCGACTTACCGGAACCGTTTTCGATTGGGATTTGCTTCCTTAAAGTTATCAGCATACCTTGAAAAAAAGGAGCTATCTTGGAATTCACCTCCGTCATTCTCGGTACCATTTCTGGCTTCGTCGCATGGTTCCTCATCCGGTATCTGGTCGCAGGGCTTTACACTGTGAACCAGAACGAGCGGGCCGTGAAAACCTCCTTCGGGCGTGCTCTGCGGGTGGGAGATTTGACCACCAGTGGCGACTCGATTTCCGAATCACTCAACGATGAGGAGAAATCCCGCTACAACTACCCTCTGGTTCGAGTGATTCAGCCCGGCGGCCCCTATTTCAAATGGCCTTGGGAGCGGGTGTACAAAGTGTCTATCGCCACCCAGACGGTGAACATGGCTTGGGATCCCGAAGATCCTTCAGCCAATCAGAACGGCACCATCCTCGAGGCGGTTACCAAGGATCAGCTCAATACCGGTCTGACCGGTCAGATCCGCTATCAAGTCTCTGAGCGCAATCTCTACGCCTACCTCTTTGGGGTGAAACGACCGATTGTGCACGTTATGGGGTACTTCGTCTCCGTGCTGCGCGAGAGGATTGCTAATTTCGAGGCCCCTGCTGTGCCGCCGATCTCAGCCCAACATCCTGCTGCGACCGTAACCGGTGGACCCGACGCCACCATTGTTTCCGGGATTTCCATTAACGATATCCGGAAAAACCTGCGGGATCTGAATGAGCACATGGACAAGGAATGCCGCACTTCCTCAGCCCGGTACGGCATCACGCTCGATGCGTCCTTGATCACTGGCATTGATCCGCCTCCCGAAGTCGAATCGGCACTGGCGGCCATCAACACTGCCTACAACCACGTCTCGTCGGACATCAGTCTTGCTCAGGCGTCGGCTGACCAGAAGATCGTGCAGTCCCGGCGTGCGGTCGAAATAGAGACGCTCCGGGCACTGGCGGAAGTCGAGCCCATCACCAGTCAGGTTGCCCAGTTGGCTGAACTCAAACGCAATGGACCCGCCGCCCTGGCCGCCTATGTGCGCAATGTGCGATTGGCCCTGTATGAACGCGCCCAGCGCATTTTTCTGGAGACACGCCCATGACCTTCCTCATCGCCTTCCTGCTGTCATTCATCGGCTTCTGGGTTTTTGTGCCATTGGCCTTCGCGATGGCGCGCATGCTGGGCATTTATGCCATTGTTCCGGAGCGACAGTGCTTTGTGTATGTGCTGTTCGGTAAGGTCCTGGCGACCATTGACGAACCCGGAATCCACTTCCTCCTGCCTCGCCTGGGGTTGGGCGCCTTCATCGTCAATTGGTTGGGTACTCGTCATGTGATCGACATGCGGCTGGATCAGCAATATCAGCGCAGTCAGCCGGTTAATTCTGAGGAAGGGGCTCCGATGGGTATTGGCATCTGGTTCGAGATGTTCATCAGCGATCCAGTCGCTTACTTGTTCAAAAACGCCGATCCGAGGGGATCTCTGGGTGCTAATGTTAGCAACTCCACGGTGCGTTGCCTGAGCAACCTTCCCCTGAATGCGATGCTCATCAATCGGCATAGCATGAGTTCTACCGTTCGGGATGAGGTTTCGCCCAAATCGCACGAATGGGGATATCGCTTGGGTTCGGTCTACATCCGCAAAGTGCATTTCCGGGATGTGGCGATGATCCGGCAAATAGAGAGCAAAGTGGTGAACCGTCTGCGGCAGGTGACTTCGGCCATTAAGCAGGATGGGGCCAATCAGGTGAGCATCATCACCAGCACCGCGGAACGACGGGCCGCCATTGAATTTGCGAAAGCTTCGGCCATTCGTCCGCAACTCGTTGGAGCGGCGTTGGAGGAAGTATCCCGCGATCCCGAGGTGGCTTCTGCGCTGTTTTCAATCCTTGAGACGCAAAAGGCTCTCGCTGGGAACGGGCGCATTACCCTCATTCCGCCGGGGCATGCATTTTTGGAGCAATCGCTCGCGGCCGAAGTGGACGGGGTTTCCGCTACGGGCGCGGCGGTTCGCACCGAGGTGTCACCGGCCGTTCCATCGGTGGCTTCTTCCGGGATCTTCCCCTTCCAGCCACCACCGCTTCCTGGCGGTGTTCGAGGCGATTTTTAAGGCGGTGGCCGGAGGTTGAGTGGATTTCCGGGATCTGGATTGAGGGCGAGGGGTTTGTGACGGGCAGACCTTCCATAGTGCCACGTCGAAAATCCCGACGTGCCGCCGACGGCCAGAGCCGACTGAATCCCTACGTTTCACAGGACGCCGCGCCGAGTGTCCATGACTGATGGTCATGATTTGAGGCGGAGTTGGCCTCTGCTTTGGAATTGCGGGCTTTCTTTTGCCGGTGGTGGGTTTTCCAATGAGCTGAACTATGGGTCCGATTGATTTGTTGCGCTTGAAGGTTCGACCGTTGGAGGAACGACGCAGTCTGACTCGGGTAGAGGATATTCTGATTTCACCGGATCACTCTCCGGCCCCCTTGTCTTCGGCTCAGTCCGACACGGTAGGCAAAATGGTGGAAGCCATCCGCTCGGCCCGGAAAGCCGGAGCACCGGTCATCCTGATGTACGGGGCTCATTTGATCCGGAATGGCGCCGTGCCGTTGCTCACAGGTTTGATGGAGGGCGGTTTCATTCAGCAGTTGGCCACCAACGGGGCGGGAACGATCCACGATTGGGAATACGCTTGGCTGGGCCGATCCACCGAGGGTGTGGAGGAGAATGTTGCGGCGGGAACTTTCGGCACCTGGGATGAGACCGGTCGGAATATCCATCTGGCCTTGATGGCCGGAGCCCTTCAAGGACTGGGCTATGGTCCAGCGCTGGGTAAGTTCATCCACGAGGACGGATGTGATTTGCCCGATCCGGAAACCTTGGCTCAGATGGTCAGTCAGTTTCCTTCCGATCCGATGGCAGGGGCGTGTTGCGAACTGCTTTCTGCCATGGCTCGACATGGGTTGCCCTCCGGTCACCAAGTGGTGACGCACTCTTGGAAACATGCCAGTTTGTTGGCTCAGGCGTGGCGGTTGGGTGTGCCGGTGACGGTTCATCCCGGGATTGGATATGATATCATTTCCTGCCATCCGATGTTCAACGGGGCAGTCATCGGCCGCGCTGCTGCTCAGGATTTTCGATCCTTTGCTGGAGCGGTCGAGGCATTGGACGGAGGCGTGGTCTTGTCCATTGGTTCGGCGATCATGGCTCCGCAGGTGTTCGAAAAGAGTTTGAGCTGCGCCCACAATCTTCGTTTCCAACAGGGCCGTGGTCCGGTGTCCGGACACAGCATCTACGTGGTGGACCTTCAGGACGGGGGCGGTTGGGACTGGACGCAAGGAGAACCCCCCAAGACCAACCCGGCCTACTACCTCAGGTTCTGCAAGAGTTTCTCACGGATGGGCGGATCCATGCAGTACTTGCAGTGCGACAACGCCACGCTGGTTCACCACCTGCATCGAGAACTCGTGGGGTCATCTGGTGGCGTGTCTCCGGTTTCCGCCTGAGCTCCCCTTGGAGTTCCTGGAGAATGCCGAAGCCGTGGAGTGCCCCTGACTACTACTATCGCCCCAACGGCGTCCTGCAGTCCGAACACGATCCTGCAGTCCGAAGGCTTCCGGGGTAGGGACCGATCTCCGAGCGGTCCGTCTGGGAATACCGTGGTCCGTTCAGCCCAATTACCCCCAACTTCGGGATGCACGCTCGGCTCGGTCCTTGACCCGTGTTTTGGTAAACGATTAGGTGACGGCTCATGAGAGCATTGGTCACCGGCGGCGCCGGGTTCATTGGATCGCATTTGGCAGAGGCCTTGATCCGCCGGGGGCATCAAGTCGTGGTATTGGACGATTTTTCGCTCGGTTCTCGGGACAATTTGGCCTGGATCCGCTCGGGTGATCCGGTGGAGGTGCTCGAAGGGGATGTCGGTGACGAAGCCTTAGTACGACGCGCCGTTCAGGGTTGCGATTGGGTGTTCCATGAGGCGGCCATGCCCAGTGTGCCACGGTCCATCTCGGAGCCGGTTTCTTCAAATCACACCAATCTCACCGCGGCGGTCCAGTTGTTGGAAGCGTCCCGAGCCGCAGGGGTACGCCGATGGGTGTTCGCGTCGTCTTCGGCCATCTACGGCAACAATGAAACCCCGGCTAAACACGAAGGTCTGCCGCCCGAGCCGCTCTCTCCCTACGCCCTGCAAAAATACGCATCTGAGACGTATGGCCGGATGTTCCATCAGTTCCACGGATTGCCGACCGTGTCGCTGCGCTACTTCAATGTCTTCGGGCCCCGACAGTCCTACGACTCTCCCTATTCTGGTGTCATCGCTCGCTTCTGCACGCAGGCCTTGCGCGGGGAAACACCCATGATTTTCGGCGACGGCCTCCAGACCCGGGATTTCGTCCATGTCTCCAATGTGGTGGAGGCGAATATCGCTGTGGCCGAGGCCCCGGAATCCGCAGTGGCGGGTCGGTTTTTCAACATCGCCTGTGGTGAAGGGATTAGTTTGCTTCGGCTGATGGGGAGTTTGAATGCCATCACCCAGCAACACATTGTTCCCGGCCATCGGGAGTCGCGGGTGGGTGATGTTCGCCATTCGCTGGCGGACATTTCAGCAGCGCGCACCGCGTTTGGTTACAATCCCAAGGTAGGCTGGGATGAGGGACTCAAGGACACGCTGAAGTGGTATAAGCCGTGAGGCCGTAAATCGGTGGATGCGAGAACAGGCCGCCGGGTAGGGCGGCCTGTTTGCTGTAGATGCGCTTAGGGAGCAGGTCTTTTAGCCGGAACGATCCGACTCCAATCGTTCCGGTTTAGGCGGGTCTCCATCGGGAGACGTTCCGTTATTCAGGGCGATAACCTTGCCACGTCCAGACCAAGGTGTCGGCCAGGGTGAGATCGAACACCTTAGAATCGCAGTGGCCCGTGGCGCGGCTCAAGACGTAGCGGTAGTGGTAGCCTTTGTCCTTCAAGGCGGCGGCGGTGCGTTCACCAGCCATGACCCAATTGTGATAGGTTTCTTCGGGGTCTTTGGCTCGGTTGTCGTTCTCTGAGACATGGGTGAAGAGGCGCAGGGGCTTCTTCGGGCTGTTGGCGATGAGTTTCAGGCTTGAGTGATATTCCCAAGCTCCCAGGGGGAACTTGGCTTCTTCTGGGGCATCGTCGTCTTGCTGGTCCACAAAGGTTCCGGAGTAAGCAATGACGCGTCGGAACAAATCGGGGCGAAACCAGGCCATGGTCATCGCGGCGGCGCCGCCCGAACTGCACCCCATCGTCGCCCGGCCCCAGGGGTTGCTGGTGATAGCCAGTTTTGGATAGGCCGCATGGATGGCTGGATCAGCCAGCACTGCGGGGAAGACTTCGTCGTTGATGAATCGAGCGAACCGATCCGACATCGTGTCGTATTCGAGGCCGCGCTCGCTATTATTGCCGTCGTTGCCGCCGTTTTCGATCGAAACCACGATGAAGGGAGGCAGGCTCCGCTCGGGGTTCTTCGAGATCGTCAGGTTGTCGAGAGCGT
>CAINWP010000208.1 GCA_903854475.1 uncultured Verrucomicrobiota bacterium
CACCAGAACATCTCCAGGGAGAATTGGGCGAACAGAATCTTGGGCCAAGGCCATTCCCCCAGCCAAAAGACAAGATAAACACAGGTTAAAATTCCATTTCATAATCAATATCCAATCTGCACTCCCACCATCACTCGGTGGGCATCGTAAGTAGGTAAAAACACATCCTTCAACCCGGCATCTGCGTAATCGACGGAATAGTTGTCGTAAGAGTAGTTGAGGCCAAACCGCAGCCAGCGCCGCGGCATGTAGGAAATACCACCGGAGAGCGACATCATGGAGTCGTCCCGCTTGTAGTCGACGGTGCGCAAACTCAACGACCTCAAGGTGGTGCCCGCAATCGGCTCGTAGGCGGCCCCGAATCCCGTCAGGCTATCAAAGGAGCCACCTTGATACGATACCCCCGCCGTGGCCAACCAACTGCCTGTGGTACCCAGAGCCTGTTGGACATTGAACGTCGTCGTATCGTAGGTGACGCCTTGACGCGCGATCTGGGCAGCATTGTCAGTGCGCCGAATATAGGCCAACGAGAACTTGGTTGTCTCGCGAAACGCATAGCTCACCGAGATGTTCGCGGCCGGGATGGAGAAGGACGCACCCGGGATGTCGGGAAATTCGCGAATCTCGTAGCCGCCGCCAATCGAGCCCTCTAACCGCTCCGTGAACTGGCCGCGGACTCCGACGAAGCCGCCGTACACATGAGAAGTAGGAATAAAGCCCAGCGCAGAGGTTCCTCGAATGAAATCTGTCAACCCGTAGCCGCCCTCGACGAACACAGAAAGCCGGTCTGTCGGCTTGTAACTGGCCCCCAAATTACCGCGCCAACCGTCGTTGCCGTACAAATTTACTCCCTCGTAGTTGAGATAATTCCGGGACCCACTGACATAAACATCGGTTTTTTCGGAGCTGTCGTAAGTGACACGGCCCGTGGTGGCGTGAGTCCAGCGATCGACTAGGGTTCGACCGAGGTTCACCCAACCGCCCATGAACGAGGAGACAAACTCTGTCGAATGGGTACCCTCCATTCGCAGGCGGCTCTGATTATCGTACTTGCCAGCCAACTGGATGCGGTGCATCGGCACAGGAGCAACCCCCAAATCAAAGTATCGGGTATTGTCGCTCTGATACTGCAAATTGAGGTAATTCTCATCCTCCGAACCCACCTGGAAACTAACGCCCGGAGAAACAGTACCGATCAAGTCGGCCACGCGCGGATTCAACGTGAACCGATTGGTCTGGAAACCCGCCAAGATGCCCGTGGCCGTGGCCGGAGCGTCGGCAGGAGTCGCCACCGTCAATGGAGGGTGGACGGACGATGCGAAGACAGGAGACGCAGCGATCCGCTGATTCAGGGACGCATCGTTGTAGATCTGGTACTGGAGAGCCCCCGAGTAAGGCTGGGAAATTTGCCCAAACGCCGGTCGATAGACATACCCACCATTGACATCGAACACATTGTAGGTGGGGGTCCGCGGATCCACGTACTCAACGGCCCCAACGTCGGACGCCGAGAAAACATTGTTGTTGTACATCATGTTGATGTCCAACTGAGGTCGGATGCGCACTCCCTTGACCTCGTAGCTCATCCACTGGTCGATTTGGTAGGCTTCGATCCCCGAGGCAGCGCCCAATAAACTTCCAGGGGGCAACAGTGCCAGCACCATGGCGGCACGGAACGAGGCTTCCGGTTTAGGAGTTTTTCGTGGATACATGCCTGTATTATGCCTCTTTTACGACTCGATTATGCCTCTATTTCCACCCGTTGTCGATGCTGTCAGAACCCGGGTAAAACAGCCGCCGCCACTGCCGTGGCTATGTTTTGGCTAAACACCCGGATGCCTTGACAACGTGTCGAACGGCGACTCATCACTCACCGCTGAAAGTCACTGAATCCCGGCGGGGTGTAAAACCCATAATTCCCAAAAAATCCCATATCTTTTTGTAACGTTCACTCCAGGACTTTTGGGGTTCCGCTCCTTCGGACAGAGACGGAGATCCATGTCCCTCTTCGCACGCTCACCCACCCCCGGGACGATCTAGAGGATCCCCGGGAGTCAACTCATCGAATCCCTCAAAATCCCCAGGACGAAGCTCTCGGCTAATTCGATGACCCTCTTCAAACCACTGCCCGAGATCTAAGAGTCGGCAGCGTTCAGAACAAAACGGGCCGCTAGGACTCTCCAACCACGGTCCGCGACGGCGGCACTGTGGACAGGCAACTTCTGGCAATGGCTTGGACGGCTTCATCGATTCAACCAGCGGAACACCCAACTCAGCACTACGCTGAGCACCAAGCAGTTCACCACCGGAAAGTGGAAGGAAAACCCCGGACGTTGGATGACGATGTCACCCGGTAAACCACCTCTGAACGGTCGCCACCAGCAGAGGATTGCTCCCGCCGCCAGCAGGGTTCCACCAATGATCATCAACTGCTTCCCGAGTGGGGGATTCACAACGAGACAACAGTGCTACAGGGACCGCTGCTCGTCCAATGCCTTGTCTTAGACCCTTAAACTCTTCAGCCGACAATTCCCGGCGGCACACCGATTGCGATTGTTGGTTTTCTTGAAAATTCCGTGTCGCCCGGCCCTGCACTTGCTAGCTTTTGGTATTCAAAATTCATGAGCTACGACACAGATCTGCTGCGCGGAATCCTCAAAGCCGCAGTTGAAGGCGGGGCCTCTGACATCCACATCAAGGTGGGCTCCCCAGTGGTGTTCCGCATCAGCCGGCAACTCATCACCATCGACGCGCCGACTCCAACCGAGGAGTGGATGGGTAAAATCCTAACCACCATGGTTCCTCCCCATGCCCGCCGCCGCATGGACGACGACCGCGAGGTGGACTTCAGTTACTACGAACCGGGTGTGGGCCGTTTCCGAACTAACGTGTTCCAACAGCGGGGCACGTTTGCCCTAGCCATGCGCTATGTGAAGACCCAGGTACCCAGCTTCGATGAACTAGGTCTCATGCCTATCATTAAATCGATAGCAGGGGCCCCGCGAGGCATCGTTCTCGTGGCGGGCACCACCGGGTCCGGCAAGTCCACGACGCTGGCGGCGATGATTGAGCACATCAACGCCAACTTCAAAAAGCACATCGTCACCCTCGAAGACCCCATCGAGTTCGTCTTCGAAGACAACCAGTCCGTGGTCGAACAGCGAGAAATTGGTCTTGATACCGGCAGCTTTCAGGCCGGCTTGAAGCACGTGCTTCGCCAGGATCCTGACATCATCATGGTCGGCGAAATGCGCGATGCCATCTCCTTCCAGGCGGCCATCAGTGCTGCCGACACCGGCCACCTAGTGCTTTCCACTCTGCACACCCAGAACGCTTCCCAGTCGATTGGCCGAATCCTCGACTTCTTCAAGCCGGAGGAGCGCGAACAAATTCGGCGGCAATTGGCGGCCACGCTGCGTGCGGTCGTCTGCCAACGCATGGTGAGCACCGTCAATGGAGGCGTTACCCCATCCCTGGAAATTCTCATCAATACGCCCACCGTTCGAAAAATGCTCGAAGAGAACCGATTGGAAAAACTCGGAGCGGCTATTGAGACCGGACGCGACGACGGCATGCAGAGCTTCAACCAGGCGATGTACGACCTCGTCAAGGCCGGCAAGATTAGCGAAAAGGAGGCCCTTGGAAAGGCCAGCAACCCGCAGGCCTTGGAGATGATGTTCAAAGGCATCTTCCTCGACGAAGGTCGACGAATCCTCTCCTAACACGCCGTCCCTCAGCACGCCCCGCCCGGCCCGAAATCTCGAGCCCGCGGGGCGTTTTGCTGTAGACCACACACAGCAAAATCGCGTCTGGAAGGTGAAGCCCTTCCAAAAGGCTGCACGAACGAGGTCGTTGATCGGGCCTCTTCACTTGAAAGAACCCACTCTCCGAATGCAAACCCGGTCCGGCGCGTTCACCGGCGCTGGACTCGCCCGAATTGAAACCCCAAGGTTAAAAAATGAATCCCTTCAAGATCTGTCTCCTCGCCATGGCCACGCTGGTGCTCCCGATGTGGGCCGGTGAATCCAAGTCGCTCTTTGATGGAAAGACCCTCAATGGCTGGGAAGGCGACCTGAAAGTCTGGTCGGTCCAAGAGGGAGCCATCACGGCCGGCAACGTGGACCAGCGCGCCCAACGCAACGAGTTCCTCGCCACCACCCGCAGTTACACCAACTTCGTCCTACGCCTGCAGTTCAAGATCGAGGGAACCGAAGGATTCGTGAATTCTGGAGTCCAAATTCGCAGCGAACGCATCCCGAATCACCACGAGATGGTTGGATACCAGGCGGACATTGGAGAGGGTTGGTACGGTGCCCTGTATGACGAATCCCGGCGGAACACCATTCTCGCCAAACCCGATCCGGAAACCGCGAAGAAGGCCGTAAAACCGGGGCAATGGAACCAGTACGAAATTCGCGCCACTGGCAATCGAGTGACCCTGAAAATCAACGGCATCCAGACCGTAGATTACACTGAAAAAGACCC
>CAINWP010000209.1 GCA_903854475.1 uncultured Verrucomicrobiota bacterium
GTGCACGCCGAGATTCGCCGGCGCAATCCCGAGCTCACCCCGGCCAAGATGAACTTCAGCCATCAGGCGTTGAAGCAGGGGTCTTTCCTGAACGGCGATCCGGCCAAGGGCGAGGCGGCGGGCCGCCTGTCCGAGGCCCGGTGGAAATTTCAGTTCGAGACACTCAAGAAACTCGGCGTCCTGCGCGGAAAATTCGATTTGGCGACGGCCTGGACCGGCGAGTTCTGCAACGCCACCAACACCCCCACAGCCACCCGACCATGATTGAACGAATCTCCAAGATTGCCCTGCTGGCCGCGGTCGCGCTGTTCATGGCGCTGATTGCCTTCAACAACATCACCGACTACGGATCGAACTTCGACTTCGTGCAGCATGTGCTCTCGATGGACACCACCTTTCCGGGCAACCAGTTGAAGTGGCGGGCGATCAGCACGTCCGCCCTGCACCACGCCTTCTACTGGACGATCATCGCCTGGGAGACGCTCTCAGGCCTGGGCATCGCGGCCGGGGCGCTGGCCTTGTGGCGCGCGCGTAGGCAATCGGCCGCGGTGTTCAATGCAACCAAGTCGTTGGCGGTGGGAGCGTTGACCGCCAATCTGGTTTTGTGGTTCACCGCCTTTTTGACGGTGGGTGCCGAGTGGTTCGTGATGTGGCAATCTCAGGTGTGGAACGGCCAGATGGCCGCCACGCGCATGTTCACGTGCGTCGGCCTGGTGCTGCTCATCCTCAAGACCCCGGACACCGATCCGGTTGTGCCTTCGGGTCGCGACGGTTCGGCCGGATAGCGTTTTTAGAGCGGCCTCGAAAAACAGGTCGCTTCAAGCTTGGGCTTGGTGGCGGCTTGAGGCTTTGATGAGCACCATGACTGCCGAGGTGCTCACGGGTCTTTCAGTGCTGGTGCTCGAGGATGAGCCGCTTTGGCGACGGCATCTGGTGGCCAGCCTGGAACGGTGGGGCGCCGAAGTGACCGCGGTTGATTCGATGGCCGGGGCTCGCAAGGCGCTGGGCTCGGCGAATTTTGATTTCGCCTTAATGGACGTGAACTTGCCCGACGGTCTGGGGCCGGATCTGCTTCGCGATAAGTCCGTCCCGGCTCACACGGGCGTGGTCATCATGACCGCCGAGGGCGGGATCTCTGGGGCGGTGGAGGCCATCCGTTTGGGGGCGCTCGATTACCTCACCAAGCCCTTCGAGCCCGAGGCCTTGGCGCTGACCCTCCGCCGAGCCCGATCCACGCAGGCGGGACGTCGCGTGGCTGAGCAGCAACGCGCTGAAAGTCCCAGCTACTTCTTTGGCAACGCCCTGGCCGGCCTCAAGACCCAGATTGAACGCATCCTCGCCGCCGATCGACGGATGGAAACCCAGTTGCCGCCGGTGCTCATCGAGGGTGAGACCGGTACCGGTAAGACCTCCTTGGCTCGTCGGATCCATCGCGAAGGCCCCCGAGCTGACGGACCCTGGGTGGAGATCAATTGTTCAGCGATCCCGGAGCACTTGGCCGAGTCGGAACTCTTCGGGCACGAGAAGGGGGCCTTCACCGATGCGCGCAGCACTCGCATCGGCTTATTCGAAGCCGCTCATGGCGGCACGCTCTTCCTCGACGAGCTGGGCAGCCTCTCTCTCCCTATCCAGGCCAAGCTGTTGACGGTGCTCGAAGACCACCGGATCCGCCGGGTCGGCGGTTCGAAGAACATTGCTGTGGACGTCCGGGTGATAGCGGCCACCAACCAAGGCCTTCGCCAACTCGTCGCCCAGGGAAGCTTCCGTTCCGACCTCCTCCATCGCCTGGACCTCTTCCGCCTGTCGATTCCGCCGCTGCGGGATCGGGGAGTCGACCTCTTGCCGCTGGCGGCCTCCCTCATGGAGGGCATCGCTGCGCGTCACCGTCTGCCGGTTCGGGCCATCTCCGAGACGGGACGCCGTCGTCTCCTCGGCTATGGCTGGCCGGGCAATGTCCGAGAACTGGCCCATGAATTAGAGCGGGCCCTCGTATTCGAAGAGGGCGAGGCGCTGAACTTCGATTCGCTTTTGGGTGCGGGCGGAGGGTCTTCGGAAAATCCAGCCACAGCGACCGCCCCCGTTCTGGGCGGGGCTCACGCGGGCGTGGATTCTTGGTGGAACCCTGGCTTCCAGTTCCCGGAGCAAGGCTTCGACCTGGAGGAAGCCATTCTGCACATCATCCGAGCGGCCCTGGAACAATCCGGTGGCAATGTGTCGGCCGCCGCCCGGCGATTGGGCGTGTCCCGCGACTACCTTCGTTATCGGTTGGTACCCAAGGCGGTGCAGTGACCGCCCCGGATTCCCACCCGCAGAAAACTCGAGCCGGCGATCAAGGCTCGACGGTTTGCACGAATTTGAACTGACCGTTCTCAACCGTGATGATCACCGCCGCCTTCGGAGCGTTGCGTTGTGCATCCATGCGGGTGCGGCCGCTGGCGGCGACCAAGTCGGTGGTGACCAACGCTGCCTTGATCTTGGTCGGTTCGGCCGAGCCGGCGCGCCGGATGGCGTCGGCCAGCACCTTGGCGGAGTCGTAGCCGAGGGCCGCCATCGCATCGGGCGTCTTGCCTTGATAGCGCGCCTTGTAGGCGGCCACAAATAGCTTGGCTTCTGGGGTGTCTTGGATGGGTGAAAAGTGCGTGGAGTAGTAAGTGTTCTTGAGTGCCTCGCCGCCGGCGATTTGGATGAGCTCCGGGGCCTCCCAGCCGTCACCGCCGAACATCGGCACGGTGATGCCCAGCTCGCGGGCCTGCTTTATGATGAGTCCGACCTCGTTGTAGTAGCCCGGCACACAGATCCCTTCAGGATTGGTCGCCTTGATCGCCGTGAGCTGGGCTTTGAAGTCCTTGTCCTTCGAGGAGTACTTTTGCTGCACCACGATTTGGCCGCCGGCCGCCGTGAAGGCGTCGCTGAAATATTGGCGCAGCCCATCGCCGTAGGCCGACGACACGTCCGAGAAAACCGCCACCCGCGAGAGTTTGAGCGACTTGCGGGCGAACTCCGCGATGAGCCGGCCCTGGAAGGGATCGGTGAAGCACACCCGGAAGACGCAGTCGCCGACCTCGGTGACCTTGGGATTGGTCGACGAAGGCGAGATCATCGGAATGCCCGCCGCCTGGCACACCGGGCCTGCCTCGAGTGAGCGCCCCGAGGCCACCTCGCCCAGCACCGCCACCACCTTGTCGCGGCTGATAAATTTCTTGACGATGGTCACCGACTCGCCGGCCGTGGAGCGGTTGTCTTCGTGCAGCAATTGAAGTTGTTTGCCCAACACGCCGCCGGCCTTGTTGATCTCTTCGATGGCCAAGACTGTGCCTTCATGGGAAGACACACCAAAGGTGGCCTCCGTGCCCGTGAGCGAGCAGAACTCGCCCACCTTAATGGTGTCGGCTCCAGCAGCTCCGGCAGCGCCGCCCTCCGACGGTTTACAACCGGTCCACGGCAAGACCGTGGCGGCGGTAGCGGCGGCAACAGTGGCGAGGAAGGCGCGGCGGGGTTGGGCGGGTTTCATGGTGAGGTCGTGATCGAAGGATCGATGGATCAGATCGGGCTCTGGGTATCTCTGTGGGGACAGGCTAGGAATCTCTCCGCCGGCTTTCAATCGAGGACTGCGCGAGGACTCAACAACCGAGGGTGCTGAGGCCCCCTTGATTCGATCGACTCCGGTGCCCATCGAGGAGCGCGTGGGAATTGATTAAACGCCCCGTATTTGTACAATCTTCAAGCGCCACGGGAGAATTCCCAGAGCGCCACCCGATCACCATGACGCCGAAATTACCCACTTCCCAAGACGCCCTGCTGTTCACTCCTGGACCGCTGACGACTTCGCTTGCGGTCAAGCAGGCCATGCTCCACGACGCCGGTTCTTGGCACTGGGAGTTCAACAACTTGGTGGCCGAGGTGCGGCAGGCCATTCTCGCTCTGGGTGGTGTTTCTCGCGAGTCGGGCTGGGAAGCCATTTTGATGCAAGGCAGCGGCACCTTCGGCGTGGAAGCGGTGTTCCAGAGCGCCATCCCGCCCGAAGGCAAAGTGGCCGTGCTGTCCAACGGCGCTTACGGCGAGCGCATCCTCCTCATGCTCCAGCACGCACGAATCGCCCACACGATCTTGCGCACGGCCGAAGACACCCCGCCGACACCGGAGGCCCTCGACGCCCTCCTGGCCTCCGATCCGGCCATCACCCATGTGGCGGCGGTTCACTGCGAGACCACCACAGGCGTTCTCAACCCCATCGAGACGTTGGGCCCGGTGGCCAAGCGCCATGGCAAGGTGTACATCGTGGATGCCATGAGCAGCTTCGGCGGCTACCCCATCGACCTGGAGGCCGCGGGCATCGACTTCATCATTTCGTCGGCCAACAAGTGCGTGGAGAGCGTGCCGGGCTTCAGCTTCGTGCTCTGCCGCCGTGCGGTGCTCTTGGCCACCGAGGGTTGGGCGCGCAGCCTGAGCCTGAACCTCTTGGACCAATTGAAGGGCTTCGAAAAGAACGGCCAATTCCGCTACACGCCGCCCACCCACAGTATTCTCGCCTTTGCGCAGGCGCTCAAAGAACTCGAACAGGAAGGCGGCATCGCCGCCCGTGCCGCGCGATATCAGGCCAACAACGCCGCCCTCATTGCGGCCATGCAAGGCATCGGCCTGCAGTCGTACCTGCCGCCGGCGGTGCAAAGCCACATCATCACCAGCTTCGTGTACCCGAAAGATTCGGCCTTCGTCTGGACCGAGTTCTACCGGCTCGTGGCCGAGAAGGGCTTTTTGCTGTATCCGGGCAAGATCAGCCAAGCCGACACCTTCCGAATCGGCAACATCGGCCGCCTCTTCGAAAAGGACATGCGCGCCGTGGTCAACGCCATCGCTGAGACCCTGCGTGAAATGGGTGTGAAAGCGGCCTAGGTCGGCATCACTCAATGGCTGCAGGGAGAACGACGCAGGGGAACGGTTGAATCGGTTGGAAACTCCAGCCCTTTGGGTCGAATCCGTAGGGCTAAGAAGACTTCAGAATCAAAGTTCTCTAGGGATGTAGAGTCTCTCGGTGAGGGATGCCCAGAAAAGCCACCCCTATCCCCAACCGTAACAGTGAAGCAGAGGTGATCTTCGGTAAAACGAGTTATTTTTATATCCGATTACCTGATATGATTTTGGTTGCTAACGAATAGAGAAATTCGTTGCTCTTAAATCTATTAGTTCTTCCCTTCAACCACTCTGGTTCGGTTTCCCACTGCTGGCAGCGTTCTGGGTGTTGCTGCTGTGGGATCTTTTGTCTGTTCTGCCGATTTCTCCCGAGTGGCGTGTACTGCGTTCTGAGGTCGCGTTGGTGTTTCAGAATCACAACGGCCATTGGCAGATCTTCAGCGCGTTGGCGTTGAATGCCGCTCTCTGGGCGGGGGTGCCCGTGTTCCTGAATTGGCGACGGACAGGCCAGAGGCCGAGTGTCAGCGACTGGGCGTTGTTCGGATTCCTGGGCCTGACCGTGGCGCATTACGCAGGCCGTTACTCCACCGCTGCCGGGTCCACGGAACCGCTGTTCATTCTCGCTGGCACCTGGCTCGCCGGCGTTTGGCGTGTAGTGGGATCTCTGCAGCCACCGCGCCGTTTTTGGCCAGCGTTCTGGGTCGGCGCCTTCGGACTCGCGGCGGTCAGCCTGTGGCATTGGCCCCTGTTCCAAGTCTTTCACTATCGGGAGGCGCGCCGTGCCACAGGGTTGTGGAACAACCCCAACACCTATGGATTGCTGTCGGCCTGCCTGTCCGCCGCGTGCCTGGCCTGGTTGTTCCGGATCGCCCCATGGAAACAGGCCGCCAACAACAACCGCCTGAACGAGAGGAATGCCGATCGAAGGGCATGGCTTCTCTTGCTACCACTAGTCCCCGCCGCGCTGGGCATGCTCCGCAGCTACAGTCGCGGTGCGTGGTTGGGATTTCTAGTAGCTATGGTGTGGTGTGGGTGGGTTCGATTTTCTCCGGTGCTGCGTGCCCTTCGTTCCCGTGCGCGCGCCGGGTCGATTCCTGATCGTCGACGCTGGCTTGTGTTTCGTTTGTCGCTCGTGGCGTTGATGGCGGGAGGATTGAGTTCTCTGTGGTTCCTGAAGGATTTCCAGAACCCGCTCCTCCGACGAGTGGGCACTGTGGCCAACCACACCGACCGTTCCTGGCGCAACCGCGTGGACGCCTGGGTCGGGGCCGCCCGAATGACCGTCGCCCGACCCGTCACCGGTTGGGGGCTCAATTTGGTGGATGCGACCTACGCCCAAGAGTTCAAACCGGCGCATTTGAAGGAGACGGCTGCCATTCAGCTCAATGACTCCCTGACGTTGGCGGCCGGAATGGGAGTGCCGGCGGTGGGGCTGTTCCTCGTGCTGGTGGGCAGCCGCTTGCGTCTCGCTCACCAAGAGATGAACCCCAATGTCGCTCCGCTCCTGGTGCTGCTCATCGGAACTTGGTTCGATGGGGTGCTCTTCCGGATCCCACTCGCCGTTCCGTTTTGGGTGCTGCTGTTGGTCGGCACGGGTGATCTTTCGGAAGTCCTGGCTCGGCCCCGACCTACGGGCGAGCCCTCGCCGCAAGCAAAGGGCTGATTCCTGGTTGAACCGCGAGATTAGACCCGAACATGGCCGTCCCTCTTCCATCTGGATCTCCCGCCGCAGGAAGATCGCGGACGCCCGTTCGACTTGGGCAACGCATCGCAGCCGGAGTCCTGGTAGCGGTGTTCCTGATTCTTCGAATTTTATCCCCGGACATCCCCGGAGGTCTGCAATACCGGCTGGATCCTTGGGTGCGACAGGCAGCGGACGCGGTCGCAGAGAAACCCGGGACGGCCGCCAAAGCCGATGTGCTGCACGAGTGGCTGCACGATCGCCAACGCCGCGAACAATGGACGCACGATGGGTTTGGCCGTCTCGATTGGGCCACCGACGGAGCGCGAGGTGGCTGTCGGGCCTTCTGTGAGACCTACGCGGAGATCGGCAACGCCCTCGGGCTGAGAGTCCGACCGGTGTAAACCTTTTGGCCGACCATTGGGAATCCTCATTACTGGGTGGAAATCTGGGACGCGGAGAACCAACGCTGGCACCCCTGTGATGTCTCCGCCTATGAGCGGACCCTAGGATACCCCGTGGATGCACCGGGTGCCCAAGGCGGTCAGTCTAGTACGGACGTCGGAGCCGGGAAGTTGGGCAGCTCATGATCAATCCCAGTGGGAGATGCTCGAAAACACCATCGGCCTTCATTACCCGAGTGGTCAGGTGGAGGTGACCGTGCTGGAACGCGACCGTCCGCTATCGGGTGCTCGGGTGGAGGTGCTAGTTTGGTTGGGCAACGGCACGGATGGCCAAGCGGCCGGGGCTACCAAGTTTGTGGACCCCATGCTGTTTTCCGTGTTGGCCGGTCGCACGGACACCAACGGCCTGGTGCGTTTCACCTTGGGGCACAGCGCAAAACAACCCTACCGAATCCGCCCCGACGTTCCTGGCGATACCGATTGGGCCTGGGTGGCGGTGCACTCCAACTCCCTGCACCGCAGCACGCTCCGGGCGGACCGCAATCGCCCCTATGACCTGAACGCGTCACCGCCGCGCCTGCCGTGATCCTTGAATAAAGATCAATTTCTGGAGAGAACGGGATTGACAATATTGCGCATTAAAATAATAAATAGAAATCCCCCTGATGCGAGTTACCAGACGCCATATTTCAGCTTCGAGTTGCCAAACCCATCCGTCGGTGCCAAACCCATCCGTCGGTGGCAAGCCCGTCCGTCGGCAAAGCGAGCGCTTGATTGCCCCACATGGGGATCGATCAGAGAGCAATCCTAGATCGCGCAGCGTATTAATCGCGCACAATTCGTGCAACTTGTGGAGTAGGTGCATGGTAAATAGGTCGATCAAGTTAATATTAAATGGTTTCGTTTGGATGATTTTAGCATCTTCTTTAGGCTGTGGTTACGGTCTAAAAAGAGTTAATGTTCAACGTGTGGAAGGCACTCTTGAGTGCTTTGAATCTATTGATGCCCGCCTCCTTCGCACTAACCGTTTTACAATCGTATTTGGATCTGGAAGCGTGTTCCTACAAATCCGTGGAGATGACGGAAACCTAGTTTCACAATCGGTAGTCGATGAGTATGATTATGGCCGTTGGTGGCGAGCTGAATCGACGAACGGGCAGGACTCAGCTTGGATTCGTGCAAAAAACGATAAATCCAACAATCTGGTACCACTAGATTTTCAAGGTGAGTTGATTTTAATGCCGCTATTTTGGACTAGCAATAGTATTACTAAAAACTTGACTACTGCGGTAGATTCTTTGCGAGACTCACAAATCTTTTCGGTTGTTCGCGAAGAAATAATTACAAATCGAATGGGTGGACCGTATATCCAGGAAACTCGAAACCTTGGAATAATTGTCA
>CAINWP010000210.1 GCA_903854475.1 uncultured Verrucomicrobiota bacterium
CCCTGGTGGGCGCGATACGATGTGAGCACACGAATGGATCGTATTGAAATCCCTGCCCTGCACCTTTGGGGTTGGTACGACACCTACCTCGATGGCAGCGAGCAGCTCTACCAACGCCTGCAGGCCGAATCGAAAGCGCCGCAGTACTTGGTGGCCGGTCCCTGGAACCACATTCCTTGGAGTCGGTATTGCGGCGAAGTGGACCACGGACCCGACGCGTTCCTGGACACCGACCGGTTGCTGCTGCGCTGGTTCAACCACTGGCTGAAGGACTCCGGCGACTTCGCGGGAGAGCCGCCCGTGCGTTCGTTCGCGTTGGGCGAAAACCGCTGGCATCGCATGACTTCGTGGCCTCAGCGATCGAGTGACACCTTTGCGGTGCAGCGGTGGTTCCTAGATTCCGACGGACGGGCCAACTCCATCCAAGGTGATGGGCGACTGGGTCCCGAGGTTCCGTCGGGACTACGCCCGCGGGACGGTTTCGTCTACGAGCCGGAAGTGCCGGCCGCCGCTCCCGGACCCGGCGCGGCTCCGGGCCCCTTTTTGCAGAACCGCCAGGACTCGATGAACAACGTTTTGGCCTACACCAGCCCGGTTCTCACCGAGTCCGTGCGCGTCGCCGGACGGCCCAGAGTGTGCCTGCATGCCACGAGTCGGACCGCCTCGGCCGACCTGGTGGCCAAACTGGTTCGGGTACTCCCGGATGGACGCTCGTTCAACGTATGCCTGGGCATCGCCCGAAGTTCCTGGCTCTTCGGTCTCCAGGGGCTGGAGCCGGACCGGGTGCAGTGCTGGGAGTTCGACCTCGAACCCACGCACTGCGTCTTCGCACCCGGCGAGCGCCTGCGCTTGGTCGTCAGCGGCAGTGCCTTCCCGCTGTATGATCGAAATCCAGGTTCGACGGTGTCGCCCGAGGCCGCCGATTCGTGGGACTGGATCCAAAATCAGCAGCAACTGCTTCACGATCCGGACCATCCGTCCTGCCTTCAGCTGCCCTTGCAGTCCGACATCGAATCCGAAGAAGGCGGCCTGACATGACACCCACAGACAAACCACAACCGCCCTTCATCACCCTGGATTCGGTCACCAAACGTTGGTCCAACGGGGCGACGGTCCTCGACGGTATCTCGCTTCAGGCCGAGCGGGGCGAGTTCATTTCTCTCATCGGACCGAGCGGCTGCGGGAAGTCCACCCTGTTGCGACTCTTGGCGGGCTTGTCCGGGCTGAGTTCCGGTTCAGTGACACTCGACGGCATGCTGCCGGAATCTGCTCGGGAGATTATGTCGTTCATCTTCCAAGATGCGACACTGCTGCCTTGGCGGACGGTCCGCTCCAATGTTGAGCTGGGGCTGGAGCTGGAAGGCAAGACCACCGAATCGCAACGGCGCAAGACCTCCACCGCGCTGCTGCAGTTGGTGGGTCTTTCTGACGTGGCCGACCTCCATCCGCGCCAATTGAGCGGCGGCATGCGCATGCGGGTTTCCATCGCACGGGCGCTGGCCACGCAACCGAAGATCCTGCTCATGGATGAACCCTTCGGCGCGCTGGACGAGATGACCCGGGATTTTCTTAACGAGGAAGTGCTGCGGCTGCGGGAAAACGACCAGTTCACCACCTTCTTCGTGACCCACAGCGTCGCCGAAGCGGTCTTTCTTTCTACACGTATCCTCGTCCTTCGGGCCAAACCGGGCCAAATCGCCCGGGAGATCCCCGTCCCTTTCGCCTATCCAAGAACCGCCGATTTACGCAGCGCCCCGGAATTCCTACGCCTCGTGGGCGAAGTCAGCGCCGCTCTGCGTTCCGTCCAAGGTCCATCGAACCCTTCGAACCCGGAACATCCATGAAGAAATTCCTGATGCAGGCGGCATGGCCATTGGCGGTGTTTGTGGTGGTGATCACCGCCTGGGACCTTTGCTGTCGCTGGTTCGCCATTCCTGCCTACGTGTTGCCGCCCCCGTCTGCGGTGGTGCGAGTAGTGGTCGAACGACACCAGACCCTCTGGAATGCCTTTTGCATCACCGCCTTAGAAGCGGGTGGGGGTTATCTCCTGAGCATCCTCGGCGGTGTGATCATCGCTCTGTTCTTTGCTCAGAGCCCACTCATCCGGCGGTCTTTCTACCCGTATACCATTCTGCTTCAGACGGTGCCCATCGTGGCCATCGCGCCGCTCATCCTGATGTGGTTCGGCTCCGGCCTGCGCAGCGTAATGCTGGTGGCCTTCGTCATCTGTCTCTTCCCCATCATCGCCAACACTACCCAAGGGCTCATCAGCGTTCCTCGCAACCTGATCGATCTCTTCATCATGTCCAATGCCTCCCGATCGCGGCAGCTGCTCAAACTGCGACTACCCCATGCGCTGCCGCATCTCTTCGTTGGCCTGCGCATCTCGGCGGGAATCTCGGTGATCGGGGCGGTGACGGGCGAACTCTTCGCCAGTTCCAATGCCGTGGGTGAAGGCGGGCTGGGTTATTCAATCACCTACGCCAACAGCCAACTCCAAACCGACTACCTCTTCGCGCTGGTACTGACCGCTAGCCTGCTGGGCTTCCTCTTCTTCTTCACCGTGACCACCCTCGAATGGCTCTGCCTACGGAAGTGGCATGAGTCTGCGATGAAGACCGACGCCGATTAATTCGCCCCATACTTTTTTACCTATGAAACCCCACCCGATCTTCCTTTGCATGATGGCTTTGGTTCTGCGGCTGAGTGGCGCCGATCCAGTCGCTGTCACCTTCCAGCTCGATTGGAAACCCACCGCCCAATTCGCCGGACTCCTGCTGGCCCGAGAGCGGGGTTGGTACCGGGAGGCAGGCATCGACCTGACACTGCGACCTATCCCCAAGGACGAGGGGGTGGTCAGCAATGTGGTGCATCACCCGCGGTGGATCGGGAGCTCCGAGAGTGGCGTGCTGCTGCAGGCGCGGTCTTCGGGCATGCCAATCCGGGCAATCGGCACCATGCTTCAGGGCACTCCCATCTGCCTGCTCAGCCTCAAATCCGCCAACATCCGCAGCGTAAAGGACCTGATTGGGAAACGCATTGGTGTCCATGCCGACGGTGATGAAGCGGTGAAATATGTCCTGCATCACTTGGGCATCCGCCCTCAGCAGGTCGAGGTCGAGGTGGTGGGCCATGACCTGACTCCTCTGCTCAATGGACGGTATGCGGCGGTGCAAGGCTACTCGATCGACGAGGGAGTCGCCTTGAAGCAGGCGGGACACGATATCCAAATCTTGTACCTCCACGACGAGGGCTACGCGGCGTATGGTCAGGTGTATTTCACAAGCGAGGCGTTCCTCAAATCCGATGGCCCGCTGCTGCGCCGTTTTCTGGAAGTGTCGCGCCGCGGTTGGGAGGCCGCTGTCCAGGAACCAAACACGATTGCCAAGATGGTGGTGGCCACGGTGCCTGGGACCGATGAACGCCATCAGCGAGGCACGGTAGAGGCGCTGGTCCCCATGCTCACCC
This sequence comes from uncultured Verrucomicrobiota bacterium, assembly GCA_903854475.1. Classification (GTDB taxonomy): domain Bacteria; phylum Verrucomicrobiota; class Verrucomicrobiia; order Limisphaerales; family UBA9464; genus SXXZ01. The sequence continues at coordinate 3,469 of CAINWP010000210.1, forward strand.
GCGAGGGCGGACCGGGCAGCGTGGGCCGTATGCGCCGGGAAACCTGGATGCAGGCGGTGGCCGATTTCAATGGACTGCCCACAACAACAAAACGCCTCAAGGTGTCTGACATCGCGACCTTCGACCTTCAGCCATGACGGTCCGTGTCCTGCACTTTTCACCGGGGACCGCCACCGATCGCCACGACAGCCACCGCGCGGCCCTGGGATTCATCCACTGCCTGCGGTCCGCCGATCCGGAGTCTTTCCCGAATCTGGTTTGCGAGCTGGTGTGGGCCTTGCCATCAATCAACAACCACGCTCGAGTGAAATCCCTTCTCACCGGAGCCGATGTGGTGGTGGTGGCCACACCGGTGCATGGCCAAGGCTCACCCTGGTACCTGCGGAAATTCTTCGAACTGACGCGGGGTCTTCAACTCTGGGGTACTTTGGCGACCGCCTTCGCGACGGCCGGTGGACAGCATACCGGCGGCGAGATGGCCTTACTGGACACCTTCCGATCTCTCCAGGGATGCGGAGCGTGCACCTTCACCTTCGCCCAGAAACTGACGGTGATCGGGATGCAGCAACGCGCCCTGCCGGACGGCGAGTTCCATCCGATCGACGTCTGGTTTTTGCGCCAATTGGCTCGGACCTGCCTCGTTCAGTGGGCCTCTCGATCAGATCGGGACAGTGGTGAGCGCTGGGCCCGCCATCTGGGCATCGACTCGGCCTATTATTTGGATTTTCCCGATACGGCACGTTTGGAGGCACAGGTGGGCGATGTGGGCCGATGGATGAACGAACCCTTGCGCGATCCCGGTTTGGCTTATGAGCAGTGGACCCGTCGCCTGGGTTTCACGGCCCATCCGCCGGACGCACGCTCACTACCCTTTGCCGCGCTGTTCCCCGAACCGCTGGTTTAAGGCTTGGGAGCAAACTGCGACTCGTAGCGTCGCCGCCGCTCCAGGATTTGCTCCACATACTGTCGGGTGCCGGGATACGTCATCACCGCCAGAAACTGGGCACTGTTGGTGCGGGCCTGGGGAGCGTTGGTGGCCGACATCCAGCGCAGGACATTCCGTCGGCCAGCATTGTAATCGGCTAGCGCATAAGCGGTGGGGTTGTCAGTCGCCGCATAGCGCTGGAGGACCTTTGACAAGTAGAAGGATCCCGCGTGCAAGTTGGTGGACGGATCCAAAATTTGCTCATGAGAGTAGCGGGTTAGTTTTAGGGCATTTGCCCATTCTTGAGCGGCAACCGCCGTCACCTGCATGAGACCTATCTCGCCGGCGCGTCCTCGGACCGAAGGGTCAAAACGACTTTCCTTCCAGATCACCGCCTTCACCAATGAGGGAGGCAAGTGATAGTGCGGGGCGATCCGACGGATTTGCTGATCAAACCGATCTTCGTACCGTGACAGCCAAAACCAGACGATGCCTCCAGCGCCGATCAGGAACAACAAGATGACAGTCCACCGTTTCAAGGTTTGGCTCTGAGCGACTTTAGCCATTGGGCCGGAGACGGAAAGCTGCGGTTGCGACCCGGGTCATTTTTCTAGCGTTCGCCCTCTGACCTCTGAGATGTGCTTCAGCGGTTGATCATTCGCGATCCAGCGCGAGACTCTATCCCATGAAGGAAGCGTACATCGCCGCCAAGGAACGGTGGGCCCGCAAAATGGCAGGCACGGCGGCGCCGAAAATCCGCTCTGAAGACCGGCTGCCTCCCGGGCAACGTCAGGTCCACAACTTTCCAGTATTGGATTTGGGCGTGAAGCCGGAGATTCCCTTGGATCGATGGCAACTAAAGATTGGGGGGCATGTCGAGAATCCGTTGGTCCTCGACTGGAAAGCCTTCTTGGAACTGCCTCAATTTACCGACACGAGCGACTTTCATTGCGTCACCACCTGGAGCCAGTTCGACATGCTTTGGCAGGGGGTGGCCTTCTTTACGCTGGCCGATTTGGTACGTCCTAAAGCCAGCGTCACCCATGTCTTCTTTAAGAGTTACGACGGCTACTCGACCAACAATACCATCGACGCCTGCCTCGATGATGATGTGCTCATAGCCCATCAATGGAATGGTCAACCACTGGCCGTGGAACATGGCGGGCCGGCGCGAGTCATTCTGCCCAAGCGCTACGCCTGGAAGGGAGCTAAGTGGATTCGGGAGATCACCTTCATGGACCAGGATATTTTGGGATTCTGGGAACTCCGCGGTTACTCCAACACCGCCGATCCATGGACAGACGACCGTTTCTCCGGCGGAAATCCCACCGAGTAAGGTCTCCGAGTCGAAGTTTGAAATTTTAAGTTTGATTCCTATGTGACGTATTTGTTACGAAACAAAGACGTTTATGAAACGGATCTCCCAATCCTTAGATAAAGTCGCCTTGAATTGCCTCCTGGGTGGCCTTGTGTGCTTGTTAGTCGGCTTGATCGCCATTGGCGGCGGCATCTGGGTGAATGGTGCCTACTATGCGACTCTGGGGATGGCCTTGGCTGCCGGCGGCTTGCTGACGGCATTCCTTTCAGCCTGCTGGGTCCATCGGGATTTTTGATCGCTGCATCCCGAGTTTCGTAAGGAAATTTGCTTCGGTGACCCGCATGAGTCTTGTGCCTCTTCTTGGTTGATCCCTTGAAGTGCCTGATGAATTTCTGACATCCATTTCCACCCGGGATCGGGTCTCGTGGAGAACCAGATCCAGCAGGAGATAGTTAATGGTTTGGATCTTTGGGTGAAGTCATCGACTGCCAACAAAAACGCCGCCCAAAAGGGCGGCGTTTTTGATGAAATCGAAAACCTTCGCTTCGATCAGCCGACGATATCGATGCCCATATTCCGGGCGGTGCCAGCGATAGTGCGGAATGCCGCCTCTTCGCTGTTGCAGTTCATATCAGAACCCTTGGCCTTGATGATCTCCAAGACCTGCTTACGAGTTACTTTGCCAACCTTTTCCTTGTTGGGAACCTTAGATCCCGAGGCAATTCCAGCTGCCTTCTTGAGCAGCACGGAAGCCGGAGGAGACTTCAGGATGAAGGTGAAGGACTTATCCTGATAAACGGTGATGATCACGGGGATCACCAGACCAGGACGATCCTTAGTGGCCGCGTTGAACTCCTTACAGAAGCCCATGATGTTAATACCCTGCGAACCCAATGCAGGACCCACGGGAGGGGCCGGATTGGCCTGACCGCCGGGGATTTGCAGTTTGACGATGCCTGTGACTTTCTTTGCCATGTTCTATCCAGTTTGTTTGCGGCGGGGTGTACGACGTCGCTTGAGAGGCATCACGACTTCTCTACCTGCCAGTATTCAAGTTCGACGGGCGTTTTACGCCCGAAGATGTCCACGGTCACCTTGAGCTTGCCCTTTTCAGGCTCCAACTCTTCGATGACGCCAGTGAAGTTGAGGAATGGACCGTCGTTAATCTTGACGGTCTCACCGATGTCGAAGTTGACCTTCGGTCGCTCAGTGTCTTCACTGTCAGAAATTTGCACCTTGATGGTGGCGATCTCATCGTCGGTGACGGTCATCGGGCGCTCGCCGCCCACGAAACCGATCACACCTTGGATGTCCTTGATGAAGTACCAAGGCTTTTCCATAGGCCGCTTGCCTTCGTCAAGCAAAGCCATATCGACGTAGACGTAACCTGGATGAAGTTTGCGGTTGGTGATGGTTTTTTTCCCACCACGAACCTCAACCACCTTCTCCATCGGAAGAAGAACCTCGCGGATATATTCCTCCATTTCATCGGTCTTGATCCGACGATTGATGGTATCCCGGACCTTCTGCTCCTGACCGGCTAGGGTGTGCAGGACAAACCACTGTGTGTTCATGTGCAGAATCGGGATTGAAAAGGGGTTAGGACTAAAACGTTTAACTCAGGAAACCTTGATGAGCCACTGGACGAAACTCACCACCACGAAATCGGAGGTCATCGTAAAGGAACCCAAGAGTCCAATCACAACAAAGATAAGCACTGTGGACTGAATCAACTCATCGCGAGAAGGCCAGTTGCACTTCTTAAGTTCCTGCTGTGTGGCCGCCACATATGTGGTGAGACGCGCCAAATGCCCCTGCTTCCAGGCAAAGGCGAAGATTGCGCTGATCGCGGCGAACCAGATCAGAAACGGAAGATATTCTTTCACGGTATTTAATATTGGCGGAGGGGGAGGGATTCGAACCCCCGGTGAGCGTCAGCCCACAGCGGTTTTCAAGACCGCCGCATTAGACCACTCTGCCACCCCTCCGGGAGGCTGGCAGGGCGTGAAGGACTTGAACCTTCAACCAACGGTTTTGGAGACCGCTACTCTACCAATTGAGCTAACGCCCTGTTCACTGACACCGACACCGAACACCGACATCCACAAAGCTTACAGAAGATAAAGCGGAAGGGAAGGATCAAACACCAAGGATTGATCCTTCCCTCACCGTTGAAAACCTTAGGCGGCCAACACTTCAGCGACACGGCCGGCACCGATGGTGCGACCACCTTCGCGGATGGCGAAACGGAGACCCTTCTCCATGGCGACCGGTGCGAACAACTCGACATCGACCGACACATTGTCACCCGGCATGACCATTTCAATACCTTCAGGCAACGTGATCGAACCGGTCACGTCGGAGGTGCGGAAGTAGAACTGCGGGCGGTACTTGGTGAAGAACGGGGTATGGCGACCACCCTCGTCCTTGGTGAGGACGTACACCTCGGCCTTGAACTTAGTGTGGGCCTTGATAGAGCCCGGCTTGGCGAGGACCATGCCGCGCTCGACGTCTTCTTTCTTGGTGCCGCGGAGCAGCACGCCGACGTTGTCGCCGGCTTGGGCGCTGTCCAGCAACTTGCGGAACATTTCGATGTCGGTCGCCGTGGTCTTGCGGGTGTCCTTGAGGCCGACAATCTCGACTTCGGACATTTTGTTGATGACTCCGCGCTCCACACGACCGGTCACGACGGTACCGCGACCTTCAATGTTGAACACGTCTTCGATGCACATCAGGAAGGGCTTGTCCTGCTCGCGAGGGGGCTCCGGGATGAAGGTATCCAGGGCGTTGAGCAAGTTGGCGATAGCGGCTTCGCCTTCCGGAGTTCCGGCGATAGCGGCGGTGGCTGAACCACGAATGATCGGGGTCTTGTCGCCAGGGAAACTATACTTGTTGAGGAGGTCGACGATTTCCATCTCGATCAGCTCGAGGAGATCAGCGTCAGCCAAGTCCACCTTGTTCAGGAATACCACGATGCTCGGAACACCGACCTGGCGGGCCAAGAGAATGTGCTCGCGGGTCTGGGGCATCGGACCGTCGGCGGCGCTAACCACCAGAATCGCACCGTCCATCTGGGCGGCACCGGTGATCATGTTCTTCACGTAGTCCGCGTGTCCAGGGCAGTCCACGTGAGCGTAGTGACGGTTCGGGCTCTCGTACTCGACGTGCGACACAGCGATGGTCACGGTCTTAGTATCATCACGAACGGTGCCGCCCTTGGTGATGTCTTTGTACTCGATCATAGGGGCCAACCCCTTGCGATTCTGTACTGCGACGATTGCGGCGGTGAGGGTGGACTTGCCGTGGTCGACGTGACCGATGGTACCCACGTTCATGTGGGGCTTCGTCCGGTTGAAGGTTTCTTTAGCCATGTGTCGTATCGTTTTCTATTCTTCGTTTCTGAAAGCCGTATCTAAAAGTTGTATCTAAAAGTTGCGTCTGATTTTTTCTCGTTCGCAGCTTTTGTCATTTCTGTCGTTTTCGTCTTTTTCGTCTTTTTCGTCTTTTTCGTCTTTTGAACGCGTTTTCTTAGAACGAGTCCTCATCGATCGATCGAATTTGTTCTCGATTCCGTTTTGAACCCCGGTCGGATTCACCGCGGTTAGATTTTCTGCGGTTGGGTTCACTGGGATTTAGCCAGAAAACCAAGCCAGTAAACCAAACCAGTAAACCAACCGAACTTCTTCCTGAACCGTTCTACACAAATTCTAACTCCCACAAATTCTATCTCCGAATGGAGCCCGCGATCGGGTTTGAACCGATGACCTCGTCCTTACCAAGGACGTGCTCTGCCAACTGAGCTACGCGGGCCCTGTTCGTTTGCCAACTCCTCCAACCTACCGACGCATCAATTACCCCTTCGGGCTTGTTTCTTCGTCTATCGGCCGACTGCCATCTTCCGACGGCAAAAAGTCCGATCTCCAGTCCAACACGGACCGGAAACCGAACACGGTGCATGCAACGCTTCGATTGAGGGCCAATAGATAGAAACGCTGATGGAGGGTGTCAACAGTGTTCTGAGAAAATTCGATTCAAAACTGTGCTGGTCCGGTACAATGAACCGACTTTCAGCCTCGGTTTGCCGGCACATTTGATTCGAAGGCCTCACATCGACTGACGGATGTCTCCAGAACCTTCCTGCGTCGATTTTTAATATCAGGCGCGGGCGGCTTGCTCGGTCCCGCACGAAACTCTCAATCCTCGGCCATCATCGAAAACGATAGCGAAAAAACCTGGATAACTGACCGGTTACGGGGCGGATGAGCGCTGCAGCTCAGACGCTGTAGATCGTGCTCCCGTCACTGACGGCCGGCTTGGGAATCTGGACGATCACCTTAAGAATATCCGAGAGGACCAAGATGGGTTCCTGAGTTGAATCGATTTGATGGATCAACGAGTCCGGATAGCATTCTAAGACAGCGCGAGTCTCCCGCTTATAAGTTTCCAAACGACTGCGGATGGTCTCCACATTGGCGTCGTCGAGCCGGTTCTCCTTCAAGGCACGTCGCTGGAGGCGCACAATGAGTTTGTCCATCACCGGACAGAACAAGTTGAAGATGGCCTTGACGTCGATCATGTCGCACATGATTTCAGCTTGACGGGGATTCCGCGGAATTCCGTCCAGCAGGAGTGTGTCGGCCTCCGGGTTGAAACGACCGGTCGCAGCTAGTCCATCCATGGATTGCTTCCAGAGTTGGATGGTAGGCTCGTCAGGAACCAATCTGCCGTTCGACGCGTATTCCACAAACACCCGGCCGAGGGAAGAATCTACCCGGAGGTTACGGAAAGCATCTCCGCAGGAAAAATGCACGAAATTGGGGATCTGACCGAGGATTTTGCCCTGAGTACCTTTGCCTGCACCCGGTGCCCCAAAGAGGAGAATGGCTCGATATTTCATCGAAACAATTTCTGCTTCAGGCGTTTTTGTTGCGGAGTTTAACCTCGAGAACCTGGGCAAATTCGACGGTGCTTTCAGCTCCGTCCGAGGATTTTAGCGCCAGGTCGCTGCCACTAATGCGGCTAATTCGAGTGGCCACAATGACGCCCGACGACGTGCTGACATCCAACACTAAATCCTTGTCGGCCTCAGAAGCCACAACCTTGAAAAGTGAAGGAAACTGAGTCTCGAAGAAACGACGATTGAAGGTTGTTTCACCGCGACGGAAGTGCTTGGGCAAGCCCTCGTTCGAACCCGCCGCGCTTCTGGCAGCCGGGCCCGCGGAATTGGAAGCGGCCGCAGCGGCTACCGGTTGAGACGGCACGCTGAGGGACTGGGCAGCGACGGCCTCATCGGTGGCGCTGACAGCGACCACTTCCTCGCGGCGAGGCAAGGCCAGAAAAATAATCGGGCCGATCACGGGCAACACAGCAGACACTCCGCAGACCAACGGAACCGCACGCCAGCGGAACCGTGCAATTTCGTAGGCGGCGTACAAGTTGGCCAAGTAGAGGAATCCGAGGAGGATCATTCCGTTGGGACTGGTCAGGGCCGCGTAGATCCCCTTGCCAGCGATATCGGCTGCGGGTCGAGCAACCCGGTCGGGCTGGCGAACGTCAATTTTTCGAGCCTCAGCGCGGGCGATTTCCTCGGCCGGTGGTTCCAGCAGCGGCTCAACAAACCGCCCAGCACGGGGATGGCCTGCCAGCGACTTGAGTGTGGCCTCGTCCAGCTTGGCCCAGTCGACGCGGGGAGAAAAAATCCCGGACTGTTGGCGCACGATGAGTCCGTCAGCATCAGCGGCCGACACTTCGCCCACATAGACATCACCGGTGATGGTTCGGAACTCCCCACCGATGACCCGCGACACAAGGCAAAACAGCAATGTCCACCAACGAAGAAGGCGCATGATCCGTAGAGGGTTGGCAAACCAACCGGGCCGGTAAACCAAATTTGTTGGCCACTCGCAAAGCCGAGTAGGGCTATACGAGGAACCACTTCGATCAGATTAAACCCGCAGTGACTGTTTAATCTCCATTGATGGACAAGATCAGGTAAGGCTCAAACTCGTGCCGGAGATAGGGCGGGATACGGACCCGGAAGCATGCCTCTTCACCGGAATAATCCTGCTCGACAACCTGCGCCACCGAGTGGAGGCGGCTCATGACCCTCTGCTCATGGTGGGGGATGCGAATCTCTACCAATTCCCGGATCGGCTTGAGCATAGCCCCCAACTCTGCAAAGAGGGTCTCGAACCCTTGCTTTTCCCGGGCAGAGACCGCCACAGCTTTGGGAAATTGCTGGCAACACATCGCAGCCATTTCGGTGCCCCCGGGCTTGTCAATCTTGTTGAAGACCATGAGCGTAGGCTTTTCTTGGGCTCCGATATCGGCGAGCACCGCATTGACCGCATCCATCTGCTGAGGAGCGTTAGGATGACTGGTATCCACCACATGAATGAGCAGGTCGGCCTCGACAACTTCCTCCAAGGTCGCCTTGAAGGCCTCAACCAATCCATGCGGCAGCTTGCGGATAAATCCCACCGTATCGCTGAGAAGAACATTCTGGTTGGAAGGCAGACGGAGCCGGCGCGTGGTCGGATCGAGGGTGGCGAATAGCATATCTTCCGCCAGCACTTCGGAGCCGGTCAGGGCGTTGAGCAGCGTGGATTTGCCCGCGTTGGTGTAGCCCACGATAGAGGCCAAAGGCCACTGGTGGCGCTGACGGCCTTCTCGCTGGATGGATCGCTGGCGCCGAACTGTGATGAGCTCGTTGCGGATCTTATCGATGCGCTCCTGCGTCTTACGGCGGTCGGCCTCAAGCTGGGATTCGCCCTCTCCACCAATCGACCCGGTGGATCCCCGCTGGCGGGAAAGGTGGGTCCAGTAGCGGGTGAGCCTCGGCATGAGGTACTGCAGCTGGGCCAACTCGACCTGCAGCTTGCCTTCACGGGTGCGGGCCCGCTGGGCGAAGATATCGAGGATGAGCGCCGTGCGGTCGATGACCTTCGCTCCGAAAATCTCCTCCAGATTACGGGCCTGTGCTCCGGAGAGCTCCTCATCGAAGAGGACGGTGTCGGCATTGACCTCCTTGGCAGCCTTAGCGAACTCCTCGGCCTTGCCGGCTCCTATGAACGTGCCCGAGTGCGGTGCCTCCAACCGCTGGATTCCTTGCCCCACCACCGCGACGCCAGCTGTGTTGGCTAGTTCAGCCAATTCATCGAGAGAGTCCGAGACATCCCAGGCCGTTTGGCTTTTGAGTTCGACGCCCACGAGGAAGGCGCGTTCGGATTTTTTGTCCGCGGTATCAATGAGGGCTTTCACAGGAGATGGCTCACGGTGGTTGAACGATAGCAGTAAAACAGATTTCCGGCCATACTCGGGATGCTTCTCAGAACAAGAGTCCTTTCACCCGAAAGACTTCGGCCTTGTCCGCTCCACAGGGTGCGCGAAAGACTTGAGGCATGCACGTCCTGCTGGCGACCAGTGAGCTGAATCCCTATTCGAAGACCGGGGGTCTGGCCGACATGGTATCAGCCCTGGCCAGGGCTTTGGCGGGGACGGGTCTGCGAGTTTCGGTGGTGACGCCGCTTTACCGCGGAATGGTCCACTCCAATCCCAGCATTGAACCCACTTCCTGGCGCTGGGCTATCCCAATGGGAGACAGCCTGGTCGAGGGACGCTTCCACTGCCACAAGCCCTCACCGAACCTGACTCTTTGGTTTGTAGAACAGGCCGGATTCTTTGATCGGCCCGGTCTCTATGGAGAGGTCGGTCGGGACTACGCGGACAATTCGGCCCGGTTCATTTTCCTAAGTCGTGCCGCGTTGATCTTAGCCCGTCATTTGCCGGATCCCCCGAAGGTCCTGCACTGCCACGATTGGCAGACGGGACTCATTCCGATCCTCGCACGCCATGCCCGATTGCAAACAGGTTGGGCCCAACCCCCACGAACTATCGTCACCGTCCACAATTTGGCATTCCAGGGATCGTTCCCGACAGCCAGCTGGGCGCTGACGGGTCTTCCCAGCGACTGGCTTCACTGGGAGAGCGCCCTACATTTTGAGCGGGTGAACTTCTTGAAGGCGGGTCTCACTCAGGCTCAGGCCATCACCACGGTCAGCCCCAACTATGCCCAGGAAATTCTCACTCCCGAATACGGCTGTGGCCTCGAGGGCTTGCTGCTGAAGCGGTACAACGATTTGGGAGGCATCCTCAACGGGGTAGATTACGAGGAATGGAACAGCGCCTCTGACCCGGCCCTTCCAGCGGCCTTCTCCGCGCAGGATCTCTCGGGCAAAGCGGTGTGCAAAGCCGCGTTGCAGCGGGAGATGGGGCTTCCGGAAAATCCGAGTGTACCCCTCTTCGCCAACATCTCTCGTCTCACAGAACAGAAGGGTTCGGCCCTCATCATTCAGACGGTTGGCTCGTTGATTGCCGCCGGCGAGTCCTTGCAATTCGTACAGCTCGGGAGCGGCGAACCGACGCTGGAAAACGCCTTCCGCGATTTGGCTCAACGCTTCCCAGATCAGGTCGCTGCCCGAATCGGGTTTGATCCGGGCTTGTCGCACCGTATTGAGGCCGGCGCCGACTTCTACTTGATGCCCTCGCGCTTCGAGCCATGCGGCCTCAATCAGTTGTACTCGCTGCGTTATGGGGCCATCCCCATCGTTCGTGCGACCGGCGGCCTTCAAGATTCGGTGATCGATCCCCGGGACAACGCGGCCCAGGCCACAGGCATCAAGTTCACCACGTATTCGGCGGCGGCACTGCATAAAGCCGTCCTGAAGGCGCTGGCCCTCTGGAAGGAACCCGCGTGGCTAAAGCACATCCGCCACAACGGCATGACGGCCGATTTCTCGTGGGAGAAACAATCCGCCGAATACGTCGCACTCTACGAGTCGGTTTGCCGGGAGTAAGAAGCCTCGACGGTTCGGGTCGCCGCTCCGTACAAGGTCGTCCGCTGGCGCGGGATTCGTCCGACCGACCGGATTGCCGCCTCGATCTCGACCGGGGTCAGGCATTCGCCAAAACGCCCACCGCTCTCACGGGTGATGCTTTCTTCATAGAGCGTGCCGCCGAAATCATTGCAGCCAGAGCGGAGCATGGCCGCCGCGCGCTCGGGCCCCAGCTTCACCCAACTGGTCTGGAGGTTCGGAATTTCTTCACCGAAGAACAATCGGGAGAGGGGATACAACTGCTCCACCCGGCCGACCCCGGCCTCAGCCAACGCCTCCGGACTCACGCCGGCCTCCCGCGCCAATTGGCCGCCCAGGCGATTGCGATACGGCACGAAGGCTAAGGGCACAAACTCCGTGAACCCGCCGGTACGCCGCTGGAGGGAACGGATGCGGTCGAGGTGACCGATCAGGTCTTCCCACGTTTCCCGGTGGCCGAAGAGCACGGTGGCGGTCGAGCGAAGTCCGGTCTGGTGGGCCGCTTCGATAATAGCCTCCCACTCGGCGGCCCGGAGCTTGTCGGGCGAAAGCTGGTCGCGCATGGCGTCATCGAGGATTTCCGCGGCTGTGCCGGGAACCGATCCCAGACCGGCATCGCGTAGGCGGCCGAGAACTGTGCGGGGATCCAGACCGCTCTTGCGACACAGCGAGTGAATCTCCATGGGCGAATAGGCGTGGAGATGAACGCCCGGCAATGCGCGCTTCAGCGCTCTAAGTAGCTCCTCGTAATACTCCAGCCCGAGGTCCGGGTGGATGCCGCCTTGCAGGCACACCTCGGTGACCCAGGGCGTTTGGAGCACGCGCTCGACCACGGCCCCGACAGTCCGGGTGTAGGCCTCGGGATGGCCCGGTGGGCGGTAGAATCCACAGAAGGAACAGTTTGTGGTGCAGACGTTGGTGAAGTTGGCGTTGCGGTTGACCACATACGTCACGACCTCGCCATGGAGACGCCGGTTCAATGCATCGGCGGCCTCGCGGATTTCCTCGCGCGCCGCGCCATCGGCCTGGGCCAACGTCAAGGTTTCGTCCACCGACAACGCCTCACCGCGCACGGCCTTGGTCAGTGGGTCAGCGGGTCCATGGTGGCGCTGCGGTTCGGGCATGGGGCGGCGAGGCCCGTCCGCACTGAGCCGGGTCCGGCCGTCCCGGGCTTGGATCACTGCGGCGACTCGGGCGGAAATCCACCCTTTCTCGACATACGCATCATACACCGGCCACCGGTGGCGCAGTTCGGCTCCCTGACGCTGACAGGCCTGGGCGTACCGTTCGGGAGGCGCCCAGGGATTGAGGGGATTGACCCAATCGCCGTCGGTGCTAATGCCGCCCAGGTCGTCGGTCCACGGCAGCAACGCTTCCCAGTGCGGATTGATGTTGGGAGGAATCTGGATGGCCACCCCGGGTGCTACGCGCCGCCAGTGCTCGATGAGCTCCAGATATTCTTCCAGCGCCGGAGCTTCGGGCGCGGAGGTGAGCCGCGATCCCTCATTGGGGATAAAATTCTGGAGGATGATCTCCTGCAAGTGCCCGTGGCGCGCATGGATTTCGGCCAGAGCATCGAGTGAGCGCAGCCGGGACTCCCGCGATTCACCCAGTCCGATGAGGATGCCACTGGTGTACGGCACCCGGGCGCGGCCGGCGGCCTCCAATGTCTGCAAGCGGCCCTTGGCGGATTTCTGCGGGGCGAGGGTCCGGTTGAAGGTGTCGTCGATGTTTTCGAGCATCAGGCCCATGGAGGCGTTCACTTCGGCCAACCGCTCGAAGTCGCGCGGAGACATGGCGCCGATGTTGGTGTGCGGCAGGAAGCCGGCTTCCAAGGCGCGCTCACAGGCCCAGCCAACGTGTGCGACGAAATCATCAAAGCCCCGGGCCTTCAACTCGGCCCGCAAATGCGGCATGGCATCCGAAGCCTCGCCTGCGAGGAACAAGATCTCCGTGGCTCCGCCCTTGCGTGCGGTAACCAGGAGTTCCTCGAAGCGCGCCTCGGGCATGAGCCCCTCCCGATCCCGCCGGTACCCGCAATAGGCACAGTTCCATGGACAATCCCGCGTCAGCGGAATCGTCAGCGACGGGGAAAACGTGATGACCCGTGGTGCATTCAAGGCCGCAACGCTACCCCGCCAACCCCCCGACGCAACACACGCAGCGGGGTCGGTCCCACCTATTTACACAAAAGGTGTCAGTTGATCATATTTTTTGAGTAGCGGAGTGCCGGGGCTGGCGCTGGGGATCAGTACCTCAAGGGGCTCCGCGGGATCGGTCCTGCGCTCGCAGGGAAGCTCAAAGAGAGGTGGAGCTTTCGCGCTGTGCGCGAGGGGATGGGTGTTCGCTTCCTATGCTCGCTCCGGCCCGGTCCCGCTGCCGCCCGGGGTGCCCTCAGGGATCCGTTACGTTGCCGAAAGCATATTCCTCTCAACGGGTTGGGACTGGGTTCCTGGCTGCGTCCTTGTCTGCACGAGGGTTCGTGGGAAGCGGCAACTTGGACTCGCAACTCGGACCCGCGTCGTGACAACGGACCCTGGACCACGACATGGCCACGGATTTCGTGTAACCTTGAGCGGTAGAAACCCCATGGAGGGAGTGAATGAACATGGAATCCACACCGGCACCTTCATCGGCTCTCCCGTCGCGATCCTGTCCGCGATGCCTATCCCCCATTCCTGAACGGGCCCCGGGTGGTCTGTGCCCGCGCTGTCTCTTGGACGGGGCAAATACTCCGACGGACGCCGGACTCGGACCTCAATCATGGAAGACGCCGACCTTGGCTGAGATCGCCTCGGCATTCCCAGGGTTGGAGGTTCTCGGACACTTGGGCACGGGCGGGATGGGCTGCGTGTACCGGGTGCGGGAACGGGATTCAGGCAGGATCTCGGCGCTCAAGGTGTTGCCCCGTGAATTGGCCGTCGATCCGGCCTTCGTAGAACGATTCGAGCGCGAGGCCCGCACGCTGGCGCGGTTGCGACTGGTCGGCGACGAACTTCCGTCGCCCACAGACCTCGCCCGGGAACTCGGACTCACCGAAGGCGCGTTGAAGGTGGCCATCCACCGCTTGCGACGACGATTCCGGGAGGCCGTGCGAGCCGAGATCTCCCAGACCCTGACGGACGGCGACGACGTGCAGGAGGAACTGCGCTACCTGATCGAGGTGTTGGCCTCACCGTAACCCGGGCTCACGCAACGATTCTTGACCGGTTTTCTACTTCGACAGGCTGACATTCGGGGGGCTTTCCAATTGCAACCACCCGGAGGTCTAACCCAGTGAGATGCGGGCGCTGCTCTGGAGGCCCGCTGATTGGGCCAACGTGTGGAGATCCAAGCCCCGGTTGGCCTCAAGCTGTCTAAGCTGTCTAACAGCGTTTCCAGACCCCGATCCCTGACCCCAATCCCACCCATCGAGCTTCAGTACTTAGGGAAAATGGCTGGGCTCGGGAAGCGCTCCTCAGTGCTGGAGGACCCATCGTTAAGGTATTCCTCCCGAGGCACCTGAACCTGGGGCCAGTTGCCAGGACGAACCCGCACCGTCTTGCCGGGACGAATGCCCTCAATGATGAGGTCGGTCTCGAAATGGATTTGGATGCCACTGCTGCCCATCGGCGCCGGGTCGGGAGATTTGGTTGCATCCAGAATAGATCCGCGTGAGGCCATATGCCCGGGTCCGTAGGCTCCGTGGGTGTGCTTCAACGTATTCTCGACGGCATTCATCATGGCGGAGCCGCCTTTTTTAAAATCGGCATAAAGCGAATCGTCCATGCGGCCAAACAAGGTCGCGGTCACGGTGGCGCGGCCAAACTTGCCATACTCGACGGCGTCGATCCACGCGGGCATCCAGCGGCTCCGGATGAACGCCTTGTGGGTTTCTGTTTGATTCAGAGCGGCTCGTTGCATGGCTGCGTCATCCAGCCAGAGGTCCGAAATATGAAAGCGCATGAACACGCCATCCGGTCTGGGTTTCCAGGAGATGCCGAGCTGGACCTCTTGGCCCGCGAGGGATTTCTTTCCATCGGCAGGCCATGCTCCTTCGGCAATCAGCTCCGTGATCGTGAGGCATTCGCGGCCGCGCTAGACGCGGGTGGCGGCATCGACGGTCAATTTTTCTTCGGCGGCCTTGCCGCCTCCACCATGTTTCGTTTCAAGGGTGGCGACGATCATCCCCTCGTTGTTCTTGAGGTCTACTTCCTTGAGCTTCCAGACCCGTCCTTCGCGCTGACAGTAACTGGGTTCATCTTCGAGCAGGAGGACGTGGTTTTCGGCGGGCAGGATACCGGCGCCACGATTGTGATTGGCGTCCCTCGCCTTGTTGTCGACCGGCAACACCGGCACGGCCGAAATCTTCGGATCGGGCGGGAGATAGGCGCGGACGTGCAGCACGGTGCCGAGCGGGATATCGCGCAAATCGGCCGGTGCACCGTGATAACGCACGAGGCCGTAGGGCAGCAGGGCGAAGGGGTGCGGGTCGTTGCGGAAAAACATGCCGGATCCCTGCACCCGGATGCTGCCGCGACGGTTTGCGTGGTCGACGAAGACGAGTTCACCCCGGTAAGAGTAGGCTTTGTCCAACGGGGGAAATTTTCCCGCTTCAGGTCGGAAAATCTCGGATTGTTGTTCTTGGTTCTTTGTTTTTGGTTCTGCACAGAAGGCGATGGCTTGCGCGAGGGAACACGCAACCAGCAATAACCACCCACGCGGAACCACGAACCAAGACTGGGAAACCCGGAGCCAGCTCATAGCCCAATCACCTTGTTGCTATCGCCAAACTGGTCGGTCTCCACACCCATGCGCTGGGCCATCAAGAGGAGAAGATTGCTCATGTGGGCCTCCGAGTTCACGGGGCGGCTGCACAACTGATAATGCGCGGGGCTGAGCGCTCCATCAGCGCCGACGGCATAGCCTTGGAAGCCCGGGGCCTCGTTGTTGAAATCGACGTGGCTGCCATGCTTCAGGCGGAGGTCGGAACCGCCGGCAAGCACGAGCGGGAGGTTCGCATTGCCATGGCTGTGGCCATAACACATGCCGCTGCCAAATAGAGCCATCGTGGAGCCAAGAAGCGGCTTACCGCCAATATCTTTGGTGTCCGCGAGCCGTGTGAGGGAGTAGCTGAACTGCTATCGAAGCGACTCGCGTGTTTTGCGCGGTGATCTCGGCCATCTTTTGGTCGAGTGAGATAGTGTTGCGGTCGGACGGGCCGAGCTTTCCACCCGTCAGCCAAACATTAATGCAGTTGTGGTGGTGACTCAGGGCTCCCGGGTGATGCAGTCCGCTGATGGGCGTAATGACGTCGCGGTGTTTCTCCAGGGGTTTCAGCGACCGAGAGAACGGGTAGTCATTGCCCGACTTGAGGATCTGGTAATTGAGCGAATGGACGCCGTTGGCCAAGTAGATGAAGGCGCTGCGCCGAGGCGTGGCGGTCGAGCTTTCTGCTGCGCTCAACGGGACCATGCTGTCGAGCAGGGGCAGGGATATGAAACTGCCCAACGCACGAAGAGCATGGCGACGGTTGATCAACCAAGATTGGGATAGGTAGTTGCTCACAGAGATTTTCTTTCGTGGGTAGATCAGCGTTTGCGCATCAAATCGGACACAGCCACGGCGCGGACCATGTCCTTGAGCCGGTATTGGTTTTTCTTCGCAGCGGCTTGGATGACCGCGAGGTCGGCCTGGTCGTCAACGGTCATCGGGCGACGAAGGCCGTAAATACAAAGATGCTCGATGAAGGCGCGAGCCAGCGTGTCGCGGTCGTCGAGCAGCAATCGTTTGAAATCGCCCGCATCCTTGAACAGACGTCCGTCGGGCATCGCTCCGGCGGGATTGATCAATGGTCAGCCTGTTGCGAGTTCGCGTTCATGCCAATGACCGGGGGACAGGGGACACTTGGGAAATTGGGGTCTTCGTTGTTGCCCTGCGTTGGTTTGTCCATTCTCGGCGCAAGATTTGGGAGTCCGGCAACAAGTCTTGAGAGAGGGTTCTGCAATAGGGGACTCGGAGGTTCCGTCTATCTCATGCCCTTTGGGCACTCGCTCGGATTTGTGGGCTGACATTCGGCGGCGCTTTGCAATTTCAGCCACCCGATACGACAGGTCAGCAGGGAGGCGGTTTGCATCTCGAGGCGTTCGGGGAATGTTTAAAACATGTCCGGTCCTTGGAATTTTTTAGAAACCACGGGAGCGATGCCACTCTGTTGGGAGTTGTTGCTGCCCAGACTGCCCGCGTTTTCCCGATCCGAACCTTGAGAGAAAAACCCATGACACCGGAGCAAACAAAATTGGCACGGCAACGCCTGTCACTGGGCATCGTGAATGTGGGATTCTGGGTGATGGCATCAGTCTGCGGGCTGGCGCTCATTCGCTCGGGCCGAGGGTCCATCAACGGGGCCGAAACGATCGGAATCGCCGCCGCAGTCCTGGGGGTCCAAGCAATCTTCGACGCACTCGGCGGCGGCGTGCTGGTGCCCGGGACACGCCCAACCCCGTGGGCCTTCCTCAAGAGCTGGGTCCGCGGCGCGATGGTCCATACCCTGGTCGTGGCGGTCATCGGGGTTGTGGCAACACTCAGCCTGCAATGGACCGGCGGGTGTTGCACCGGGTTGGTCGCCTCGACCATCGCGCTGTCGCTGACACGACGATTCCTCCACACCGCCATCAGCGGGGGCGCTTTACAGCCGGTGGCCATCGAGCGGGGTGAGAGCTTTCTTGCCACCCGGGTGGATGATCCTTCCTTCACCGGAGGGCTCGCCGGATTCGGATCCCGTGCTGAAATTCTTGTGCCCGAAGCCTGGTGCCAAAGTCTTCCCAAGCCCGAACTCCAGGTGGAGTTATCGCGCCGGCGATGGCAGGCGGAGAACGGGTTGCCCTTCCGCACCGTCATCCTCTTGCTGCTCTGGAACCTGACGGGTTGCCAAGCGGGGGCGCTGGCCTTAGACCTCGGATCCCTGCCCACCGGCACCGCCGTGCTGGGTCAGGCGTGCTGGATGACCCTCTGGAGCTTCCTGGGTTTGCTGGTGCTACCGAGCTTGGGACGGGCCTCAGTCTTCGCAGCCGACCGAGCCGTGGCCTCAATGAATCTCGATCCCTCCGGGTGGATTCGCAGACTCCCCACCATGACTGGCGAGGACGGCAACGCACGGCCGTGGGTTGAGGCGATCTTCTACCCGATTCCCTCGGCGGCCCGCCGGATCGAGTCGCTCGGATCACCCGTTCGGAGACCGGTCTTGGGCGACCTCGCCCGATCCCAACTCTACTATTCGCTCGCGGGACTCACCCTGCTCGGCCGCTCCGTCCACTGCAATGTGGGGCGTCCGGCTCTCTGGGTCTTCCCACCGTCAGCCTGAGGTTGTCTGAACTATCGCTCGGGCCGCGGCCAGTCCGGAGAGGGCGGCTCCCTCGATGCCACCGGGTCCGAAGGCGTCACCCGCCAGAACGAGGGTTGGTCGTTGGCACGCCACCATGCAGGGAGACTCGTCGGAAATCCGAGGGCGGCTGTACCGCCATCCGTGAACCTGAAATTCTCGAATACCCGGGCCGATCCATTCGCGTGCGGCCTCGATGAGCAAAAGCCCGGTCTCCGTCCGGTCTCGATCCCAATGCTCAAGGCTGAATGCGGCCGTGGCGTGGAGGGTCACCGCTGGCACCGGCGAGATGCCTTTTGCCTGGTTGTCCGAGATCCACGCTAACGGACCCGAGGTCGGAGCGAGACCTCCGGGGAAAGGGATGCGCGACGAGGGCTCGTTCAAGACAACCATCACCGCAAGGCATCGATGATACTCGATGGCGGCAAGGCGCTCTCGGAGATCGGGCGGAAGGTCCACGGCGCCCGCGTCGAGCAGGGCGAGCGATTGTGGGGCCGGTAGAGTGAGAACCACGGCCTCGGCCGGGAACACGGTGCCGCTGGACGTGGACGCGATCCATCGGGATCCCTCCGTCCGCAGGGCGGTAAGCGCCGTCTCCGAGAAGACTTCCAAACCCTGGGCTAGGTGCTTGGCCGCGGCCGCCATCGTGGGAGCACCCCGCCAGCGGCAGGGAACCTCGCTACCGGAGTCTGCGGTGGCGGGCCACCACTCGGTCCGCGCTGGCCCGAGGCGTTCCCGCCACCAGCGCTCGGGCAAGCGTCCACCCTGAAGGTCGAGACACGGGGCGCCATGGTCGAAGATCGCGTCACCGATCCGTCGGGTGGCCAGGCGCCCTCCGACGCCGCGTCCCTTGTCGATCACCCTCACGGTGAGCCCGGCCCGCTGCAGTTCGCCGGCG
>CAINWP010000211.1 GCA_903854475.1 uncultured Verrucomicrobiota bacterium
ATGCGGTCGGCGAAGGCGATTTGCGCCTTGGCCTCCGGTGCATCGTGCAAATGGAGGGAAATGTGCTTGGCATCCACCAGCGTCACGATGCCGTCGAGGCGGAAGCTCTCCTTGATTTCCTCATCACTGAAGAAGGTTTGAGCGACCGGGCCGGGATCGGCCAGGCCGGTCGTTTCCACCAGCACATAGTCGAACTTATTCCGGCGCTTCATGAGCTGACCGAGAATGCGGATAAGATCGCCGCGCACGGTGCAGCAAAGGCACCCATTGTTCATCTCGAAGATCTCTTCGTCGGCCTGGATGACCAGTTCGTTGTCGATACCGATCTCACCAAACTCGTTCTCGATAACCGCAATCCGCTTCCCGTGATTGGCTGTCAGAATGCGGTTCAACAGGGTGGTCTTGCCGGCGCCGAGAAAGCCCGTGAGGACGGTCACCGGAATGCGCGTGTCGTTTTGTTCGGCCATAGAATGCAACAACCCTGATGGAAGGTTCTCCCCGTGGCAAATCCGGCGGTGAACCCTTTAGCGAGTCTTCCGCCGACACGTTCCGGAAGCGGCAGCGAGATCGATCCAAAAAAGCCCACCCAAACCCGTCAAGCGCAGCGGGACCGGGCCGGAGCGAGCGTAGGAACGTCCACCACCTACCCCCCCTCGCGCCTTCAGCGCGAAAGCCCAAACCTCTCCCCACTTTCCCTGCGAGCGCAGGACCGATCCCGCGCAGCCCACCCACAAACTCACCCCCGGTGTTGGCCTTTAACAAATAGTAAAGACTGGAACCTTTTGTGTAAGTAGGTGGGACCGACCCCGGCCGATCCTGCGCAGTCCGCGGTCACTTGCCAGCGGGCTTCGGAGGCAACATGCCCAGGATGTCCTGCTGCTTGAGGTACCACTCACGCAAAGTCCGCGAGAGCATCGAGTCCTTGAAATCCTTGAAGTTGGCAATGTTCAAGGCCCCATCGATGTCGTCTTTCAGGGACTTGTTGAGGTCCCCCTTGGCGTCGGTAGCCCAACCGCGATAGGTGCCGGTCTTATCGTTGAGCATCTTCGCTGCGGCCATGCGAACCTCGGGCTCGTATCGGAAATCAACGACCTCCACGAGGCTCTTGTCGACCTTGCCCTTGAGGCGCTTGGACTCGTCCTTGGCGGTGAGAACTAGGCGGGCCGTGTCGATGATGCGCTGCTCGAGTTTGGCAGTAATATCAGCGTCTTCGAGATTCTCCTGGGCGACGATACCGAGGTCGCGGGAAGAGTTCTCGAGGCGGGCGCAGACCTGCTTAACCAACTCCTTCTCGAACTCTCGAAAGAACTTCTCACCACGCTTCAGGATGAGCTCCTTCTCGGCGGCACTGAAGGCATACTTCTTTTCATCCAGACCCACGAAGTTGGTGTAGGCCGGCGCATCGAGGAGCTTGCGGAGGCGACCCATCAAGTTGGTTTCACCCACCTTGTCGGCAGTCGGAATTCCCTTCGACGGATCCTTCAACTCGAGCTTCAAATCCAGAGGCAAGAAACTGAACAAAGCACGATCAACACCACCAATCCGCTCCACCTGATCGTTGAGATCCTTCCAGTGGGCCTTCGCACGGTCTTTCTGGTTTAGCTCACCGATAAACTCGAATTGATTCTCCACCCGCAGCGACCGGGTCGAAGCACGAAACCAACTCAGCATCGAAGCAAAGTGATTGGCTGTCTGGGCCGCATAGCGAGCGGGTGAAAGGTTCACTTCGGCGATCGGGGTCGCATCGCGTGAATCCCGCGGAGCCTTGGCCGAAATGAAGGTCTCGATGAGACTATTGGGCAGGAGTCGAATATCATCCGCCAACTGCGAGTAAGCGCCAACAACGGGTTCAACACCTTCGTCGAAACGCTGCAAATCACCATAGGTGCCGACCAGTTCGTCCGAGCCGAAGAGCATCTTCTTTTCACGTGGTTCTTGGCCACCGAAGTAACCCCACTGAATGGTCGCCTTGTCATGGGGGAGGGGTTCCTTACGAGTGCGAATGAACCAACCCACCTGCACCGCCGACTTGAAGACGGTGTACTCCATAATGGACGACGACGCGTAGTGGTTGGTGTACGCGTCGAGGCTCTGGCCCGTCACATAGGCCTGGAACCACTCGTCGATTTGCTGGCGGCTCATGTTGGCTGAAACGCTGCCGGCAAAGTTGTGCCGCAAACCGAGAACGTGACCCACCTCGTGGGCCACCACCTCGCGTACGTAATCTTGCGAAGCTCTCAGTGCCCCGGCATCGGTCAGGGATTCATTGGACAGCAAGTCTTCCAAGCCTTGGGCGTATTGATGCGCGAACTCCACCGACTGCATGTGGCAGAGGCCATTGGCCGTCATCCACGGGAAGCCCTGCGCCGCCTCGCCTCCTACGGCGTCGGCGGTGAGCTTCTTCTTGTCGGCCACGATGTCGCGCATGGAACGCAGCAGGGCGCGGGCGCGGGCCTTGCCACTGAGGGCGAAGACGCTCGTCATGTAGGCCTGACCGTGTTCGGACTCGCCGGTGCGCGGGTCGATAAGAATGTCCGCGTAGGCGAAGCCGGCATTGTCCCAGGGAACCCACTGCACAATGTTGTATCGGGCGTCAGGAGCGGTGACACCGGCAGGAGCCTTCTCGGCCCGGACGAGGTTGGTACCGAAGGCCCGGTTCCAATACAGAATACCGTCCTTCACCGCCTCGACATAATCAGCCGGGGTATTGGCGCTGTAGTGGAAGACCACCGGCTTGGAGATATCGAATCGGGCCATCTGCGGAGAGGGCCGACCGGTGCTCTCCTCCAAGCGAGCCTGGGTTTCGAAGAAGCGCGAGTAACGCAAATCCGAGCCAGGAGCTTCCTTACCTTTGTAAGACCCAGCCTCGTAGGGCGTGAAGAAGTAGCGCACCTCGAAACGCTGCTCAACATTGGCCATGGCCTCACGATCTCGAACCTGGACGCTCTGGCGGATGACGAGTTGGTTGTCGAGTTTCTCCGCTTGGAACACGCGCGACTGCGGGATTTCTAGAGATTCATCGCGCGCCATCGGATTGAAGCCACGCCCCTGACCGTACCAAATTTCCGTGTACAGCCGGCGCATGCCTCGGTTGAAGTCGATGACCACCTTGTTGGCATCCTGCTCAACAATCGGGAAGGTCGTCAGGATGCGCCGAGCCGGCAAATCCTTGGTCACCACCAGGCCGTCGGTCGCCTCGTACAAATCGACACCATCGTGGAACAATTCAAACTTCACGATTTTGCCGGAGAGACCGGTCGAGGTGGCAGCCAGCGACTGCGGAATCCGCGAGGCGGACATTAAGTGTTCTTTACCAAAGACGTTTCGCGGCAGGACCAGCGTATAATTGGTGCCGGCGCTGATTTCTAAGACCGCCTTCTTAGCCACCGACTGAGCCCTCACAGGTTGAGGGGCACCGACGGCGGCTGTGAGCAAAATTAGAGAGAATACGGAGGTGAGACGGGAACAAACGTCTGGGAAAAGCATATCTGAATTTAGTTCTGGTGGAGGGGATGGGAGTTCAGGTGGGAGCCACCTGACACCAAATCGTCAATAGGCTCCAGAACATCCGATGTGCAACTCCCGATCGGTTGACAAAAAAACTTTGGCCCACGGGCGGAGGGTATCGGGACGACCGGGAATGAACGTTGACCCAAATAAGAAGCTCACCGGCTCACCGGAGCCCTGCCAAGGCATCGTCCAATCGCTTGGGCGACACCGGCACAGCGGTGCCTAGTTCTTGTGCAAAGAGGGACACCTTGAATTCTTCGAGGAGCCATCGAAACCCCTCGATGCGACGGGATGCTTCTGAAATCGCCGGCGGGGCAGCTCTCAACCGCGCCAGAGCCGCCTGATAGGGCGCCACGGCCTTGGCTCGCTCGGCGTCTTTGACCGGGTTGTTGGCGGCCCGCTCGGCGCGCAAAGTCAATGCCTTGAGATACCGGGGCAACTGGCGCAGCGATTCAAATTCCACGCCGTCGAGAAAGGAGGGCGGCATCAGAGAAGCCACCTCTTCGGCCAACGTGGCCGGACGGGCCGCGGCGGCAGGGAGCGATGGTTTGCCACCCCCCGAAGGAGCCACCAGCAACGAGCCCAATTGGCTCAAATCATTGAAGGTCCGGGTCTTGGGGGACGCCACGGGAGCCGGGGCCGAGAGCCCAATGCGGCTTCGGGCCATTTGAAGAGCCTGAAGAACAAGCGCCAACTGATCCATGAACTTGGGAACCAGTCCAGGGATGCGCTCCCGACTTTGAGTCACCGCTAGCTCGAAGGCGGAAAGGGTCAACACCTCGGGCAATTCCGCAGGCAAAATGTAGCGCAGAAGGTGTCGGAAGGCGCTCTCGCGCAACTCGGACGCCGTCCCGATGGCGGTATAAGCCGCATCGAAACGAGCCAAGGCGCGAAGGTCTTTCTCCACCCAAGCCAGATCCTTGGACAGCGCGAGTTCCGCGAGGCGAGCAAAACCCACCAACGAGGCCGTTTGGCAGGCCTCCCGGGTGCGGAATAATCGAACATTCACTCCCGCTCCTTCCCGCTCCAACCCCGGCCAAGCCATGACCGGAAAGACCGAGTCCTCTACGATGGTGATGCGTTCGGGCAAGTCGCCGCAGCTCCAAGTGGTCATGGCCGGACGTTCCCAGCGTCGCACTGCCTGAAGCCAGGCCGGCGGATCGCCAACAGTCTTGGGGGCCGCCTGAGGCAGTCGCTCGCGGACTTCCTGAAAATCTCGACCGGCCACCAGGGTCCGGCGGTCAGACCCCAACAATTCGAACCGCAGCTTCAGATGGGCAGGCACGGTGCCGGAACCCCAGACGTCTTCGGGGATAGGCACCCGATAGCGCTGCGTCAGGAATCGGGCGAGGTCGGCAAAGAACGAAGATCCTTGAGGCTGAAATTCGCGAACGATCTCCAGAACCTTGGGCGGGAAGGGCATTAATTCGCGGCGGAGCGACTTCGGCAGCGCCCGGAGCAACTCTTCGATCTTGGCATCGCGCAAACCGGGAACTGCCCATTCTAAGACCGAGGCCGCAGCACGCTGAGCCAGCGGCGCCGGCAACTTCACGGTGACCCCGTCATGGGCTTCGCCGGGGGCATAAGCATAGACCAACGGGACTCTCTGACCATCAATCGTCACGCTGTCGGGAAAGGCATTCTCATCGAGGTGAAGGTCTTTGCCGCCGGTGATTTCTGGCTCGGTGGCGCACAAGTATCCCGCCTCAGTGTGATCCCGCATCCATCGATGCAATTCATGCAGCGACGAGATGTTTTCGAGGTGCCGGGCATAAAAATCAAAGAACGCCTGATCGAGGTCTACCGACGTGCGACGCAGGCGAGTCTGCCAATTCTCTACCTTTTCGCGCAGCGCACGATTGGCTGCCATGAACCCCGGCTCTGCCGACGGCGCGGAGGTCTGCATGGCCCGCACTACGGCCCGTTCATCGTCCCCGTCAAAATCGTCGTTTCGTCCCGAGAGAGCCGGCGGCAAAAGATCGTCTTCGACCAGCGCCGACCGGATGAAAAGGACCGTGGCTTCGCGAGGCGCAATAGTTCCGTAAGAGATCTTACGGGCAAAGACCTCCAGGCCATGAAAGGTGGTTTTCTCCTCGACCAACACCCGGCCAGCACTGGCACTCCAATGCGGGTTTTGGTGGGTCACCTTGCAGAGGTGCGGCGCCAAGCGAAGAATCCACTGGGGATCAATTCCCGCCAACGTTCGGGCGAAGAGTTGAGAGGTTTCGACGATTTCTCCGCAAACCATCCAGGCAGGCTGACGCGACTTCTCAGGCTTGCCCGGAGTACTGCCCGCGGGGGGCGGACGACGATCCTGTCTTGGCGAGCGCTCAGGTCGGTCGTACAGCACTGATCCTGGAAACACAGCCACCATCCGATTGCCGACGCCCTTGTATTGGTTGCGCTCTTGGCGAACGGACACATGCCCCAAAAGCCCGGCCAAGATGCAGCGATGCACCGCGTCTTCATCGGCCGGACGTTCGTTGAGCTTCACGCCGTCGAGATTTTCCAGGGCCCCTTGCAACTGCGCGTGCAAGTCCTGCCATTCACGCATGCGGAGATAAGAGAGGAAGTGCTGGCGGCAAAACTTCCGTCGAGCTCCCTGGGTACGCAGCAATTCCCACTGATCATGCACCCCATTCCAAAGTCCCAGCAGCGACAAGAAATCGGACTGGGAATGCATGAAGCGGCGGTGCGCCTTGTCGGCCGCTTCGCGTTGGTCCAGCGGGCGTTCGCGGGGGTCCTGGATACTCAGGCCAGCGGCGATGATGAGGAGTTCTCGACCCGCGTGCTCGGTTTGTGCCTGAAGGAGCATCCGACCCAATGTGGGATCGATGGGGAGCCGGGCCAGGTCGCGACCCAACGGCGTCAGTTCGTGCTGTTCATCTAAGGCCCCCAATTCCTGCAAGAGCAAGTAGCCACCACTAATGGCCATGGGGGCCGGTGGATTGAGAAAGGGGAAGGTCTCAATGTCTCCCAAGCGTGAGGCCTTCATCCGCAAGATAACTTCAGCCAAATTGGCTCGCTGGATCTCTGGCTGAGTGAAGGGGCTTCGGGATTCAAAATCCTCCTCGGAGTACAGCCGAATGCAAACACCCGCCTCGACACGGCCAGCGCGCCCCTTCCGTTGATTGGCACTGCTCTGCGACACCGCCTCGACCGGCAGTCGGCGGGTGCGGGTGCGGGGGTTGTAACGACTCATCCGAACCAACCCAGAGTCGATCACAAAGCGAATGCCCGGAATGGTCAGCGACGTCTCGGCGATGTTCGTGGCGATCACCACCTTTCGCCTCGAAGACGGACTGAAAACCTGTTGTTGGTCGCCAGAACTCAGTCGTCCGAAAAGCGGAACCACCTCGGCCTCAGAGCCCAGTCGACCTTCGATCAAATCCGCACATTCCCGAATATCCCGCTCACCCGGCAAGAAGATGAGCACATCCCCGACACCCGTCTCGAAGAAGAGGCGCTCACACTCACGGGCAGCCGCATCGACGAAATCGGTGTCGGCCGGATCCGACGAAGCCTCTTCACCCCCGGGCGGGCGGTACTCCACATCCACCGGAAAGGTGCGCCCGGACACCTCAATGATGGGCGCATCGTTGAACGCCTTGGAGAAAGCCACCGTATCGATGGTGGCCGAGGTAATGATCACCTTCAGGTCCGGGCGCTGAGCCAAAAGGTTCTTCAGGTGCCCCAGCAGGAAATCGATGTTGAGCGAGCGCTCATGGGCTTCATCGATGATGATGGCTTCGTATTCGGCGAGGGTCGGATCCCCCTGCACCTCGGCCAGGAGCATGCCATCGGTCATCAGCTTAATGACCGTGTCCGACCCAGATCGATCATCGAAGCGGACCTTACAGCCCACTTCGCGACCCCAGGACACATTGAGTTCCTCAGCGATTCGCCGGGAGATAGACAGTGCCGCCACCCGCCGGGGCTGCGTACAACCGATCATCGCCCGAGCGCCCAGGCCGGCTTCCAGGCACATTTTGGGAATTTGAGTCGTTTTGCCCGACCCCGTCTCACCCGCAATAACCACCACTTGGTGTGCTCGAATCGCGGCCACGATGTCCTCTTTGCGAGCGGAGATAGGCAGCCCCGGGGGATACTCCGGGCGCGGCAGGGTCTGCGCTCGATACTCTCGACGTTCGATGGAAGTGCGAGCCTGCTCCAGAAGACGATCCAGCGGATGAGCCCCCTCGCCCACGGGCCGGCCCTCCCTCACCCACCGGGCCGCGCGCGCTCCCAGCCGAACCCAGTCCGAGAGCATACAGCACGGCAACAGTTGCCGGAGTTCATCAATGCGCGGGTCGGTCATGCGGTCGGGGCGCAGAGCATGCGAGAAGCCCGGCGCGAGGCAACGCCGAGGATGGCCGGAAATCGCGATACATCTCAACGCAGGCGACCCAAGATTCATGACATGCCCAGACCGATCCCCACTCTTCGAAGCGGCTCAAGGCGTGAAAGGCAACCAAGGGATCGATCCGGACAACTGCGGAGGAGCCCGCAATCCATGGACCTCTATAGTTCTGGCCCGGAACGGTCGTGATCCACCAAAAAACGTCGGATCACGCGACCCAGCCGGTCTCACATCTTACAACCCGTCGTCCACCATGCTCTCCAAATACAAAGTCACCTACGACATCGATCCGCACGGCAAGATGCCTGCCTCGCACTTCATCACCGATGACCCGATCGCCTGCGAAGCCTTCCTCACCGATTTGTTGGACCGCAAACTGCACATCCGGGAAATCGCCCACGAGGGAGTGGCCCTACCACCGAAGCAGTCCGATGAGATGCTCCGTTCGGCGGTGCTGCAGTTGGCATCCCATCATGTATGCGCCTCACTGAAAATCTCCAGTGACGAGGCCCATGTCCGATTCGGGTTACCGTCCTAATCGCCACCGTCCCCATTGTCGATTCCTGGGTCCCGCGACTCAGGAATCCCTTCTGCCTCGGAGGGATCGTCGAAGGACTGAGCATCCTTTCACCCTCCGCAAACTATAGAATCTTGGTCGAGGGTCCACGGTTGATGTGAAGGGTGAGAGCAGTTCAGGCTAGAGGCGCGACGATGAGCAAACCCCTACTTCCTTCCCGCCCGCCTTCCAACACCCGAGCGTTGGCCGCAGCCGTGGCGGCGGCCCGCGAGGCTGGGGAATTGATGAAAAAAAACCTGCACCGTGCCAAGCAGGTCAATGAGTCGCACCAACACGACATCAAGCTCGAGCTCGATGTGCAGTGCCAAAAACTCATCACCCGAGCACTGGCCACTGTCTTTCCGTCCATCCCCGTCTTGGGTGAAGAAGGGATCGACGTGGCCAGCGAGAAGGCGGCTGCTCGATGGGTCGTGGACCCCATCGACGGCACCGTGAATTTCGCCTACGGAATCCCCCATGCCGCCGTGAGCATCGCCCTGGAAGTGCGCACCGAGGACGGTTTCAAGAGCGAGGTCGGCGTGGTGTACGACCCCTTCATGGACGATTTATGGACGGCGATCCGTGGCAAGCCTGCCCGACTCAATGGCCGCATCACCCGGGTGAGCACCCGCGCCCGATTGGATGAATCCATCGTCTCGCTCGGCTTCGCCAAAAACCAAGACAGCCTCCAGGCGGCCCAGGCCGACTTTTTAGAACTCACCCACCGCGTGCGCAAACTCCGCATCATGGGCTCAGCTGCACTGGCTCTGACTTATGTCGCCTGCGGCCGCTTTGACGCCTATGTCGAGGCCGGGGTCCGCCTCTGGGACATCGCGGCCGGTGGCCTGATCGTCGAATGCGCCGGCGGATCCTTTGTCACACACTCCCTGCCCGGTGAGCACCGTTATGGACTCATCGCCAGCAACGGGCTCATCCACGACCAAATCCCGCACGTGCGGACGACGGCAACGAAATCAAAGTCTCCGAGCTCCAAGGGCGAATCGAAGGTCCGGACCCGCTCCAAATCGCAAACCCAGTCCTAATTAAACCCAGTCCTAATCAAACCCAGTCGTAATTGAAGCTGATGCTAATACGCTCGGACTTCAGGGGGTTGGAGGGAACCTCGTGGCGCAGCCAGCTCTCAAAGAGCGTTACATTACCCGCGGTGGCCGGATAGGTGACATAGCGGCGAGACTGCGGACCACCCTCCGCCGACACGGGAGGGGACGCCATGAAGCGGCTCATCCGGGGGTCCTCAAATTTCAGCCCAGCGCAACCGCGGGGCGTCGCCACATAATAGGTACCACTGACGACGGAATTGGGATGGAGGTGCAAACTATGGGTCACCCCCCGAGGCATGATGTTAATCCAGCAGTCGGACATCCGCAGTCCCCGGCCACCGAGGTCCCATTCCAGAGACTTCGCATAGGCCCGCACATGCCGGTCAATCAACCGCTCTAGTTCGGTGAACGTGGAGGAAATGGTGTGCAGCCGATCAATGGATCCATACGACGTGTACCCGCCGGGATAATTCTTCTTGGACCACTTGCGCCCGGCCTCATCGAAATCACGGAACTGATGACATTCCCGCAGCAGTTCACGATTAAACACAGTCCCACGGGGCCGCAATCGCGCGCTGTAGATGAACGTAGGAAACCAAGCTTCGATCCGCTTCACGCGGGTTAGCCTGCCTCAGAGAGCCCGGTCGATGAAACCTTTTCAGCCCAACCCACGTCCGGCACAGTAATGCTTCAACGATGGGCCATCTTCTGACCATTCCGCTGGCGTTGCTCTTGTTGTCCTTGGGGACCAGCGCGCAAATTTCTGGGTCTCCCGCGACAGGCACGGGCGCAGAGACGAACACTGCTCCGAAGGCAAATCACTGGGCCTTCGCACCTGTCAGCAATCCGGCCCCCCCCCTCGTCCGAGACACTTCCTGGCCGATCAACCCGGTCGATTCGTTCATCTTGGCTCAGCTCGAGTTGGCCGGATTGAAGCCAGTCCGCGCGGCCTCACCCTTGGAGTGGTTGAGGCGGGCCAGCTTCGACCTCACCGGATTGCCGCCCACCCCGAAGCAGGTGAGCGCCTTCCAACCGGACGACACCGGCACAGTGCCCGATTCGCGCTACGCCGCGCAGGTCGACGAATGGCTCTCGAGTTCCGCCTTCGGCCAACGGTGGGCCCGTCATTGGCTCGATGTCGCCCGATTCGCGGAAAGCGCCGGCAAGGAGCGTAACCACCTCTTCCCCGAGGCCTGGAGGTATCGTGACTGGGTCGTCGACGCCTTCAACACCGACAAGCCGTATGCAGAGTTTGTTCGGGAGCAACTCGCCGGCGACCTGCTGGCGACGACAGCCCCGCCGGAACGGCGCGACGCCCTAATTATTGCCACCGGTTTCCTGGCCATCGGCACCAAGGGCCTCAATGAAGGCCGCCGCGAGCAATTCATCGCCGATCTGGTCGACGAGCAAATCGACACCACCACCCGAGCCATCCTTGGCATCACCGTGGCCTGTGCCCGTTGCCACGACCACAAGTCGGACCCCATTTCGCAGCGCGACTACTACGCCTTGGCCGGAATCTTCCGCAGCACCGAGACTTGCTACGGCACCACCGGCGACAAGGCCCGCAACCGGCAACCCTCGAAACTCATCCCCCTAGAACGCTCCCTGCGCGCCGAGTTGGCCCTGGAACCTCAGCGGGGGGCTCCGCCTCGAAAACGTGCGTCCGAGCGCGCGGCAAAAACCCCGAGCGTCCCCGACAACCGAGCCACCAACGCCCTAGCCATGGGGGTCCGCGAAGGGCGGGCAGAAGACGCCTTTTTCCTTATCCGCGGCGAGGTGACTCAACGCTCCGGTCGGGTACCCCGGAGACTCACCCCACTGCTGGGACCGTCCTCGATGGACCCCATTCCGGCCCTTGAAAGCGGCCGCCGCGAATTGGCCGAATGGCTAACTCACCCCAGCAACCCACTGACCGCGCGCGTCGCCGTCAACCGCATCTGGCTGCACCTGTTCGGGCGAGGCTTGGTGGCCAGCGCCGACGATTTCGGTCTCAATGGACACCGGCCCACTCACCCAGAATTGCTCGATCATCTGGCGCGTCGATTCCAGGCGGGGGGCGGGTCCACTAAATCTCTTATCCGCGAATTAGTCCTCAGCCGCACCTACCGGCTCTCGTCCGAGGCCGATCCCGGGTGCCAGGCGATCGATCCCGACAATGAGCTCTTGTGGCGGGCCAGGCCGAGGCGGCTCGATGCCGAATCTATCCGGGATACACTGCTCAGCGCCGCCGGAACCCTGGATCCCCGACCGCTCCGCGGGTCGCTGGTTGCCCAGATGGGCGATCCTCAAGACGGGGCCCGCCCGTCGGGAGGTCGGTACTTAGTCGAACGGGCCAGCCAGAGAATGAACCACCGCAGTCTGTACCTGCCGGTGATCCGCGATGCCGTGGCCGATGTGCTAGACGTCTTCGATTTCGCCGAGCCCAGCCTGGTCGTGGTGCAGCGGGATGAAACCCTCGTCCCGGCCCAGACCCTGTTCCTCATGAATAGTCCCTTTTCTCGGGATCAGGCACGTGCCTTCGGGCAGAGGCTGCTGCAACAACCCGATGGCGATGCAGCCCGGATACGCCTGGCCTACCGACTTTCGCTCGCCCGCGATCCGGCACCCCGGGAGGAGGCGCGCGCCCTCGAATTCATCCGCTCCGAGAGCCTCGCTCGCGACACCCGCACCGGAAAACCCGCCGGCCGAGACGAAGCCTGGACCCTGTTCGCCCAGGCCCTCTTCGCCTGCGCCGAATTCCGCTACCTGCCCTGACCCATGACCCCTCCGGATTCCACAACCCCAACGGGCAATCTCCCTCTAAACCGACGGGCGCTGCTCAAGGCCGCCGCCGCCGGATTCGGGTGGATGGCCTTCCAAGGCCTGGCCGCAACTGCCTCGGGCACCACTGAAACCGGGCACGGCACCACCCCAGGCCGACCCATCCGCCACCATCGCCCCAAGGCCCAGCGGGTCATCTTCTTGTGCATGCAAGGCGGGCCCTCGCACCAGGACACCTTCGACTACAAACCCCGCCTGCGCCTAGACCATGGCAAACCTGGACCCAGCCGCGGCAAGGGTACCCGGCTCATCGGTTCACCCTTCGCCTTCCGGCAGCACGGACAATCGGGCCTCTGGATGAGTGAACTCTTCCCGCACCTCTCCGGCCAGGCCGACCGGCTCTGCATGGTCCACTCCATGCGGACCGATATCCCCAATCACCCGCAGGCGTTCACGCAACTGCACACTGGCAGCGCCCGTTTCGTTCGCCCATCAATGGGGTCCTGGGTCCTCTACGGTCTAGGCCAGGCCAACGACAACCTTCCTGGGTTCATCAGTATCAGCCCTCCGGCCCAGTCGGGCGCAGCCAATTACGGCAGCGCCTTCCTGCCGGCGATTTACCAGGGAACGCGCATCGGATCGGGCCGAGAGGGTTCGGCCGACACGGGCATGAGTCACGTCAGCCACCCGCAACTCACCGCCAGCCAGCAGCGTCGACAGCTCGACCTGATCCAGGCCATGAACGAGGACCGCCGCTCGATGCTGGCCCCGGAAGCCAACAGCCCCATCGAAGCGGCCATCGAGGCCAGCGAACTGGCCTTCCGCATGCAATCGGAAGTCCCCGACCTGCTCGATCTTTCCCGGGAGAGCCCGGCCACCCGCACCCTTTACGGCATCGGTGAAACCGGCATCGATGGTTTCGCCCGGCAATGCCTCCTCGCCCGCCGCTTCGCCGAAGCCGGTGCACGATTCATCGAAGTGAACCTCGGCGGCTGGGATCAGCACCGGAACCTAGAGGCCTCACTCCGCAAGAATGCCCGAGCCCTTGACCGCCCCGCCGCTGCGCTGCTCCAAGACCTCGCCGCCCGCGGCCTCCTCGACGACACCCTCGTGCTCTGGGGAGGCGAGTTCGGCCGCACCCCCGACAGCCGCCAGGACGACGGCCGTGACCATAACCATCAAGGATTCACTGTCTGGATGGCCGGAGGCGGCATTCGCGGAGGGTATTCTCATGGACGCACCGACGACCACGGCGCCAAGGCGGTCGAAAACCCCGTCCACATCCACGATCTCCACGCCACCCTCCTTCACTGCCTCGGGCTCGACCATGAGCGCCTTACCTACCACTACGGCGGCCGCGACCATCGCCTCACCGACGTCGACGGCTCCGTCGTCCGCGCCATCCTGAGTTGAGTCTCTCTCGGAACCCTGAAACTGCGCAGAGCTAAAACCCCAGTCTCCACCGCCCTCCTCTCACCATCGGCAGCGGCAGCGGGACCGGGCCGGAGCAAGCATTGGAAGCGATCAAACCCTCCCCTCGCGCACAGCTCGAAAGCCCCATCCTCTCCAAAGCTTCCTCGCGAGCGCAGGACCGGTCCCGCGGAGCCTTACCCTACAGCGCACCACAACAAACGCTTCCCTTCGGTGCCCGTAGCCCATTACTTAAAAATATGCAGCCATGTCCCCTTTTGTGTAAATAGGTGAGACCGACCCCGAGACCCCGAGACAACCGGACCGGCAGACAGCGACACCCGAATCGGAGAAACCGCCCAAAAACCTGTTGCTGGAGATTCCCCAACCGGTAGGCTCGCCGTTCCTGCAGGTGATTTTCACCCGTAGGCAACGGCCTTAAACCGGCCCAACGCAAGTGCGTGGGGTGGCCACAATCGTACCCAACAGAATAATCCGGCCCTTCCGCCGGATGGGAACCTCAGCCGCACCCGTGCGAGCGTCGTCGCCCAATACCAGGAAGTAGTGTCAAATACATGAGTACCATCGGAATCAAAGAACTCCTCGAAGCAGGCGTTCACTTCGGCCATCAGACCCGTCGCTGGAACCCCAAGATGAAGCGTTTCATCTTCGAGGCCCGCAACGGCATCCACGTCATCGACTTGTCCAAGACGGTCGTTCAGATGGAAGAAGCCTGCAAATTCCTCGCCGCCACCGCGGCCAAGGGCGGCAACATTCTCTTCGTTGGCACCAAGAAGCAGGCCCAAGAAGCCGTCAAGGAATCAGCCAAAGCCTGCGGCCAACCCTTCGTCACTGAGCGCTGGCTCGGCGGCACCCTGACCAACCTCAAGACCGTCAAGCGCTCCATGAAGCGCATGAAGGAAATTGAACGCATGGAGGCCGACGGCTCGATCAACCAGTACGTCAAGCAGGAGCAGTCCATGATCCGCCGCGAACATCAGCGGCTCTTCAAGAACCTCGACGGTCTGCGCACCATCGACGCCGCCCCCGACGTCATGTTCGTGATCGACCTCAAGCGCGAGCACAACGCCGTCGCCGAAGCCCGTCGCCTGCGCATCCCGCTGGTAGCCATTGTCGATACCAACGCCGACCCCGATCTGGTGGACTACCCGATCGCCGGCAACGACGACGCCATCCGCTCCATCAAGATTCTCCTCCAGACCGTGACCACCGCCATTGCCCAGGGCAAGGCTGAGGCCGACGCCAAGAAGAGCCGCCGCATCAACCGCGACGAACCGACGACCGTTCCCGCCCCCGCACCGGTTGCCCCTGCGGCTCCCGCCGAGGTCGCCCCGACGGCAGCTCCGACGGTCGCTTGAAATAATTTAACACTCTCGGACGCGCCGGGGCGGATAACGCTCCGGCGCTTTTTCTCAGAAAACATCACCCACAATCGATATTCTTCATGCCTGAAATCACCCCAGCCCTCGTCGGGCAACTCCGCGCCATGACCGGTGCCGGATTGATGAACTGCAAGAAGGCCCTGGACGAGACCCAGGGCGACCTGAACGCCGCCGTCGATCTCCTGCGCAAGCAAGGAACCGCCGCCGCAGTGAAAAAGGCCGACCGCGTCGCCAATGAAGGCCTCATCGGACAAACCGTCCTGAGCGGCGGCCAAGTTGGCGCCCTCATCGAGGTTAATTGCGAAACCGATTTCGTCGCCCGCAACGACTCCTTCAAAGCCTTCGTCAACGAGCTCGTTTCTAAGGCTGCCACCCAACCGGGCGTCGACCTCGATCCCGACCGCGTTGCTGCTGTCGCCAAGATCGGCGAAAACATCCAGATCCGTCGCGTCACCCGCCTGGAAGTACAAGGCATCGGTGCTCTGGCCGCCTACATTCATACCGGCGGTAAAGTTGGTGTGATGGTGGAAGTCGGTGCTACTCAGGCCGCATCCGTCAACACCGAGGAATTCAAGCAACTCCTGCGCGACGTCACGCTGCAAATCGCAGCCGCCAGCCCAGTGGCGGTCAGCCGCAACGATGTACCCCAGGAGCTCGCGGACAAGGAACGCGAAATCGCCGCTCAGTCCGACGCCCTCAAGGGCAAGCCGGCCGCCGCGATGGAAAGCATCCTCAAAGGCAAAATGAACAAGTACTTTGAGACCAACTGCCTCCTCGAGCAGGGCTTCGTGAAGAACCCAGAGTTGAAGGTGGAGGCCCATCTGGGCGCCGTCAGCAAGCAACTGGGTGACACCCTGAGCATCCGCCGTTTCCTGCGCTTCCAGATCGGCGAGTAATCCAAAACTCTTCGAGTTCCCGTCTGGGTCTCGCACCCAACACCAACAAGGCACCCCAATCGGGGTGCCTTTTATTTTTCCTCAGTTCCGGACGGAGGTCCGCTCCGCGAGCCAGATCACATCCACATTGTTCGGCGAGGCCACATTCAGAGGCATTTCGTAGAACTTCACCGGCTGAACCGTCCGCGGATCCAGCCACTTTTTGATTTCCGTGTGCCCGTCGGCAAAACTAATGCCCGCCGCCCGATTGTGATAGCTGGCCGGGTAGTCAATAATTCGCGCGGAACCCGGGCTTTCCACCATCTGGTTGGCGTAGCCGCCGGCATTAATGCTATCGGGGTGCTCATCGAGCAGCACATACATCTGCGAAGCCCCCACCGTGGCGATCTCGGAAGATTTCTTGAAGATCTTGTAGCGCTGCTGGCCATCCTGATAGCCAGAGCCAGGCGGCAACCACCCTCCGGGCCCCCCCATGGCTTGGCTCATACCCATGCTACGCACCCGGGCGTACTTCTTACCCGACAAGGTCACCGCGCTCAGGTCGGCCGGACACTTGTAAATCGCCGCAGACTGAAGAAAGGGAGCCAACCACGAGTTGGAGGCATTGAGCAGCATTTGCTGGTTGGTGTTATCGCTGGGGAACGGCCCGGGCCAACCCAACCATCCCCCAACCCACTGGTATTTCTCGTCGCGTGAATTCCCCGGCTGAGTCAGGCGATCCTCATTGTCCATCGGATACATCAGATGAGCCAACTGGATCTGCTTGAGGTTGTTCATGCAACCGGTCCCCATCGCCTTGGCCTTCGCTTTACCCAATGCCGGCAAGAGCATGCCCGCCAAAATCGCGATGATCGCAATCACCACTAGCAACTCGATGAGAGTGAACGCTGCGGAGCGAACACGAAGAGACGATGACATTCCCTTTCGGTACGCAGGCAACCGCTCGGCGGCAAGCGAGGAATTCTGCCCCGGAGATTCTATCAAGGACCTACCCTGAGCCACCGGGGCCGACCGACCTACTCGAGGAAGGCCTTGTGCAGGGCGCGCATAGCCTTCTCGCCACAAGCCAAGTCGATCACCACGCTGATCTTGATCTCGCTCGTAGAAATCAGACCAATGTTGACGTTTTCAGCCGCCAACACCGTGAACATCCGCGCCGCCACACCACTGTGACTGCGCATGCCCACACCCACGATAGACACCTTACCGATGGACTCATCGGTGGATACCTCCCGGAAGCCCAACTCCGTCCGGAGACTCTCCAGAACCTTGCCCGCCTTGGTGAGGTCGGGCTTGTCCACCGTGAAGGTCAGGTCGGTGGCCGGATTACCCCCCGCATGACTCGCATTCTGTACGATCATGTCCACGTTAATGGTGGCCTCGGACAGGGCGTTGAAAATGCGGGCCGCACGGCCGGGCTGGTCGGGCAAGCTCCACACGGTGACCTTGGCCTGGTTCTTGTCGAGCGAGACGCCGCGGACGACGACGTCCTCCATGCTGGAGGTTTCTTCTTTCACGATGGTACCGGGATTGTCGTTGAGACTAGAACGTACTTCGAAGACGACGTTGAACTTCTTGGCGAACTCGACCGAGCGGAGCTGCATCACCTTGGATCCAGCGCCCGCCATCTCGAGCATCTCGTCGTAGGAAATTTCGGAAATCTTGCGGGCCGCAGGGACCAGACGCGGATCGGCGGTGTAGACGCCGTCGACATCCGTGTAAATCTGGCAGAGGTCCGCCTTCAGCGCGGCGGCTAAAGCGATGGCCGATAAATCGGAGCCCCCACGACCCAGAGTAGTGATGTCGCCGTCGCGGGTGCGACCCTGGAACCCCGCCACGATCACCACATTGCCTTCGTCGAGGGCCTTGTGCACCTCGTCGGGCGTGATGTTCTGGATACGAGCCTTAGTGTGAGTGCCGTCGGTCACGATGCCTGCCTGGGCTCCGGTGAAGGAAACCGCCTTCTGTCCCTGGGCCTGAAGGGCGATAGCCACCAGCGCGATCGTCTGCTGCTCGCCCGTGGCCAGCAGCATGTCCATCTCACGCTCATCGGGCAGCGGCGTGATCTCCTTAGCCAAACCGATGAGCTTGTCAGTGACTCCGCTCATGGCGGAGACCACGACAACCACCTGGTCGCCCTTCGCCCGATACTGGGCGACGCGTCGAGCGACATTCTGGATGCGCTCCGTGTTGCCGACGGAAGTTCCGCCGAATTTTTGCACAATCAGGGCCATGGCCGGATCAAAGAACGTTGTTTCTGGCGAAAACCAAGCGCACACACAAAGAAAAAAACTCACCGAATGCGCTAACCCGGCAACAATCGCCTGCTCGAGACTTTCAATCAGGCGTGAGAAAATCGCCGAAAACAGCCCCTCAAGTGTATCGTCAGAGTGGACGGGAGTGACTCAGGGAGTCTCCGTCGCGAAGCTCCAGTTCCGGACAGGGCCACCGCTGCATGAAGGCCAACTGGGCGTCACGGTCGGGGATTCCCTCGCGCCAAGACTCCAGGAGAAACCGAACCGGGAACGAGGGCTTCAAGGCTTGGATTTCGATCTGAAGATCGTGCACCTGAAACTCCGCCCGCCAAGTACCACAACCGATCACGAAGTCGCCTCCCGGGAGGCGTCGGATGCGGCGGGTGCGATGCGGCCGGGGATCACGCCCCAAGATCTCCACCAAGCGCTGCTGAAAGTCCACCGACCACGCCGCCTTCAGCCACTCCGCCTGCTCGCGTGCCTGTAGACTCCAAGACACCGCATAGGCCGGAGGCTCGGCGTGCAAGGCCTCTACGGTGTCGATCCATCCAGCGGCCGACTCAGGAAACGCATCGTAAGCCGGAACGTAGGGCTTGATGTCCAAAATCGGGGTCCCCTCCAGCAAGTCACAGGGCCCCAGCAATAATCGCAGGCCTTCGACGCCTAGAAGGCGGGTCGGGGTCATCCCGATGGGATTGGGTCGATGCGGCGAACGGGTGGAAAACACCCCTCGACGCTGAGACGGCCCCCGGGGCGGCAAGACCAACGGCCGCCAAGATTCCGCCCGGTGAAACCACCAGAGAAGCCAAACCCGATCCATGCCATCTAGGTCCCGAAGCGCCTCGCGGATGCCTGGAGCCGGGGTTAGTTCCAGCACATTCGTCTCCGCTGCGGCTTCATCTGGCTGGTGCAGCGTCTTAAAGCGCACCCCCTTTGCGGATCGCAGGAAACCGATGGGGCGGATGGTCAAGGACGTGTCCAACGCGCCAGAGACTGAACCGGAACCGCAAGCCGAGGCAACGGCTGCGAGCGGAGAGCGGAGGTGTCGATCGCCACCCAACCCTCATCAGAAGACGACGCAGCCAGCAGGACTAATCCAGCAGAACTCCTCGTGGCTGAGCGTTCCCCGGGCAGCTTCACAGGTAGGGCGATGTCTCTGAAAGGACCAACGTCGGCACAGACGGACCGCTCGGAGATCGGTCCCTACCTAGGAGCCGCGTCGGACGAGGAGACTCATCGGGCTACATCCTGGGTTCCTGCTACAAACTCGGCCTCACCCGAACACCTCCGAGGTAGGGCGATTTCTCCGAAAGCGCCGCGTCAGCACACACGGACCGCTCGGAGATCGGTCCCTACCTAGGAGCCGCGTCGGACGAGGAGACTCATCGGGCTACATCCTGGGTTCC
>CAINWP010000212.1 GCA_903854475.1 uncultured Verrucomicrobiota bacterium
CGCACGGCCATCTCGCCCGGATGGCCCGACTCTTCGGCCAGCAGATAGGCCATGACTTCGGCCCGGGCTTGCATGCCGAAGAGGGCGCGCAACTTGATGCGAAAGTTCGTCGGCCGATGCGGATCGGCAGGTTGGCTCAGTTGTCGGAGTTTCACCGGGCCGCGTTGCCATCCGTGTCGGGCGAACAGCTCGTCGGGCAAGCCGAACACTGGCACTCCAGGGAACAGCGGTTGGGCCTCGGCCGCCGTGGGCTCTTCCCGGATCAGCGTCTTCCACTTGGCATGAACCGACCGACGCGCCAAGTGCGCCGCCATCGCCCGCAGCACCGTGAGATCGCCGAAGCGGTGCCCCAGGTTTTGCAACCGCTGGAGGTTGATGAACTGGCCGTTGGTGTTGAGCCAATCGAGCACTTCGTCGAACAGCCGGGGGTCCCGGCCCAAGCTCGTGGTGGCCAGGAGCAGCGCTTCCGGATCCAGCATCCATCGGTCCATCGACTGCGACTGGCCCGCAACCCCCAGCGCGGACCATTGACGCCACAGAAAGCCCAGCACGTGTTCCTGGAAGTGTTCCCTAGAGGCGTTCATGCAGATCTCCGTGGCCGAGGGCTTGGAGGACTTTGACGACGACCTGGCGAAAGGCGTCGGAAACATCCTGCGTGAAGGTCCACCGGGCGGCCGCCAGCAATTCCTCCGGCGTGGCATTCAGCTTCCGCAAATCGGTGAAATGCCGACCACCCTGGTCGGCCGCCGCGTAGAGCTTGAAGTGAATCTGATCGTAGCGACTGATGAAGCTGACTTGGAGCGCAGCGCCGAAGTCTCGAACGACCAGCCGTTCGGCCACTCCCACGGGAAGGCCGAGGCGAAAGAGGTTTTCGACCGCCGGTCCGTCGTTGAGCCAATGAATCGGCAGGCTGAGTTCGGAGCGAACGGCCTCGGCAGCGGCCAGCAGCCACTCCGGCAGCGGACGGGCGCAGTGCAACTGGCCGTTTTCCAGCGTGGCCAGAACATCCACGTCCTGCGTGGTCCGGGTCACCAGCTTCAAGGCGATGAGTGCAGACCCGTCGCAGACGACCAGGTGGATGGGCGGATGGTGCCGGACCCGCATCAGGCCCCCCAAAAGGCCCAAAGCCCGGTCCAGAGATTCGTGGTCAATGTTGCTCAAAAAGACATAGTAAACACTGATAGCAGGTGTTTAAATAGTCTTTTTCGGTGGAGACTCTGCAAAACAGGGCCACCAGTATCCGCGACAACCCCGACACCCACAGCGGCCAGCACCTGCGTCGCTTCGTGTAGTCCATCTCATCAAGCAGAACCTCGTTCACTCCGTGTGACGAGAGACCTGAGCTCCATTCAGCTGACGACTTGGGGATCGGGGCCCAGCCCTTCGAGATTGCCGACGTTGCCGTCAACGGCCAGCCCCGGCTGCCCGCCCGCCGCTTCGGTCGGTCCTAGATCGCAGCGCTTTTGACTTCCGCCGCGGGCCCGTCCCGGCATCCTTCCAAACCATGAACCCTCGCCGTCTCGGTCTGCTGGCCAGTCTGGTCTTGAGCACCGTCGTCTACGCCAAGGAGTTGACCATTGCCGTCATTCCCAAGGGCACCACCCATGAGTTCTGGAAGTCGGTCCATGCCGGTGCCGTGAAGGCCGAACGCGAACTCACTGCGGCCGGCACGCCGGTGAAGTTGTTTTGGAAGGGCCCGCTCCGTGAGGATGACCGCGATCAGCAAATCCAGGTGGTCGAGAACTTCACCGCCCGCAACGTCAGCGGTATCGTGTTGGCGCCGCTCGATTCGCAGGCGCTGGTGAACCCCGTGCGCAGCGCGGTGAAGGCCGGAGTGCCGGTGGTCATCTTCGATTCCGACCTCAAGAGCGATCAGCAGGTGAGTTTCGTGGCCACCGACAATTTCAAGGGCGGTCACATCGCTGGCGATTATTTGGCCAAGCGCTTGGGTGGCAAGGGTCGCATCATTTTGCTGCGGTATCAGGTGGGCAGCGCCAGCACTGAGGCCCGCGAGGCCGGATTCCTCGACGCCCTCAAGGCCTATCCCGACCTCAAGCTCATCTCTGCCGACCAGTACGCGGGTCCGACCCGGGAAACGGCTTACCAAGCCTCGCAGAACCTTCTGAATCGGCACGGTCAGGCCGTGGATGGGGTGTTCTGCCCCAACGAGACCGCCACGATCGCCATGACCAAGGCGCTGAGGGAAATTGGTCGCGCTGGTGGCAAGGTGGTGATGGTGGGCTTCGACTCGGGTTCCCAGTCCGTGGCCGATTTGCGCAATGGCGATGTCCAAGCCCTGGTGGTGCAGGACCCGGTGAAGATGGGCTATCTAGGAGTAAAGACCCTCGTGGAGCACATCCAGGGCAAGAAGGTGGAGAAGCGCGTGGACACCAGTGTGATGCTCATCACCACCGAAAACATGAGCCAACCGGCGGCTCAGGAACTGTTGAACCCTCCCTTCAAACAAATCCTCGGCGAGTAGTCAGACCAAGCCAGGTTGGGCACAGGCCAATAAACTGCTTGTGCCCGCAACCTGATTGGCTGGAGAAACGCACCCATCATTCTTCAACGATGAATCCGATCGAGACCGAAGCCGTGAACAAGCCACTCCAACACATTGGGGAATGGGAAGAGTTCGTCGTTCAGCATTATCCAGAGCCCAATGGTCCCGCAGCGACTTCTGAGCTCAGCAAGCCGGCGGTGGGCCACGCACCGGACAAGAAAGAGACGGAGTTCCGTAACTACGAAGCCGACGCCCGGCCGACGGTGCGGGAGTTCTATCGACTGAATCACACGTTTCAGACCTATGAGTTTGGTCAGGCCAAGCGGAAGGAATATCTCGGCCTGAACCGGATGAATATGAGTGTCTGGGAGGCGGCCGAGTACCTCAACCAACTCATCGACGATTCGGATCCGGACACCGACATGACTCAGTTGCAGCACCTGCTTCAGACGGCTGAGCACTTGCGCCGCGATGGGCAGCCGCGCTGGATGGTCCTCACGGGCTTTGTGCACGACTTGGGCAAGATCCTCTGCCTTTGGGGTGAGCCGCAGTGGGCCGTGGTGGGGGATACTTTTCCCACGGGTTGCGCTTATTCGCCAAAGATCGTTTTCCCGAAGTTCTTTGAGGCCAATCCCGATAGCAAAGACCCGCGCTACAACACGCCCAACGGTGTCTATGAGCCCGGATGCGGCTTGGACAAGGTTTCGCTATCGTGGGGTCACGACGAGTACATTTACCACGTCTGCCGCGACTACCTGCCTGAGGAGGGGTTGGCCATGCTGCGCTACCACAGCTTCTATCCCTGGCACCGCGAGTCGGAGTACTCGCACTTGCTCAATGACAAGGACCAGGCGCTGTTGCCGTGGGTGAACCGCTTCAACCCCTACGACCTCTACACCAAGAGCCACAGCAAGCCCGATGAAGTGGCCCTGCGTCCGTACTACGAAGACCTGATCCGCGAGTTCTTCCCGGACAAAATCCGGTGGTGAGGGCCTGTTGCCTTTGGTCGGCGATTCGGTGCCGGTCTCTTCATCCGAAAGAGGCACGATCGCGAAGGTGAATCGTTCCTCGGAACGG
Source organism: uncultured Verrucomicrobiota bacterium (assembly GCA_903854475.1). Taxonomy (GTDB): domain Bacteria; phylum Verrucomicrobiota; class Verrucomicrobiia; order Limisphaerales; family UBA9464; genus SXXZ01. The sequence continues at coordinate 3,581 of CAINWP010000212.1, forward strand.
TGAGAATCACGACGTGCTGGCGGTGCTGGAAGCGGACGACGATTGCCGCCTCCGTTCTTCCTCGGCGGCGGTTGCGGCCAGTACCGCCATGGCTGCCGTTGTCTGGGTTTCGGAGCCGGATCGGGGACTGGCCAAAAAGGGGATTCCCGTGCCTTCGCCCTTGAACGGTTGGCTCCACAATGGAGTTCCGTCTTCCGCCCGCAGGGCCCACAAATAACCGTCGGAACACACGAGCAACTGGTCGCCATCGGGCAGCAGCGTCACGAAATTCCCTTTGGGAGTTTTCCACCGCCACAGAATGGACCCATTGCGACGGTCTAGCGCGAAGACTCGGCCGTTGAAGGCGATGTAGGTGGCGTAGTCGGGGAAGTTCATTTCTGCAGGTTTTCACGATCAATCTGCCCGTGCCCATTCGAAAGCCGATGGGATTTCGGAGTTGCGGGTGCAGTTCGCCACCGGAGGGCGATCGGCCGGGTTACTCCGAGCCCTCGGCCTAAGCACGAGACAGGGCGTTGTCGCTGACGAAAAGATTTCGGGAACGGAATCCTGCCGGGCTTTCCAGAAGCAGCACGGCCCGGAGCGCTGCCAAAGGCGAGGCAAACCAGGGGCGATGTAGTCGTCGATCTTCGGCAAGGGCCCACGCGGGACTGGGAAAGTTCATCCGACGGGCCAACTCCTCCGCTGTCGCAGCCAGGTACGCGTCGCGAACGCAACCGGTCACCGGGTCCGAGGGTGCTAGCAGCACCGGGACTTCGGACAACGCTGTTGCGCTCGGCGCGACGTAGAACGCATCCAGAAAATTGGCGAGACACCGGTCAAAAGAGTCGCCAGCGGCCGTTAGCTCTGCCACCTCCGCCAAACTTCTTGGTCTCATAATTTGCCTTCCTCAAAGAGGCCTTCCACCAGGTACTGGGTCCGCATTGGAATGCGGTTCTCCGGGTAATACTGTCCAACCAAGTCCAGCACGGCACGCGCGTTCTGCAGAACCAGATGCCGGATCAGGAACATGATGTCCGGGATGTCCGATCCCTCACCGTCGGTGCCGCCCACCCGGGACGCCATGCACTTCATGGCAAGGAGGTACTCGGGAACCGGCATGGTCAGGCGCAGGTGCGGGAACTGGGGAAGGTTGCCCATGGTCGTTTCGTGCCTGGCTGAAACGAATCCTTTTACTCCGTCGTTCAGCCAATCCGGAGGCAGTTGCCGTTGTTCGCCGATCCGCCGCACCAGCTCACGGGTGAGCGTCGTCGGATGAAAGATGGCGTCCACGTCCTTGGTTGAAAGCCGGGCATTGAATGCCAGCACCATCACGGTGCCCCCAAAGAGACAGAGTTCCCCGATCACACCCTGCTTTCCGAGCTCCTCGGAGAGGGCCGAAAGTGCGTCCACAATCGCCTCACGCGTGAGGGCAGAGCCGAAGTAAGGTGGCGTGCTCATGGGGTCAGGGACTTTTGTCCGCAGATGAACGCGGATTTTTGCAGATTCCTGCGGTAGAGAGTGGGCCGAAGGTGGACGGGTCACAACCGATCTCTTTCTCTGCTAATTGAATCCGTGTTTATCTGCGTAAACCTGCGGATACTCCCCCGGCGGATGATTGAGCCTCGCGGTAATGGGTAGCCAGAGCTGATCTGAAAGCTGAAAGGATTTCGCAGTTGCGGGTGCAGTTCGCCCCTCGAAGGCTCGCCGCCGGAATCCCCCTTGGATGAACAACATTCTGCCAACCAAGAATTCCTTCCTACTGATGCTGGCGTTACTGCTGCTCGGAATGCCTCGACCGGTTGTCGACGCAACCAAAGACCACGACTTCGATGTCGTGCAAGCGATCGTCTAGGATGAACATCAAAACGCCGGACCCCGCATACGAGGTCCGGCGTGGTTGCTCAGATCGGATCGCGTGGGGCGACCCCGATTGGGTCAGAGCACGCCCAGCAGGTGCTCGATGACCAACTGGTCGAGGTCCTGGTAGTTGCGCGCGGCAATGAGTTGGGCGGCTTCCTTCTCGGGGTAGCTCTTGGCCTTGGCAAGCAGGTGCTCGAAGGTGCGGCGCGAGTTGGACAAGTGCGAGAGCCACTGCTTCTCGGAGGTGGTCCGGAAGGGGTGCACGTCGAAGCAAACGAACTCGCCCTTCTTGCCGTAACCGTTGCGTTCGAGGGAGCGAATTTGGTTGAAGGCCACGCGCAAGTTGGCTGAGCCGAAGGGCTTGTCTTGATCGAACTTCAAGCCGTTCTGATCGTTCAAGTGCAGCGACCAGAGCTTGCCGAAGGACATCGCGAAATCGATTTCATCGGCCGGATCGAGACCGGCGAGGATGGCGTGAGCCGACTCGATGACGCATCCTACGCGCTTGGAATCCTTGGTGAGCTGGGCAATGGCCAGCGCGTGCCCGGTGGTGGGCAGGTAGGCGTGATCCATGGGCTCATTGGGCTTGGGCTCGATGGCCAGCCGGATCTTCTTGTCGTGCTTGAGCATCGCATCGAAGGCCTCGACCAACAGTTCGGTGGAGCGCGTTCCCGACTTGGATTCGCGCAGGTAGGTGCCTTCGCGGGCCAGCCACAGCACCAGGATGTCGGTGCCCAGTTCGTTGGCGATGTCGATGCTCTGTCGGGAACGATCGATGGCGTAGCGGCGCAGCTTCGGATCGTTGCTGGTGTAGCCACCGTCGATGGTTTGCGGAGCGAACCACAGGCGCGGGGCGACCATCTCGGCCACGATGCCCTCGTTGTCGAGGCGCTTCTTCAAAGCCTTGGCTTCTAGCAGAACTTGCTTCGAGGACTTCGTGTCGATGTCCGGCACGGCGTCGTCGTCGTGGAACATCATGGCGTCGAAGCCAAGGGTCTTCAGCTGGGCGAGCTTCCAGTCGAAGCTCTCTTCGCGGCGGACGGTGGGGCCGTAGGGGTCCTGACCCTGGCTGAAATTCCACGGGCCTACACAAAAGCGGTATTGCTGTTTCTTGGACATGGTAAGTGCTGGAAACACTTTGAACGCGAGGCCGGGGCAGGGCAATCGGGAATGCAGCCTCGACGACGGATCGACGGAGTGCTCACCCACTTCTCAACGGTTGGGCGGTTTGCTGGGTAACAAGGCACTGCATCTGCTGCGAACGGATGTCATGAATCTCGCTGGCTTCCTTGCCGACGGTTGTCGGGCGCGCTGTGTCGCGACCGCGCTGTCGGTTGCACTGTGTTTGGGAGTGGTGAGTGGTTGCTCCGGGCCGTCGGATCAGCAAGAACAGGTGCTGCGTATCGTTGCCCATGGAGTCGCCGGGGATCGTTGGATAGCAACTTTGCCTAAGGCGGGCCCCTTGGCGATGCGGTGGGTTCCCGCCTCTCGGTTTGTCATGGGCAGTTCGCCTCAGGAGCAGGGTCGGTTGGTCGATGAGCCTCAACATCTGGTTCAGTTGACCTCCGGTTTCCTCATTGCTGAGACCGAGCTGACCCAACGCCAGTGGTTGGCGTTCATGGAGACCAATTCGAGCCCCAATCCAGGCATGGATCTGCCGGTGACCCAAGTCTCCTGGGAGGAAGCTCGGGAATTTTGCCGTCGACTCACTGTGCAACAGAAGGAAGAAGGGCATCTGCCTAAGGGTTGGATCTGGGATTTGCCCACCGAGGCGCAATGGGAATTGGCCTGTCGGGCCGGGACCCCAGGGGCCTACTCTGGAGAACTCGACCGCTTGGCGTGGCATGCGGGTAACAGCGGGGGAAAGGTGCATCCAGTGGGTCTGCGTGAGGCCAATGGACTCGGTCTTCGGGACATGCATGGAAACGTGGCTGAGTGGTGCGTGAATTGGTTCTCTTCCTACCCAACCAATATTCCGGTCTTTGTTGATCCTCTCGGTCCGATCTGGAGCTTCGCCCCCACCTATCGGGGCGGTGGATTCAAGTCAGCCCCCGCGGCCTGCCGCTCAGCGGCCCGTGCGGCGGGTGTCCGCGGGGAGGTACCCAACGAGACTCTGGGATTTCGATTGGCCCTGCGGTTTCGGCGCGAAACGATGTGATGCGGTGGCGCTTCCGGTGCTTGCAGTCGCGGGGGCTGACGCAGTGCTCACGTTTGAATTCGGGAAAGGTGCTCTTTGGGAATGGTTCTTACCTCGAAGGCATCTGCTTCCTGTCCTCCGGCCGTTGGGAGTGTTAACGTTTCCCACGTGGCCGAAACATTGGTCGTTAACGAGATCTATCTAAGTCTTCAGGGCGAAAGCACCTTCGCCGGGTTACCCTGCGTTTTTGTGCGCCTGACCGGGTGCAACTTGCGGTGTTCCTACTGCGATACAGCCTATGCCTTCACCGAAGGCAAGCGACGCTCTCTGGATGAGGTTCGCGCCGAGGTTCATCGATTGGCAGAACCCTTTTCTCGTGCTGATCGAGCCCATTTTCCGCCGGTGGTCAATGCGGGGGATGCTTCAGCTCAGCACAAGCTGCCGTTGGTTGAGTTGACTGGGGGGGAACCCCTTCTGCAACCCAACGCCGCTCGCCTGATGCGCACCTTGGCCGATGATTGTTTCACCGTGTTGGTGGAAACCAGCGGGGCCCATGACATTTCCAAGCTTGATCCGCGGGTGCGGCGCATCATGGATCTGAAATGTCCGAGCAGCGGCGAGGTTGAACGCAATCGTTGGGCCAATATTCCCCATCTTCGTGCGACGGATGAGGTGAAGTTCGTGATCGGGACCCGCGAGGACTACGAGTGGGCTAAGGCGATCATCCTCGAGCATCGGCTCGATCCGGTTTGTCCGATTTTGTTCTCCTGGGTGGCTCCGCTTTCGGATTCCCAGCGCGACAAGGTGCTCAAGCCCGTACCCAAGGGGCTTCATCCGATTTCCCGGAAAGATCTCGTGGAAGCCATGGTTGCCGACCGGGTGCCGGCTCGGTTCCAGTTGCAAATGCACAAGTTCATTTGGCCTTCCGATGAACGCGGCGTGTGATGAGTATCCGATCTAAAGACTCCACCCTGGAGATGCTCCGCCGATACGAGTCGCGGAACATCACGTTTCTGGAACCCAATGCGGGTTGGCCAATTGTTTGGAAGCGGGCCAAAGGATGCCGTGTCTGGGATGAGGCGGGTCGGCCTTATCTAGATCTCACCGCTGCCTTTGGTGTGGCCGCGGCGGGGCATGCCAATTCCGCGGTTGTGCGGGCCGGCCAGCGGCAGATGGGAGAATTGCTGCATGCCATGGGGGATGTGCATCCCCATGCATTGAAGGCCCGTCTGGCCCGCGAATTGAGTCGGCTCACCTTCGAGCGGTGGACTCGTCGCCGCGGGGCCACGACTGCAGTTGAGACGGGCAAGGTTATCTTTGGGTGTTCTGGCTTCGAAGCGGTGGAGGCAGCGTTCAAGACGGCGCGTTTGGCTACTGGGAAGCCTGGGGTCATCGCTTTTCGTGGCGGATACCACGGGGTTGGATATGGAGCTCTCAATGCGACGGAGCGATCCCATTTTCGGGAGCCATTCCGAGACCAACTCCGTGAGTTCGGGTGTTTTGTGGACTTTCCCGAGGCCGATACGGATGGGCAGGGCAGGTACCGATTGGAGGCGGCCCTCGATGCAGCGGCGGCGGCTTGCGATATCGGCGCCGTGGTCGTCGAACCCATGCAGGCCCGCGGTGGGATTCGCATACCACCTCCGTGGTTTCTGCCCTGTTTGCGGCAGTGGGCCGATCAACGGGGCGCCTTGTTGATTTTCGACGAGATTTACACCGGCTTTGGACGCACCGGAGCCTGGTTTGCCTGCGAGCACTCGGGTGTCATCCCTGACCTTATTTGCTTGGGCAAAGCATTGACCGGAGGTTTTCCCCTGAGTGCCTGCGTGGGGCGGGCCCGTGTGATGGACGCGTGGCCTCCGGCGATGGGTGAGGCTATTCACACGAGCACTTATCTCGGACATCCAGTCGGGTGTGCTATGGCCTTGGCTCAGATCTCTGAACTCCGTCGTCTGGCCTTACCGCAGCGCGCGGCTCGATTGGAAAAAGTTTTGGAATCCGGCCTGAAATCCCTCCAAGCCCAATTCCCGGAACGGGTCTCGAGAGTTTCGGTTGTCGGCCTTATGGGTGGCATCGCCTGGCGGCGTGCCGATGGAGGCCCTGACACTGGGTTGTCGGTCGCAATCATGCAGGAGTTGCTGCGCCAAGGGATCCTCCTGCTCCCGGAGGGGGAGCATTCCGAGGTCACTGGGATCACTCCGCCACTGACCATCACCGAGGCCGAGTTGCAACGGGCCTTCCGTAAAATTGCGCACGCGGTCAGCGCGCACCTTCAGGTATCCATTCCTGCCAAAAAAATTAAATTATCCCGCTCTCCCAAAAAACGGCCATGACCTTGAATGAGATGCGTTCCCTGCTGGAGTCGCGGGGGATCCAGTTGACGAAGTCGCTGGGTCAGAACTTCCTGCATGACGGCAATCAGTTGCGGCGGATTGTGAGCGCTGCGGACATCGTTCCCACCGACCGCATCCTTGAAGTGGGGCCTGGATTGGGGCCCTTGACTGAGTTGCTGGTGGCTCGGGCGGCGTCGGTGTTGGCCATTGAAAAGGATGCCCGGCTGGTGAGCGTTCTCCGCGAAAACTTCTCCGGCGCCCTTTCTGGGGAGGGCCCAGGCACCCTCGAATTATTGGAGGCCGACGCCATGCGTTGGGTGGAAGCCAATTCGCGGGATTGGAGCGGTTGGAAACTCGTCGCTAATTTACCCTATTCGGTGGCGTCAACCCTGATGGTGGAGTTGGCCGAGGCCCCGGTGCCCCCCGATCGCATGGTGGTGACCTTGCAGGCAGAAGTGGTGCATCGCATTGCCGCTCCGACCGATGGGGACGAATACGGAATACTCACCCTCTTGCTGGGCCTGCGCTACCAAGTCCGTGATTGGTTTAACATCAAACGCGGATGCTTTTATCCGATACCGGATGTGGACAGTGCCTGCATTAGCCTCGTGCGGAGGCCGACTCCGCTTCTGGATGCCGCTGGCTCGGTGATTTTTACCCGACTCGTGAAGCGTGCCTTCTCTGAGCGTCGGAAGATGATGCTCAAGTTGCTCAAGACTGTGTGGCCGGCGGAGATCTTGCAGGCGGCCTTCACTGAGGTGGGCATTTCCCCGACCGAACGTGCTGAGAAGGTTTCCGTCGAGGGCTTCGTGGCATTAACCCGGATTCTTCAACGGCAAGCGCCGGGCGAGGCATGCGAGGGTTCGCCGGAGTCGGATCCGCGGGTCTGACCGCATTCGGATGCTCTGCATGCGGGGGCGCAGCCCGGTCGTGTAAATTCAGCGGATGCCAGTGTGCTGCGTAAGACTCAAGTTTCAGCGCGACCTGCCGATATGTGGCCGTCGGAGGGAGGGATTCCCCTAAATCCGTTTCCCTGAGGCGCTTTCGAGCAATTGCGATGAAAATTGAATCCTTTGGAAAGACCTTGGTGGTCAGCGGACTGTCTGCCCTGAATGTCAGCAATGCGGGTTCATTCCGGGACAATGTCCGGGCGTCTGTCCAGCCTCACCACACCCGCGTTGATGTCGATATGTCTTTGGTCCGGGTGATCGATAGTACCGGTTTGGGGGCCCTGGTTTCCGTACACCGATTCATTGCGTCGCGGCAGGGTCAGTTGCGGTTGATTAACCCGGTTCCGGTGGTGCGCAAAGTCTTAGACTTCACGCAGTTAAGCAAAAGCTTCGAGATCACGCAGGGTTGAGCTCGCTCGTCCGGCGGATCACTTGTCCTCGAGTGTAATCTGACCGCCAGCTTCGATATTTCGGATCTTGCTGGGCGTGGTGGCAGTCGGACGAGCGGCGTCGGTGCAGTTGCCGATGTTGTAGGTCTCGCCCATTACGGAACTGGGGAATTTTCCGCCCTGAAAGTATGGAGCAAGATCCTCGGAGGAAGGTTCCGCTGTGTCCGCTTTGCGATATTCGTTCTGCCAGGTCGTCTTGGCCAGCTCGATGGCCTTCAGGTTGGCGAGGACCGCGTTGTATTTACCGGTATCCATGAACTTCCTCACATTCGGAACGGCGATCATGGTCAGAAGGCCCACGATCATCACGGCGATCATGACTTCGACGAGGGTGAAGGCGGCGCGTAGCGATGCGCGACGCAGATGCTTGCGGGTATTCATGGAGGAAGAAATCGTCATTCGAGTCCGAACACCGGTTCGATGGATTGGTTGCGGAGGCCAGTGAAAGGTTCCCTTCAGACGGGCTTGATGAAAGCCGCAGTGGATCCTCAGAGCAAGTCGAGGGTCTTTTTAGGTTTCAACTGCTCCGAAGAAGACAGAGGGCCTAAAACAGAGGTTCAGCTTCCCTGATATAGGTGGAAGCCGCAGGAATGATTGGGACATTGCCGAGTCGTGGACTGTCTTCCACTCTCGTCGTGCCGTATGAATGAATCTCAGAATCTCGACGAGTTGCTAGTGTCCCGGTCCGACCAGGCCCGGCGGCTCGCCGAGCCCTGCACCGTAGTCATCTTCGGTGCCTCCGGCGATCTGACCTCGCGCAAGCTGATCCCAGCACTCTACCATCTGACGCTCGAAAAACTGATGCCGCAACCCTTCCGTATCGTGGGTTTCGCACGACGGGAAAAGAATGACGAAGCATGGCGAACAGAACTCCGTGAGGCTTTGAACAAGTTTTCCCGGACCCAGCCGGTCCAGGAGGATGTCTGGAATGCCTTCGCAGCCAATATCCACTACTGTCAGGCTGACATGTCCGATGCAGCCGGATACCAGAAGCTTAAGGCCCTAGTGCATGGATTTCCTGACGAACGACTGAGGAGTAATTTGCTGTTCTATTTGGCCACCAATCCCAGCCAATTCGGTGAAGTGACCGGGCATTTGAGCGCGGTGGGGCTGTTGCAGAAAGCAGAGTCCCGTGTGACTCCAGAGCGGATCGTCGTGGAGAAGCCCTTCGGACACGATTTGGGGACTGCGGAGGCGTTGAATTTGGAACTGACCCGCTTCGCCCATGAGAAGCAGATCTTCCGTATCGATCACTATCTCGGGAAGGAAACGGTTCAGAACATCCTCACCTTCCGGTTTTCCAACGCGATCTGGGAGCGGTTGTGGAATCGCGAGTGCATCGACCATGTCCAGATCACCGTGGCCGAAAAGTTGGGCGTGGGTTCGCGCGGCGGTTACTACGAAGAAGCGGGCGCCATTCGGGACATGGTGCAGAACCATGTGCTTCAGGTGCTCTCACTCGTGGGGATGGAGCCGCCCAGTTCTTTGGAGGCCGAAAATGTCCGTGACGAGAAGGTCAAGCTGCTCAAGTCGATCCGACCAATGACGCCGGCTCAGGTGGCTGAAAACGTGGTCCGCGGCCAGTATTTCGCGGGCGAGATTGATGGCGAGCTGCGCCCGGCCTACCGCAGTGAGATCAAGGTGAAGCCCAACTCGCACGTTGAGACCTTCTTGGCGATGCGCCTCTTTGTGGACAATTGGCGCTGGCATGGCGTGCCCTTCTACATTCGGACCGGCAAGAATCTGCCTCTCAGCGCCAGCGAGATTCGCATCCAGTTCAAGAGCGCTCCCAACATCCTCTTCGCGGCCAAGGATCAGCTCGATGCCAACTCCCTGACGCTCCGGCTTCAGCCCAATGAGGGCATGACCTTGCGTTTCAATGGCAAGGTTCCCGGCGGTGCGGCTGAGCTGCGGCCGGTCCGGATGCACTTTAGCTACGACACGGAATTTGGAGCCTATACCCCGGAGGCCTATGAGCGCTTGTTGCTCGAGTCGATGGCGGGCGATGCCACGCTCTTCATCCGCCGCGATGAAGTGGAGACGGCCTGGAAGATTGTGGATGCGATTCGCAGTGCCTGGGTGGGCAAGCCGCTCACCAACCGCGAGTTTTACGCGGCCGGTACCTGGGGGCCCGCTGCCGCCGACGACCTCTTAGCCAAGAGCGGTCACGAATGGCGCAATCCCCAGTCGAAGCACTGACCCTGGGGGTGCCGTGTAACAGGGGCAGGTCGATCACCTCCGCAACGGTGATTGATCGAGAGGGTGTGTCGCTTATTCCTTGTCGTACTGGCGGCTGAAATCGAGAACTAACTGGCGCTGCTCTCCGTTGCGCAACAGCACTACGATGACCCGATGCTTTTCGGAAACATTGCCGAGTGCCTCGGAGTGGATGGCCTTCACATCGGCCGGTGTGATCACCGCTTTGCCGTCGATTTTCAGCAGGATGTCTTGGGGTGACAGGCCCGCTTGAGCCGCGTTGCCCGGGAACTTCACGCCATAAATAAAGACTCCCTGATTGCGGTGGAAAAACAGGTCCGGGTTGTCAAATTGGTTGATCGCCTTGACCGTGAAATCCCAGCGGCGGCACTCAATTTCCTCGCCCTCCACCTTGCCCTTGGCTCGTGGCACCATCGATGTCGTCTGGGTCTGACCCTTGCGGACGAACTCCAGGGCGGCGGGCTTGCCCTTGGGTAAGAGGCCAATTCGTTGGCGCACTCCCGGTAGGTCTTCGACCGTGAGCCCTGTGACCTCCGCGCCATTGATTTTCACGATGCGGTCCCCCGTCTGAATCCCGGCGCGCCGGGCGGGGCTTTCCGGATCAGTTTCAGCCACCATGACGCCCTCATTCTCGGGAAAGTAGACGTTCCGGTTGAAGTCCTTCAGGGGCTGCAGTTGGAGGCCCGTCCAGCTCCAGTCCATCTTGCCGTGTTCCCGGATTTGATCAGCGACCACTCGGGCTACCTCGATGGGCACAGTGAATCCGAGATCACCCCCTCCGCCCATCATTCCTCGGGTATTGAGTCCAACCACCTCGCCCAGCGTGTTCACCAGCGGACCGCCGGAGTTGCCCGGGTTGATCGATGCGTCGGTCTGTAGCCAAGAGCTGTATTCACTCGACCCGGGTAAGTAGCGGTGAGTGCAGGAAATGATACCAATCGACACCGAGCGGGAGAGTCCGAAAGGAGCCCCCATCGCCATTACAAAGTCGCCCTCCACCAGGTTGGTTGAGATGCCCAACTGCGCGAAGGGCAGGGGCGGGGCATCGGCGGGCCGCTCCAGTTTCAGGAGGGCGACATCGGTGTCTTTATCGGAGCCGAGAACCTTCGCCTTGAAAGCCTGACCATCGGAGAGCAGGCAGCGGACCTCGGTCGCCTTGTCCACGACATGCCAGTTGGAGAGCAATTCGCCATCGGCTGAGACGAGCACGCCAGAACCGGATACCTCTTGGGCTTGGCGCTTGCCTCCCTGCATGTCTTCACGGACGCATTTGATGAAGACCACCGAGGGGAAAACTCGATCTTTCGCCGATCGAACTACCTTTCGAAAGTCCAGCGTTTCCATGCCCTTGGGAAGGGTATTGTCGGCCAAGACGTTGCGCGGGGAATGTCCCAAGAGGAGACCCAGTGCGAGAAGGTGCGAGAGTATCCGGTTCACGTGTGTGGGCATCCTACAGTCTGCCGCCGGCCTGTCGAGTTGGAGGGGGCTCGCAAGCGATCGATGCAGAAATCTGTCGCTCCTTGGCTCGTTCTCTGGCAGTTCAATGTGATCCTGTAGAGCACAACCAGCGGCGGTTCGAGGAGGATTGCCAAATCCGGTTGAATCCCAGGAGTTTGCCAACGATGAGCAAGACCAAAGCCACCGAATCCGCATCTGTAGCGCCCGCACCCAAGCTGAAACTGGGGTTGCCCAAGGGTTCGCTGCAGGAGGCCACCCTCGAGAAGTTCGCCAAGGCCGGATGGAATATCACTGTGTCCAGTCGGAGCTACGAGCCCTACGTCGATGATCCTGAGCTGCAGATTCGCCTGATCCGGGCCCAGGAAATCGGACGCTACGTGGCACTCGGATATTTAGATGCCGGTTTGACCGGTGTGGACTGGATCCACGAGAACGGCGTGGCCGGTGATGTGCACGAGGTGGGCGAATTCGTCTTCAGCAAGGCTACGCGTCAGCCCACTCGCTGGGTGTTGGCCGTGCCCGAGGAATCGGAGATCCGAACGGTGAAAGACCTGGAGGGAAAGCGCATCGCCACTGAAGTGGTGGGCATGACGCGCCGCTGGCTCCGCAAGCACGGGGTGAAAGCCGAGGTCGAATTCTCCTGGGGCGCCACTGAGGTGAAGGCCCGTGAGTTGGTCGACGCGATTGTCGATGTCACCGAGACCGGGTCGTCGCTGCGGGCCAACAAACTACGCATCGTCGACACGCTGATGGTCTCCACGCCACGCCTGGTGGCCAACAAGGCAGCCTGGAAGAATCCGTGGATTCGATCGAAGATCGAGACCATTGCATTGCTGCTCAAAGGTGCCATCGAAGCCGAGATCAAGGTGGGACTTAAAATGAACATCCGAGAGAAGGACTTGCCAAACCTGTTGCAAAGCTTGCCCTCGCTCCGTAATCCTACTGTCTCAGGCTTGAGTCAGTCGGGCTGGGTAGCCGTGGAAACCATTATCGACGAACCCGTGGTTCGTGAGCTGATTCCTCGACTGAAGGCTTTCGGAGCCGAAGGCATCATCGAATATCCGCTGAACAAGGTGGTTTACTGACAACGACAACTCAAGACCGACACTGATATGGGTTCACTCAAGAAACGTCGCAAAGCGAAGATCAATAAACATAAGCGCCGGAAGAAGCTTCGGCAGAACCGGCACAAGAAGCGTACTTGGCAGAAGTAACGCGTCCTCTTCGGCCGTTTCTCCCAACATTCCGCTTTTCAGAGCGCGGCCTTGGTTTTCAACGACCGGGCCGCGTCGTCTTTTATGTCAGGTAATTTTTGGGCTGAGTATGACTGTCTCTACCCGTTTGGGTGATTTCCGGGCACCCCGCTCCAGATCCTTCGCGGTTTTGGTCGTGGTTTTGGCCGTCCTCGTTGCCGGGTGCCGAACGTCCGGTTTGACCAAACCCGGGGGGACTCCGTCGGCGAAGCGCTCTGTGGCCGCTCCCGCCGATTGGGAGCGACGCGCGGAGGCTCATGCGGCATTCGCGGCGGGTTTAGTCAGAGGCATGAATGGGGATTCGGATGGGCTCCTGCGCTACTTCGAGCGGGTCACCGAAAACGATCTCTCCAACCATGAATTGGTGGCTGATGTCGCTCGCCGACTTTTGCAGCAGGGGAAGATCGATCGAGCTCTTAAGTTGCTCGATCGGGTGTCGGCACGTTCGGACACCCCAGGAGAACTCCATGCCCTCTACGGCGTGGCCCTCACGCAAGCTGGTCGCCCTACCGATGCCCTGAAAGCGTATTTGAGGGCGGCCGAGCGTCCCCCGGTGATTGTGGCTGTTTACCAGGCCGTGGTCCGCATCTTAGCTGAAGACCGTCGAACCTCGGAGGCGTTGCCCTTGTTAGCTCGGGCTCGAAACAGTTTTGCCGCGGAACCGGGTCCGCTCCTGGAGATTGTCGATCTCTATCGAGTTATCGGTGCGGCGGACGCTCGGTTAAAATCCCAGACCCAGGCAGCCGCTCTCGAGGTGCTCGCCCAGGTTCGTGCGTTGAAGCCCGAGGATCCTGGTATTTCGCTGCGTCTGGCCGACCGCTATGTCCAATTGGGTCAAGCCGATCAATCCGAGGCGGTGCTCCGTGAACTCCAGGAACGGGCTCCTCGCAATCCCGCAGCCCTTTCGCGTTTGGCCGAACTCTACTTGCGCTCCGGGCGGATTCCGGAAGCCAGTCGTCAATTGGAGGCCCTGCGCAAGATCGATCCGGCCAATCCCGTGACCTACTATTTTCTCGGAGTTGTGGCTCTTCAGGAGAAGGAGTTTGAGAGGGCTCGCAATCATTTCGAGCGGGCGATCCTCCTCAATCCTGCCTTGGAACCGGCCCAGACGGATTTGGCTGTGGCACTGTTGAGTTTGCAGCGTCCCGAAGATGCGGTGGCCGTCCTGGACCGGGCTCGCAAAGAAGTCCCGCCCTCATTCCGCTTGGAGTACCTCTCAGGGGTGGCTCGATCGCAGCTCAAGCGGTTTGATGAAGCTCTGGAGGCGTATTCGGCGGCAGAAACGCTGGGGGCTACTAACCAGCCACCGCTCACCGATCATCGTTTCTACTTTCAGGTGGGGGCGTTGCTGGAACGGAAAGGCGATGAGGTCAAGAGCATCGAATACCTAGAGAAGTCCCTCGAACTGAAGCCTGATTTTGACGAGGCCTTGAATCATCTGGGCTACATGTGGGCTGAGAAGGGCAAGAACCTGCCGCGGGCACGCGCGATGATTGAGCTAGCTCTCCAGGCCGAGCCCGAGAATCCGGCCTACATGGACAGCATGGGCTGGGTGCTCTTCAGGCTCGGGCGCTATCCGGAGGCGCTGGAGTGGCTGATCAAGGCTCGCCAGCGATTGACCGAGCCGGATGCCACGGTGTTGGACCATTTAGGCGATGCGGCCGCAGCCAGCGGTCGTTGGGATCTCGCGCGCGAAGCCTGGGCGGCGTCCCTCAAGGTCGAGTCTTCGGCCTCGATTGCCAAGAAGTTGGCCGATGCTCCGCTCGCTCCGGTCTCACCCACCTCTCCTCGGAAGTAATTCTCCGCAGACCCTCGGGTCGGTACGCAAGAGTGGCCTCGCCCCGTTTTCAGACGTTCTGAAAACGGACTCAGACCGGTTCCCACTCCCGCTTACAGCATCGCAGGAATGCATCCTGAAGGCATGACTGTCGGGCTTCGGTTGGTATAATCTGGGAGTCTAGCGCCCGCACCGGGACGAGCCCCCGTGTGCTGTATGTTAGGAAGATTCCCGAGGAGGAGGTCAGGCGCGAAGGAAGAGCCTCAGTCTCGCTGACTGTCCAGCCCAGTTCACGAGCGGAATCCAGGATTGCGCCGCGGGTCACTCCGGGCAGGACACCCGCTGTGAGCGGGGGCGTATGAATCGAGCCCTCTTCCCACCAAAAGACATTCCCGCTGGAGCTTTCGGTGACCACACCGTTGGTGTTCAACAAAAGGGCTTCGTCAAAGCCCTGAGCTTCGGCCTCGGCCCGGGCGAGCACATTCAGAAGTTTGTTGGCCGATTTGTAGGTCGCCAAAGGGTCGCCAGTGGCCACGGCGAAGGTGCGGCAGGTTTTGAGGGTAATTGGTGGCCACCCGCTCGGTGGCATCGCTGGGGCCGGGTGGACTGTTAGAATCAGCCGTGGAGCATCGGCTCCGCGCGGGGAATACCCTCGAGGGCCCACTCCTCGACTGAGGTGGAGGCGCACGGTGGCTTGTGGAGTTTCCAGCAACGCGGTGATAGCCCGGATGCCGGCCCGAATTTGGGCATCGTCCCAGGCGATTCGAATCCCGAGGAAGCGGGCGCCGCAGGTGAGGCGATCCCAATGCTCGCGCCAGCGAAATAGGCGACCAGATTCCCAAGGAATGCTTTCAAAGAGACCGTCCCCGTAAAGAAAGGAACGGTCGGAGACGGAAACGACGGCTTCTGCCGCCGGTAAGATCCGGCCGTCCATCCAGACCAGATCACTCACGGTAGCCTCCTGCTCGAGTGGACTTCGGGAACCGCCACGGAGGTCCCTTGCAGCGCCCGCAAGAGGCCGCTCGCCTTGGCTAGGGTCTCGTCATATTCGGCCTCGGGCACCGAGTCGGCGACGATGCCCGCCCCCACATGGAACCAGGCTCGGTCATTGAGGGTGATAGCGGAACGGATGGTGATGCTCAGTTGGCTCTCTCGATTGAATCCAAGGTATCCGAGACAGCCGGTGTAGGGACCTCGGGCTATGGGTTCCAGTGCATCGATGATTTCCATAGCCCGGATCTTGGGCGCACCGGTGATACTCCCGCCGGGGAAACACGATTCGAGAACCTCTAGGTGAGTCAGGGGAGAGCGGATCCGTCCTTCAATGGTGGACACCAAGTGCTGGACCTGGGTGAAGCGTTCCAGTCGGACCAATTCGGGGACTTGCACCGTTCCGTATTCGCAAACGCGGCCGAGATCGTTGCGCAGCAGATCGGTGATCATCACCAACTCCGCCATCTCCTTACTGCTGCGTTGGAGTTCATACATCCACTGTGCGTCCCGGACCGGGTCGGTGCTGCGCGGCCGTGTTCCCTTGATCGGTCGAGTGAGTACGTGGGATCCGCTGAGGCGAAGAAATAATTCAGGCGACGAGGATGCGATCGTGAAGTCTTCGCCATCTAGGAAGGCGGAGAACGGGGCGGGGGACACCTCCAGCAGTCGTCGGAAGAGCGCCCATCCTCCCGCAGTCCAAGGTGCACTGAGGCGCTGGGACAAGTTAACCTGATAAATGTCGCCACTGCGGATCCACCGCTGCGCCGCCTCGACGGAGCGGATGAACTCCGCACGCGTCACTGAAGCGGTGATATCTCCGGAGGGCCTCTCGAGAGTGGGTTCTGGATCGTCGGAGGGCGGCGTGGTCAGGCGTTCGCGCCACCACTCCAGGTCTTCGCGTGCGGTTTGCTCGGAGCGGTCTCCGTTTGGGCACAAGCCGGTGGCAATGACGGTCGCGGTGCCGAGTCGATGATCAAAGACCACCAAGCTCCCGTGGAATCCAACTCGGCAATCCGGGATCTCCAGGTCGTGCACCGCATGACGCGAGAGACGGGGCTCGACGAAGCCCTTCAGGTCGTAGCCCCAAAAACCAAAGATGCCGCCCAAGGGGAACGGAAGGTCGACCTCATCGAGAATCTCGCAGCGCTCGGACAACGCGCCCAGGATCGCCCAAGGATTGCCGAACTGGATCTCTCTCGTGCCGTCATTGCGTCGGGTCTCGCATCGGGACCCCATGGACTGGAACGTCTGGAAGGGGCGAGCGGTGACGATCGAGTAGCGAGCCGAGGGGACCTCGAACATTCCAGTCCGAAGGACGACGCGTCCAGGTTCGCTCTGCAGGGCTGCACCCAGTGATTCTGGGGTGTGCGCAGTCTCTAGGGTCTCGACGAGAGTTCGCATGGGTGCGGTGAGGAGTTCGCTTCCAGTAACCGTGGGCGTCTCCGGCGCGGAGTCAACCGGTACTGCCCCGAGGAATGCAGTCCTTGTCGGATTAAAAAAGCCGGAAGCGCTTGGAAGCGCCTCCGGCGTTCAGGAAAGAGACTACAGGTCTATTACTTGCCTGCTTCGATTCCGAGGAGTTCCACCTCGAAGATGAGGGTGGAGTTCGGCCCGATGGCGCCGCCCGCACCCTGCTCACCGTAGGCCAGGGCCGACGGGATGGTGAACTGGAACTTGTCGCCCACTTTCATGAGCTGCACGCCCTCGGTCCAACCCGGGATTACGCCATTTAGGGGGAAGGAGATCGGTTCGCCGCGCTGCACAGAGCTGTCGAAGACGGTCCCGTCGATGAGGGTGCCGTGGTAGTGAACCTTGACCGTGTCGGTCGCCTTCGGGCTCTTGCCGCCGTCGGGACCCGCCTTCATTACCTTGTACTGGAGGCCGCTGGCGGTGGTTTTCACGCCTTCTTTCTTGGCGTTGGCGGCCAGAAAGTCGGTTCCCTTTTTGGTGTTCTCAGTGGCAGCCGTGGCCTGACTTGCCTGACGCTTCGCCATCAATGCGGTTTTGAAGTCATTCATGGCTTTTTCTAGTTCAGCGTCCTTCAGTTGCAGCTTGCCGTTCATGCCATCGACCAACCCGGCCGCTAGGGCCTTGTTGTCTAGGTCGAGCGACTGGCGCTTCATACTGTTGGCGATATCCGCCCCGATGGCGTAACTGGCGCGGGTCTTCTCAGCCGTGAGGTCGAGCTTGTCCTGTGCGAGTGCGGCTGTGGCCGCGAGCGTGGTGGTCATCAAGAGGCGAAGGGTGTTCTTCATGGGTTGAAGCCGGCGGGCGCCTCAGGCGCGGCAACGGCGTCGGGAAACTGCGGGAGATCCCGTTGCACGGGAAGCAAAATGAGCGTCTAAGGTCTCGGATTGTCGCAACGGCTTCCCATTGTTGGAACCATCCTTCAAAGGAAGAACTTTGGACACAAGGCCGGCCAAACAGCATGCCAGCGTCGTGGTGAGTCAACCTTTGGGATTGAGACCTCAAAAAATAAGGGGCCAAGTCTTATGAACTTGGCCCCAAAGAATTTCTAGGAGATCCGACTCAGTGTTCGCGCTTCTTGGTGAACACGTGGGTGGAGTGACCAAAGAACACTTCCGCACCTTCCATCAGTGTTTCACTGAGGGTGGGATGCGGGTGCACGATGGCACTGAGATCATGGACCGTGGCCCCCATTTCAATGGCCACAGTGCCTTCACCAATGAGCTCGCCGGCACCATGGCCGACAATTCCGACACCGAGAATTCTCTCGGTAACTGGGTCGATGATGAGCTTGGTGGAACCGTCGGTCCGATCATAGGTGAGGGCCCTGCCGCTGGCACCCCAGGGGAATTTGACCACTTGGACCTCGATGCCCTTGGCCTTGGCCTCAGTTTCGGTCAGACCGACCCAAGCCACTTCGGGATCGGTGAAGACCACCGCAGGAATGAGGTAGTCGCGATTCACCGCGTTGCCGTCGCCGGCGAGGTTTTCAACGGCGATGCGGGCCTCCTTGCTGGCCTTGTGCGCCAGCATGATGCCGCCAGCGATGTCGCCGATGGCATAAATGTTCGGGTCGTTGGTGACCATGCGCTCATCCACCTTGATGAACCCCTTGTCATCCCGCTGGACGCCCGTGTTCTCAAGAGCGAGGTCTTGCCCGTTGGGCACTCGGCCGACGGACACCAGCACTCGGTCATACTTTTCGTCCATCTTCTGGCCGTTGAACTCGGAAGTGACCTGGATTTGCTTTCCGGAGGTCTTAATCTCCAAAACCTTCGACTTGAGGCGTACTTCCTGGAAGGCCTTCTTGGCGTAGGCCGCCACCGGTCGGACGAGGTCGGGGTCGGCTCCGGCCAACATCGTTTCCATGGCCTCGATGACCGTGACCTTGGAACCCATCGATGCGTACACCGTGCCGAGTTCCATGCCGATGTAGCCGCCGCCGATGACGAGCAGCTTTTCCGGGATGTCGGCGATTTCTAGAGCCTCGGTCGAGGTCATTACTCGGGGGTTGCCGAGGTCGAATGCCTTCGGTAGGGCCGGTCGGGAACCCACGGCGATGATGGCCTTGTCAAAGGTGACGTATTTCTGACCCTCGGGGGTCTCCACGCGCAGCTTGTTCGAGGACTCGAACATGGCCTTGCCGTGCATCACGCTCACACCCCGCATCTTGGCTAAACTGGCGATGCCGGAACCGAGTTTCTCAAGGATGGACTCCTTCCAGGCCCGCAGGCGGTTTAGATCGATCGTGGCTTCGCCAAAGCTGATTCCGCGGTGCGCGGACTCCTTTGCGGCGGTGATCATGTGTGAGGCGTTGAGCAGCGCCTTGGAGGGGATGCATCCGCGGTTCATACACACCCCGCCGAGACGAGGATCCCGCTCGATGAGCAGCACCTTTCTGCCTAGGTCGGCGGCGTAGAACGCAGCGGCGTAACCCCCAGGGCCGGCCCCGATGACAACGATATCAGTCTGGATCACTTCCATGTCGCTTGGGCTGTTAGAGCTTCACTGCGGAGGCTGGGAATGTCTCGATGGCTTTGACCAAGTCCACCGTGAATCGGGCGGCTGATCCGCCATCAATGACCCGATGGTCATAGCTGATGGTCAGCGGAAGTATGGGTCGGGCTTCGATCTTGCCCTCGGCGGTGACGACGGGCTTTAGCGAAGTCTTGCCCAAGCCGAGGATGGCGACCTCGGGTTTGTTGATAATCGGAGTGAAGTGGGAGCCACCGATGGCGCCTTGGTTGGAGACGGTGAACGAACCTCCCTTCATCGAATCGGGGGAGAGCTTGCGATCTCGGGCTAACGCCGCGATCTCGGTCAGTTCTTTGGCAATTTGCAGCAATGACTTCTTGTCGGCGTCGCGCAGCACCGGAACGAGCAACCCCGCGTCGGTATCGACAGCGATGCCGATGTGGTAGTAGTGCTTGATGATCAGGGTCTCGGCGACCTCCTGCAAACTGGCGTTGAACTTCGGATACTTCTGCAGGGTTTCGACCAACGCCTTAATGAGGAAGGGGGTGGGCGTGAGCTTGGTGCCGGCCTTTTCGTAGTCGGCTTTGAACTGGCCCCTTAACGCCTCGATGCCGCTCATGTCTGCGTCAGCGAACTGGGTGACATGGGGCAGGGTAACCTTGTTCTCGACCATCCGGGCCGAAATGATCTTTCGCAGCGGGGTCAACGGCTCGCTGGTGACGGGACCAAAGACAGCGAAGTCTTGGTTAACGAGGGGAAAGCTCAGTCCTTGGGGGGCTTCGGCGTACTTGCCGGCGCGGGCCACTTTGGCCTCCAGTTTGCCGATGTAGCGGGCGAGATCTTCTACGACCACGCGGCCACCGGAGGCGGAACCACGGACTCGGCTCAAGGGGATGCCGAGTTCACGGGCGACCTTGCGGACATACGGGCTGGCCGCGGGGACCGGGCCTTCGTCTTCAGTGGCGGTCGGCAATAGGTCGTCGTCTTCGTCAGCGACCACGGGTCGCGCCGCCCGAGGGGCTGCCGCCTTTTTGGTCGCCGGCGATGTTGATGCCGGTGCTGATGCGCCGTCGCCGTTCCCGCCTTCCAGGCTTAAGAGCACCGTGCCGACGGTAATCGTGTCACCCTCTTTGACGGAGATGGCGGTGATCTTCCCGCCAGCGGGAGAGGGGATAGGCGCGATGGCCTTCTCCGACTCGAGCTCGAGGATTGTCTGACCGGCGCTGATGGTGTCGCCGACCTTGACCAGAACGCTGACAACCTTGCCGCTGTCAGCGCCTTCTCCAACCTTGGGAAACCTTACGTCCATAATTTTGACGCGCTAATGTGTGGCAAGTGCTCTCCCGGGTGAAATTGTTTTTTTGTGGGGTTAGGGTGGAGAGAGTTTGACATCTGGCCAAAATCCAAGGCCAACACCGCTCCGATCTTCGGCTTGGAGAATGCAAAGGAAGCCGCTTATCCTTGCCATGTGAAAATTCACTACATGGGCGCCACTCGGACAACGACCGGTTCCATGTACCTCGTCGAGGTCAATGGCCATCGTATCCTTCTAGAATGTGGTCTCTACCAGGGGCGGCGTGAGGAATCGATCCGACGGAATCGAGAATTTTCATTCGATCCGACCACTTTGGACGCGGTGGTGTTGAGCCATGCCCATATTGATCACGCCGGCAATTTGCCCAACTTGTGCCGGAAGGGTTACCAGGGGAACATCTACTCCACGTTCGCCACTCGCGATTTGTGTGCGGTGATGTTGGAGGATTCTGCTCGGGTTCAATTGGCCGACAGCCTGCACGTATCCAAGCAGCGGGCCCAGCAGGGTCTGCCTCCGGTCGAACCGCTCTACACGGTGGAGGATGCAGAGAAAGCGACCCGGCAATTTGTGGCCATTAATTATGGCCGTCGCATGCCCCTCGTCGATGGAGTGACCTTAGAGTTTCGAGATGCCGGTCACATCCTGGGTTCGGCTCAGGTTATTTTGGATGTCCGGGAAGGGCCTCGGCATTTCAGGTTTCTCTTCAGTGGAGACATCGGCCGCCCCAATCAGGAAATTCTTCGCGACCCCGAGGCTGTAGAGGATGTGGATTTTCTTCAGATCGAGAGCACCTACGGCGATCGCGAACACGGTGATGCGACCTTTTCGCGGGATGAATTGTGTCGGGTGGTCGCGAGCGCTCTGGCCCGCGGGGGCAAGGTGATCATCCCTGCCTTTGCGGTGGGGCGGACGCAACAATTGGTTTATGTCCTGAACCTTTTGACCGAGTCGGGTTGTTTGCCTGAGGTGCCCATCTTTGTGGACAGCCCATTGAGTGTGAATGCGACGGAGGTCTTCCGCTTGCATCCCGAGTGCTTCGATACGGAGGCCTATGAGCACTTGCGGACTAAAGGCAACCCCTTCGGTATGGATCACCTCCTCTACATCCGCGAGGCCGCGCAGTCGAAGAAGCTCAATGAATTGAACCAGCCGTGCATTATCATTAGTGCCTCGGGTATGGCGGAGGCGGGGCGCATAAGGCATCACTTAAGCCACAATCTTGGTGATCCGCGTAATCTCATCCTTTTCGTGGGTTATTGCGCGGAGCATACCTTGGGGCACCTCATCGTTTCGGGCCGCAATCCAGTGAACATTTTCGGCATTCCGCACGAGGTGAAGGCCCAGGTTGCCCGCATTGATGCGTTTTCCGGGCATGCTGGCCGGTCTGAATTAATTGGATACGTGAAATCTCTCTCCGGTTCATTGCGCAAGATCACAGTCATCCATGGTGAGGAGTCCGCGTCATTGGCCTTCGGGCAGGCCCTACAGGTGTTGAAGCCTCAGGCGGAGG
This sequence comes from uncultured Verrucomicrobiota bacterium, assembly GCA_903854475.1. Taxonomy (GTDB): domain Bacteria; phylum Verrucomicrobiota; class Verrucomicrobiia; order Limisphaerales; family UBA9464; genus SXXZ01. Next base: position 25,754 of record CAINWP010000212.1, read on the forward strand.
TGGTGGTGCCACAGCAGGGTCAAATCGTGGAGTTTTGAGACCAGCAGTGGGTCATTGTCGGCTGTAGTTCAGAGCTGATGACTCAAAAAAGCCAAATCGTTCCGGGACGAGACTTCGACTGAGATTGAGAGTTTCGGAGGGGTCACAGCGGTTTGAGATTGTTTCCAACGCCCGGGTCCGCTTCAAACCAGTCGTGCAATTCAAGTTCAAGCCGATCGATGGGGCCGTGGTGGCTCCTCAAGGGTTCCTCGCGGGTGGGGTCTTCTGTGACATCAAGCGTCTGGGCACCGGCAAGGGCTCGGACAAGGGGCGCAAGCGGGACCTATGCATGCTGGTCAGCGAAACTCCTGCGGCGGTGGCGGGTCTCTTCACGACGAACCAGGTTTGCGCCGCTCCAGTGAAAGTCTGCGTCTCCCGAGTGGCCAAGGGGGTCGCCCAGGCCGTGGTGGTCAACAGTGGCAACGCGAACGCCTGTACCGGTCGTCAAGGCATGAAGGACGCCCTGGCCATGACGGGATTGGCTGAGAAGGTTTTAGGGCTTTCCACCGGAAGGGTGCTGGTTGGATCCACCGGGCGGATCGGCGTGCAAATGCCGATGGAGCAGGTGACTGCTGGGATCATCGCGGCGGCTGAGGTTCTGGGTGCTACGCCCGAGCATGCGGAGCACGCGGCCGAGGCCATTATGACCAGCGATTCGCGCCCTAAGACGATCGCGATCGAATTCAAGATTGGGGGGCGGATCGTCCGTATGGGCGGCATGTGCAAAGGGGCCGGCATGATCCAACCCGGCATGTCACCGACCGGAGCCCGTCCGGCAACCGCTCCGAGTGGGGTACCGGCTGGATTGCATGCCACGATGCTGTGCTTCATCACCACGGATGCCGACATTGCTGCCAAGCCACTCCAGAGCGCGCTCAACGAAGCGGTGGCCTTGAGTTTTAACCGAATCACGGTGGATGGGGACATGAGCACCAATGACACGGTGCTGGCCTTAGCCAATGGGTTGGCCGGAAATACCGCCATCCGGAAGGCCTCCGGCAAGGACTTCGAGGTCTTTCAAGCGGCCCTGTCGCATGTGTGTCTATCATTGGCCAAGATGATCGTGTGCGATGGCGAGGGAGTTCATCGGGTGGTGACGGTCCGCGTGGAGGGTGCACAGTCCTATGCCGATGCCGATGCCGCCGCTCGGGCGGTTGCTAACAGCGCCCTAGTCAAGACCAGTTGGCACGGAGGGGATCCTAATTGGGGGAGGATCATTGATGCCTTGGGATACAGTTCGGCCAAGATCGTGGAGGATAAGGTCGACATCGGTTACGCCGCTTCGGGAACTCGGAAAGTTCTTTGGAGCCTGCGTCGAGGACAGCCAACCAAGACGCTGTTTGCAGATTTGTGGAACGCGGTCCAGGCGAACACCTTCGAGTTGCACATTCGTCTCAACCTGGGAAAGGCCTCGGCCGTCATGTACGCCGCCGACTTGACCGAGGAATATGTCGATTTCAACAAGGGCGCCATCGCAGACCCGAGCCAAGCCGGAGCGTTGGGCGGCTAAAGAGCCTGTCATCCGACAGGGCTATCCAGCGCCGACTCACAGATTCGGGCATCGCGAGTGGAATGCCCCTTGAGGCCTGATCACCCGGGGGCTGGACCCTAGCTGGGGCTGAGGGGTCCAGCCGCCGATGGGGCTAGCCGATGAGCCCCGTGTAGGCCGGGTCTCCTGACCCGGCGTTCGGCTCTTGCAGGCCGCTCGGTGAGGGCACCGGCCCCATCCCGGAGGTGCGTGTGCGAGGTGGAGTTTGTAGCGGGAATCTGGGATGTAGCCCGATAAGCCTCCTGGGTAGGGATTGCTCTCCGAGCTACCCCTATAAGGCACCGCCTAACCGACAGAATCGGAAGCGCCGGGAGGGTTGTTCGGGTCGGTCCGATGCGGGCGCTCTCCGAAGAGGGCCGTTCCCACTCTTACCAGTGTGGCACCCTCCTCGATGGCGACGTCCAAGTCGCCACTCATTCCCATGCTGAGAACGGGTAGTGGGGCTCCCAGCAGGTCGGCGCAACGATCCCGCAGCTCGCGCAAACGGCGAAAAACGAGGCGCACCTGTTCCGGATCCACAGCGTACGGTGCGATGGTCATCAGGCCGTGGACCGCCAGTTGGGGTAGGCCATTGAGTTGCAGCAACTCGGTCAATAGGCGATCGGGGTTCCATCCGAATTTGGAGGACTCACCCGCGACATTGACCTCGAGCAGGATGGGCAAGGAACGAGCCTGTTTGATGGCTTGCTTTTGGAGTTCCTCGGCCAGTGAGAGCGAGTCCACCCCCTGTACGACGTGAAACAGGCTGACGGCATCGCGTGATTTATTGGACTGCAAGTGCCCGATAAAATGCCACTCCAAGCGGTTGGGGCACTGGGCAATCTTCATCTTGGCCTCTTGGATTCGATTCTCTCCAAAGAGAGTTAGTCCGGCCGAGGCCGCCTCAGCCACCCGTTCGGGTGACTGATTTTTGCTCACCGCCATGAGCCGGACCGAGTCCGGTTGGCGACCGGAACGTTCGCAAGCCTGGTCGATGCGGCTACGAATGCGGGTGAGGTTTTCCAGAAGTTCGGACACGCCGCGAGGCTACATCAGAACGGGTTCCTGCGAGATTAGATTTGTTGGAAAACCGGGGCATCCGAGGCCAGTCCATCTCGCCTGGAGCGGGAGGGATAACGGGTGGAGGCGGGGCCAAGTGGGATTGGAAAGCCGCAGACCTAGTGCAGTGTCCCAATTAAGTTTTGTTAAAATCAAACGACCGTGCTGACTTTTGGACAAGGCGCGGCCGAAGATTCCATTCGAGCTCTCCCCTGAGCAACGGTCAGAACTCCAGCGCCTGATCCAAAGGCTAAGAACGCCCCAAAAGCGCATCCGACGTGCTCGCATCGGAGTGCTTGCCGCAGAATGCAAGGCCAACAAAAAGATTGCCGCATTGAATTACCTGAACGGGAAGATCCTCGGTGAACGGGCGCCACGTCCCCGGCATTAAGGCCTTCTAGTCTGATTACGCTCCGAGGTAGGGACCGATCTCCGAGCGGTCCGTCTCTGCAGTGGTCTGCGTCTGCCGACGCGGCGCTTTCGGAGAAATCGCCCTACCTCGGAAGCGCGTGGGTCAGGCCGAGTTTGCA
>CAINWP010000213.1 GCA_903854475.1 uncultured Verrucomicrobiota bacterium
CGGTGGGACACCGTCCCTACCGAACTGGCAGGCCGCTGCCGCCTTCCCGGTAGGGCTCGAGTCTCTCGGGCCATCCTCACCTCTTGTGGCAGCCCAGGGAACGGACGGTGAGACACCGTCCCTACCAAACTGGCAGGCCGCTGCCACCTCCCCGGTAGGGCTCGAGTCTCTCGGGCCATCCCCACCTCTTGTGGCAGCCTAGGGAACGGACGGTGGGACACCGTCCCTACCGAACTGGCAGGCCTCCCTGGTAGGGCTTGAGTCTCTGAAAGCGTCCACGTCTGCGGTGCCGGACCGCTCGGAGATCGGTCCCTACCTCGGAGGCCTTTGGGCGACACCCAGAGTCGTCCTATAGCCTGAGCGAGGACGGTGTTATTGCCTCGTTCGGGCTCAGGCTCGGGCTGGGCGCAAGGCTGAGGTCGGAGCCACCTCCAGGTGCGCGGCGAAATTCACTGGGAAGGGTTGAGACTTAAGCTCCCCGCCGGGGCCCCGACCCACGCAGACCAGGGTCACATGCCCTACTGCCACCTCCTCGGCCGGCCCCGGTTCGATACGCCAGAAGCGGATCTGATAGGTGACTGTCTTCTCGCGTTTTTCCTTCACCAGAAGGTGCATTTCGATCAGGTCCTCAAAGCGCAGCGGCTTAAGGTAGTCACAATCGGCATGCACCCGCGGCAAGCCCAGCGGCTCGGCTGCCCCCCGCAAAATTACGGACTGACCGAACGACCGGTAAAAGGCCCCTTCCACCGTCTCCATGTAGCGAAAAAAATTGGAGAAGTGGACGATGCCGGCGAGATCGGTTTCGTTGAACTCGACACGGCGGGTCGCTCGGAATTCGAAAAAGGGCATGAGGGTAATCAGGAGTTGTTCAAGGACCGGCAGGTCAGGGACGGGGCGGCGATGCAGGAGTTCGGGAATGGCCTAATAGGGACCGGGTCTCGGCCAAGACCTCGCGAGCCATGGCGGCATCGCTGAACCGCTCGGTCACCGCCTGCCGGCCACACTCGCCCAGACGTCGCAGTTCCGCAGGATTCGCCAACACTTCAGCAAGGGTCGCTGCCAGAGCGCTAGAGGTGTTCGTGGAGCATAAACGCCCTCCGCCCGTCGCCTCGATGATCTCTCGGAAGCCGCAGACATCGGGTTGGACCACGGGGGTGCCAGCAGCGAGGGCCTCGACGACAAAGAGTCCAAAAGCCTCACTGAATCGGGACGGCACCGAGAGCACATCCACCGAAGCCAGAAAACTCACCTTCTCATCGCGGGAAAGGTTGGGATGGAAAGAAGCCGCCTCGGCCAACCCGGCCTCGGCCAGACGTCGGCGCAACGTGTCCACAAAAGCCTGATCCCCCGGTCCACAACCGCCGCCAACCTTCAATCGCAGCGTTGAAAACCGCTCCTGCGCCCGCAGCTCGATGAACGCCTCAACGACCGTATCCAAGCCCTTCTCCGGGCACATCCGAGCAAAGAATCCCAGCGTGGGTGAAGGGCCTCGAAAACCGCGATCTGGCCGATACGGAAGATCCCGGTAGCCATCTAAGGAGATCCCACTCTTGGCCACGCGGACGCGGTCTGCCGGCAGGCCCAGTCGGTAAATCATGCGGTCGGCAAAATAACGAGTCGGTGCGATCCAACCGTCCAGTTCGCGCGCCCGCTCGGCCATAAGTCGCCAGGCTTCGCTGCGGAAGGGTTCTGGCAGCGAATCGAGGAAAGACTCTTCGCTTTGCAGAAAACTAATCACCTTCGTTCCCAACCCGGATCGCAGCCGACGAGCAAAGCCCAAGAGCAGCGCATTGGACAAAAAGACCGCATCGGGCTGCGCCAAGCCGGACATCCACGCAACCATGTCCTCCAACTCGCGGGTCTGGGCACCCTCCTCACCGCGCAGCATCGACACCGTCAGCTCGCCCACATCCTGGGGCCGGGTCTTAGCAGCTTTTCCGGCGGCCCATTTCAGCAGCCAAGGCGCATCCACGGCCCGACGCATCCATGCTGGAGAGCGCCGGTACCACGCCATCTTCTGGGACAAGAAGACATTGATTCCTCCGAAGAAGGTCGGGGTGGTACCCACCGTAGGGGCTTCGTCCAACGTCATCGGCAAGTACAGGGGCACCATCACCGTGTCATGGCCCTGCCGGCGCAGCTCCGCCACCAAGGCATTGTCTCGAAAACAGTTCCCGCAATACATACCGCCGGCTCCCGGAGTGATCTGGATAAGGTTCACGCGCTGAAGGACTCCTAACCCTGAGCCCCGCTGGTGTCGAGACAGGGAAGAAAATTTGGCGTTCGAAAACCCGAAACTCGGTGAATGCACGGCGCACCGCCCACCTCGCGCTCTGCCTGCTGACAATCGACTATCGATATGCCACGGTACCCCATCCGATGAACATCAAGAAGGCTCTGATCACCGCCGCCGGGCGAAACCAGCGCACACTACCGCTTCAGACCCTAGTGGGTCAGGATGGCATCTCCCGCAGCGCCTTGGGCGTGGTGATTGAAGAAGCACTCTCGGCCGGTATCGAAGAAATCGCTGTCGTCATCCACCCGGGCGACCAAGCCGCCTACACTGAAGCCGCAGGCTCCCACGGACGCAGGCTCCGCTTCATCGAGCAGACCGAGCCCCGGGGCTACGGCCATGCGGTGGCGTGCGGTCGTGCCTTCACCCAGGAAGAATCCTTTCTCCTACTGGTTGGGGACCATGTCTATGTCAGCGCCACGGAAGTCAGTTGCGCGCGTCAACTGGTAGAGACCGCTATCAGCGAACGCTCCGCCGTCTCCGCTGTCCAGGCGACACACGAGAGCAAACTTCCCTACTTCGGAGCAATCGGCGGGCGTCGGGTCACCGGAAGGAACGCATTGTACGAGATCGCAGAGGTTCTCGAAAAACCGACACCGACCCTCGCCGAACAGCGACTGATCATCCCGGGCTTGCGTGCGGCTCACTACCTCTGCTTCTTCGGGATGCACGTCTTGACCCCTTCCTTAATGGACCTACTCGAACGTCAAGTGAGTGAGACCACCGGGTCGGTGAACTTGTCCACCGCCCTCTCCGCACTCGCCCGGAAACAGCGCTACCTGGCCCTAGAAACCGCCGGACGCCGCTACGACATGGGTGCCAAACACGGCTTCCTGACCGCCCAATTGGCTCTGAGCCTGGCAGGCCACGACCGCGAAGAAGTGCTCGCTGGGCTCGTCGAGTTACTGGCGCAGCGTTGCCGCTGACAACCAGCGCCACACCAGGCGCCAGCGGGGCCGGACCGGAGCGAGCATTGGAGGCGAACACCCTTTTACCCCAGCGCGCAGCGCGAAAGCCCTTCCTCCCCAGAGCCTCCTTAGCGAGCGCAGGCCCGACCCCGCTGGCGCACCACCGGGCATACACCCCCATCGCCAGACCAACAGACAAACCCTCAAAACAGCACGTCGTAAAGCTGAAGCACCCAACCACACCGTGCTACCCGGAACACTCCCACTGAATCGCCCCCGCGGACTCGAATTCCTCGAACCTATACTCACAAATGATTGGCCCCTGAAAAAGCACAACGGCGGCCAAAGGTTGGCCGCCGTTGTCGTTGAATTCTCAAGCAGGCCCCCACCAACGGGACCACTCCGAACTAGGCCTTCACCTCGGACGGAGACGGGGTAGCCACTTCTTCCACCTGGGCATTCAGCTCAACGAAGTCGAGCACCTTGCCGATGATGATTTCTTGGGCCAGCTCCTGGAAAGCGTTCCGCTCCTGCAGCGACTTGGCCATTTTCTCCGGGGAAGTCTTATTCTGCTCAGCCAAGGCGATAATTCGCTGAGTCATCTCCTTCTGCTCTGCCTTAATATTCTCCAACTCGGCAATGCGACCCAGAATGAACGACGCCTTAACGCGGTCCTTAGCGCTGGCACCGGCACTGGCGAAAATCTCGTCCTTGCGCTCCTCAATGATCTCCTTAGCAACACCCCGCTGCTGGTTCTCGTTGACGATGTTGTACACCACATTGCGAGTCTCATTGACGACCACGCTCTCCGGCAGATCGAAGCTGACAGAATCCAACAACACCTTGAGCAACTGATCGCGCAGCGCCTTGCGGCCGCGGAACTCCAGCTCATTCTTCAGATCCTGACGAATGCCCTCGGTCAGCTTGGCCAAATCCTCGGCACCAAAACCCTTAGCGAACTCGTCATCCAGCGCCGGCAGCACCTTTTCCTTAACACCCACGACCTCGAGCTCATAAACCACGTTCTTGCCCGAAAGCCCGGCGATCACAAAGTCAGCCGGCAAGGTCAGCGGCACCGTGCGCTTGTCGCCAGCGCTAGCGCCGACCAGCGGAGTCGTGAAACCGGGGATGAAGGACTCTTCCTTCACCTGGACCCAGAAATTCTGTTTCTCGGTCAGGCCACGGGCCGTGGGAAACTCCTCGGTCAAGGGCTTGCCATCGAGCGTCCCCTTGTAGTTCACCACGGCGATATCGTCAGCCTGGAGAGCCCGTGCGACATCGTTGTAGCGAACCTGCTGCTCGCGAAGGATGTTCAGAGCGCGTTCCACATCCGCTTCGGTGGGTTGAGCCACCGGACGTTGAGCCTTAAGACCCTTGTATTCAGGCACCTCGAACTCTGGCGCGTTCTCCAGCGTTGCCGTGTAGGAAAAAGGCAATCCACGACCGAAAGTCAGCTCCTCGACATCGAGGGTGGCAAGGATCCGCAACTTTTCCTGACTCGACGCGGCGGCGTAAGAGTCACCGAAGAGCTTCTTGCGAACCTCGTCGTTGATCTGACTCTCGTACGATTTGACGATCATGTGCTTGGGAGCCTTGCCGGGCCGGAAACCAGGCAACTGAGCCTGCTTCTGGAAGCTGGCGGTCACGGTGTCAAAGGCGGCGTTGACCTGCTCGACGGGCACCTCGATGCGGAGGAGCTTCTTGCACGGACCCAAATTCTCGACGGAAACGTTCATGTGCTTCTTGCTGCGATAGGGATGACGCCGGGACGCAAAGTCGCATTCCGGCAAAGAGATGGGACACTACGAACCGCCGGACAAGCCGGTCAAGCGCCCGTTCTATTTCCCTAAGCGCCTCAAAGGGTTAAAAAGGGAGCCACTCGTTAAGCCGCGGGCCCCTGGGGCGCTCCACGCGAACGAGTCCCAGTGCCCCAGAGAGTCAGGCACAGTGGCAATCCTGAGGATGCGACGGGGCCTGCATTGACTCTCGGAGTCCAGCCTGTTACCGCATTAAAGACCACCATGAACCCCTTGCCCCTGACCCCGCTCACCGGTCTCAACCGCCGACGCTTTCTAAGCCGCAGTGCCGCTGCCACCGCCGCCGCCTTCGCCTTTCCCTACGTGGGCTCGGTGCTGGGTGCCAATGAACGAATCCAAATTGGCTGCATCGGCGTGGGCGGCAAGGGCTCCAGTGACACCGACGACGCCGCACGCTGCGGCGGCACCATCGTCGGTCTGTGCGACGTCGATCGGAACACGCTCGCCCAGAAGGGTCAGAAGTACCCGAAGGCCCAGCAGTTCCAAGACTTCCGGAAGATGTTCGACCAGATCGGCAAATCGATCGATGCGGTGACCATCTCCACTCCCGATCACGTCCACGGCATCGCCGCCGCCACGGCCATGCGCCTGGGCAAGCACATCTACTGTCAGAAGCCCCTGACCCAGACGGTCCATGAAGCCCGCATCCTGCGGCAGTTGGCCCGCGACGGAAAGCTGGCCACCCAAATGGGCAACCAAGGCAGCGCCGGCAGCGGCCTACGTCGCGCGGTCGAGGTGATCCAGTCCGGGATCATCGGCAACGTCACCGAACTGCATGTCTGGTCCAACCGCCCGGTGTGGCCGCAAGGTCTGGCTCGGCCCGAGGGTTCCGACCCAGTGCCCGAGTCACTCGACTGGGACCTGTGGCTCGGACCGGCACAGTTCCGCCCGTACAAGAAGGGCGTGTACCACTCCTTCGCCTGGCGCGGTTGGAACGACTTCGGCACCGGAGCCCTCGGTGACATGGCTTGCCACACCGTCAACATGCCCTTCCGCGCACTCAAGCTGGGCTACCCGACCCGGGTCGTGGCTGAACTCACCTCGCAATCTTTCCCCGAGACCTTCGCCAAAACCTCGCGACTTCGCTTCGAGTTCCCTGAACGCGACGGCCTGCCGCCGCTGAAGTTCTGGTGGTACGACGGCAACCCCACCGACAAAGACCTCGCCCCGCTCCGTCCGAGCGCCGATCTCACCCGAGAAATCGTCACCCTCAAGGGATCGTTGCCGTCCAGCGGATGCCTCTTGGTGGGCGACAAGGGCAAGTTGTTCTCGCCGGACGATTACGGTTCGCAGTTCTTCATCATGGTGGGTAACGAAAAAATCTTCCTGCCCGGCGACGCCCACGAAGCCGTCAAAGCCGTGCCCCAGAGCATCCCCCGCTCGCCAGGCCACAATGAAGAGTGGTTCCAGATGATGCGCGACGGCACGCCCGCCTACTCCAACTTCGACATCGCCGCCTACCTCACCGAAATCATCCTGCTGGGTTGCATCGCGGTGCGTGTCGGTGAAGGCAAGGTCATGGACTGGGACGGCCCGAACATGCGCTCGACCAACTTGCCCGAGGCCGCCCGCTTCGTGAAGCGCGACAGCCGCAAGGGCTGGGACATCTGAGGTTAGGGCTGACGTCCCAAACAGCGATACCGCCCGATGAACTCCTGCTCAGGCCCATTGTCCCGACGCAGCTTCCTAGAACTAGGAAGCATCAGCGCCTTGGGCTTGGGCCTGAGTGATTTTCTGAGGCTGCGCTCCCTGGCAGCGTCCGGCGCGCCGTTGGGCATTCCGAACTCGCAGGACAAGGCCGTCATCTTCGTGTGGCTGCCGGGCGGCCCCTCGCAGCTCGACACCTACGACATGAAGCCGGATGCGCCGTCGGAATTCCGCGGCGATTTCCGGCCCATCCGGACCAACGTGCCGGGCATCGACATTTGCGAACTCTTCCCCCGGCAGGCCAAGGTCGCCGACCGCTTCACGCTGGTGCGTTCGGTGTGCCACGACTTCTCCGACCATGGTGGTGCGCACAAGCGCTTCATGACCGGACGCATCCCGGCCACGCCCACCGAGTTCGTCAACGATGCGCCGGCCGTCACCTCCATCGTGAGCCGCGCCTTGGAGGCTCGACAAAAATCCGGCCTTCCGGCCTGCATCACCGGCGTCGACGACGGACGCAGCCACATCGACGTCTTCAGCCTCGGGCCCTCTTACCTGGGAACCAGCCACACGCCCTTCATGGTTGTGGGCGACCCCAGCGCACCCAACTTCAAGGTGCAGAACCTCAGCCTCACCCCGGACATGGCTACCCGGATGGAGGATCGGTCGCATTTGCTTTCCGGAATGGACCGGCTCCGTCGCGATCTCGACAGCAGCGGGTTGATGGAGTCGATGGATCAATTCAGCCAGCGGGCGGTCACCATGCTAACGCACGCCGGAGTCCAAAAAGCCTTCGACCTTCAGCAGGAGACGCCTGCCACCCGGGAGCGCTACGGCTGGAACGCCTACGGACAACGGGGGTTGCTGGCCCGACGCCTGGTCGAAGCCGGTTGCCCCTTCGTGACCATGGTTTGGGAGAACCCCTTCCCCAGCAAACCCATCCCCGCCGGATGCACCTACAACTGGGACTCCCACGCGGTCAATTGCCACATCTTCGAAGACTCCAAGTGGCGCTTCCCGGCTTATGATCAAGCGGTGGCCGCCCTGATCGAAGACCTCTACGACCGCGGCCTCGACCAGCGGGTGCTCTTGGTGGTCACCGGAGAGTTTGGTCGTACCCCCCGTTTGGAACGGGTCAAAGGATCCCAGACTGGCGTCATGCAACCCGGCCGAGACCATTGGCCGCAAGCGATGTCACTCCTGGTCTCCGGCGGCGGCATGCGCACCGGACAAATCGTCGGAGCCACCAACGCCCGGGCTGAATACCCCACCGAACGCCTGCTGAGCCCCAACGACCTCTGGGCCACGGTGTACCGGCATCTGGGCATCGACGCCTCAGAGTCCATTCTAGATTTGGGCGGCCGACCCATGCCCATCCTCCCTTTCGGCAAACCCATCGAAGAGCTGCTGCCCCGAATTGGGGTTTGAAGGTTTAAGAGCGTCACCCTCGGACTTCCGCTGGGATACGAAGTCTCGGCTCCCGGGCAGGCTATCCCGCCCAGTGGTTGGACAAGTGCGCCAAGAACAGTAGCACCTGGACCCCGAAGAACAGCAACAGGACCGGATCGAGCACGGGCCGCTGGAACCGCTGACCCCAAACCAGGAACAACGGAATCAACAGGCAGGCAAACCGGGTGTAGGACATCAGGGAATTGGAGAGCGCCGGAACCAATCCGAAGAACACCGCATAGACGTACTGGGTGAGCCCCAGGCGGAAGATCCAAACGCCGCTGCAGCAGAACGCGACAAACACGAACCGATCGAGCGGGGAGTGCAGGAAGTCATGGACCGGTTGGACGGAAGCGAACGCCTTCAGAAATCCCACCACATCACCGATCTTGGCGATCGACGGATACGCTGGGTAAAACCGTTGGGCCTCGAACCCAATCCAAGGATTCCCGGACAGGATGGCCATGCTTCCCAGATAGGTGGCGAAGCCAAGGCTAGGAGCTAGCAGCAACCAGAGCGCCCGCCAACGGAATCGACTCGCCACGATCTCCGCCATGAACACGGGCACAATGAAGAGGCCTACTGGCCGGATCAGCGGCAATAGGAAACCGGCGACGGCCACCCACGCCCAACGTTCCCGAATCCGCGCGTGCCACAGAATCATAAGGACCATCAGGAAGAGCGATTCGGTGTACGGCACGAAAAAGAACATCGAGCCCGGAAAGACCACCATGAACCGCAGCGCATTCCACGCCGTCGTCTCGCCGTGGATTCGGAAGGCGATCCGGTGGAACAGGAACAGCCCGATAGTGGAGAACACATTGGAAAGCAGGTAGGCAGTCCAGTCGGGATGCCCGAAGACTCTCGAGACCCCGCGAATCACCCAGGGCCAGGCCGGATAAAAGGCATAAAGCGATTCGCCCGCAGAGTAGCCATGGTTGGCGATGATCAGGTAGCTCTTCGAATTGGTGGTCACCCACCCGAACTTCCACGGATCTAGGAAGCCGAAGACCATCGGAGCCGAGATTCCGAGGGCCAGCAGCACCAGCTTATGACCCACGATGAAGCCCAACGGATCCCTTTCTCGGGCCCCGAATTCCTTCAGAGCCTTCCAACACGTCTGAATCAACTCGAGAGCCATAGCATTAACCAATATTCCTGAGACGGGTCAGGGCCCAGCGGCATAAATGGGCTTGAAAAGGTTATGCTCCCTGAAGGCATTCGATTCCCCTGACATGACATACCCATTCACGGTCCCGGCTTCGCAGCCTGCAATGCCGGTTCTCGATCGGACTTCCCATCCAGTTCCAAAATCTCAAGCCCTCCGGAAGGACCGCCGGGCCGCCCAAAACAACGGCACTCCCACGATCACCCCGAGCAGAACGAATCCCCAAGGCTGAAGCTTCGTGCGCCGATCCCGGTCTGGATGTTTCAACCGGATCTTGGCCTGTTCCAACGTCGGCCAATCCTCCCCGGGCATCAGCGTGTAGGTGGGAATATCAACGCCTTGCCCCTCCTTGAACACCGGCGGACTCTCGACCCACAATCGCATGTCTCCCACCCCGGTCTCACGACGGATCTGCGGCTTCAAATCCTTCAACGAACACCGAGCGGAGAATCGTTGCACCGTAGCTTGAGCGCGCCGATCCACTTTCGGCATCATTTGAGAGGGCTGATCCAAGCTCGGCATCATGCGCCATTGAGCATCCCAAAAAAACGCTTCAAAACCCGTGGGAATCCATCGATTACCCTCTTTTCTAGGCGGATAGGCTCGGTACCAAGCATTGGTGGGATTATCTCCGGAAGGGACGCGGAACTTGTTGAAATACATATCCCAAGACCGCTGTCCATTAGAGTCAAACGCCTGGGAGTACTCGTCATCCACCTGCTTTTTGTTTTCGTCAGGAACCACATCATTCAAAACAACAATATTAGTGGGGAAGGATGAATTGATTGCAAATAATTGCCGAGGAGTCTGCAGCGACACCATTTCCCAATATTTTACTCGAGCATCCCAATCATGCAGAACTGGAATTCGATCACTCACCTGATGCGCATATAAATTCCGAGACGCAAACATCATATAAAGTAAAGGCAGTGAGTCTTCACGATGGCTTGAAATTGGATAATGGAAAGGGTACAAATGCACCCAATCACATTTCGAATCTTCAACGTTACTCCAAAGAATTGACTCATTATTGTGTCCGTACCAATAAAATTCTGGGTTCATGAGCCCATTCTCTGAGTTACGCTTCGGGTCCTCAGAAACAACAATACTCCACTCAGAGAGTCGTACGTATACAGAAAAGAATCGCGTCGCCATGGTTCGGTGCTTAACCCCTTCGGACATCCGATCCAACTGAATTGAGCCATGAAGCTCATATTCTTCGAAATCAAGACCATTAGTAGCTATTAGATCACCGCCTTCGGATTTCAAAAAAGCGGCGGCAAAAATAAGCCAACACCGTAATAACCAATATCGATATAGATCCACGATGAACGGATATTTATTGAACAAACTACTCAATTTAGTCCTTGATTTTTAATAAAACATCGCGACTCATAAAACTATTTATATTACACTTTTTCCTGATTTTTTCAGCAGATTTTCGAGTGTTCTCGATTGGATTTTTAAAACCACTATTCTCATCAACGAGTTTTAACTTATTTTGCTGGATCCACTGAATGTGGGGGCTGCATTTTGATTCTAGAGTTTCCAAGACCTTAAGGGCACGGGGGCTTTCATCGCGAATCTTGCACAAATACCAAATGAGTGCGCGCGGCACTTCGCTCTGCCACCGAAGGGTGTGCTCATCACTTGTTGCTGTTGTTGTTTTTTCAACCAACTGCGGGCTAATCAATCGAATTATGGTTTGGATCACATCGTTCTCGTTCGCTCTCGATTCCAGCACCATGAATCGAATTGCCGCAATCGTATCTAGCGGATCGTATTGGGCCATTTCGCCATCGATTAAATCACCAACTTGCTGAAGTATTTTGCCAGAAAATACTGGTTTTTTAAATGAATCCAATCTTGCTACTTCTAATACATGAGATAATCGATGAGTTGGCTCAGAGATCATTTTACCGCTGGTGTTCCGTCCTCTCACCTGGACCATGTGTTTTGCCAGGTCTTCCAAGTAGGGCGTCAAATCATCTGCAGGTTGTTGCAAGCGATAATCGAGACTTCGGAAAAAACTATTCTCTGTCTCGAACGAGATATTAGCACCGAATATCGTCAAAGCGTAGGACATCTCCTTGCGATCTACATGTTCAAGTCCGAAAAGAAATGCAGATTCAAGTTTTGAATTTTGAACAGGTCCTGCCAACCCAGCACGGATAGCTCCAAAATAGGAGTTGAGTTCATTGGTTGATTCAACATTTAAGACCTTTATAATTTTATCAAACGATCCTTTTCCAGCAAATCCATTACGGAATCCTATCTGAACCAAATTATCAATGGATGTACGGTGATTATTCGAGGCAGATTTCTGCTGAGAAGACTCTAAGCTCAGTGGGTCTAACTGTTTTAGTGAGTCCCCATAAACGCGATGGATTAATGTTAAAAAAAGCATGATCAATACCGCAATCAATGTAGGCGGAAAGCACCAATTTTTAATCCGGTTTTTCATGGTGAAATGAATGGCTGATTCACACTAAGACTTCCCGACGCGCAATCAAGGTACCAACTCATTTCGACCCATCTTGCCCATCCTGTATAATACTGAGTATTTGGATTTAGCTGAGCCTTTGTTGGCATATATGCGCTTTCACGCCAACTAAGTTTAACACTATCTGTATAACCGCATGTAGCAACAGCTTTCGATCCCGTTGTCGGCTGAGGAAACATTCTCCATTCTAATTTATTTTCTATGCCGTCCCATGTCGCAGTCACCGTAATTCTAGAGACTTCTTTGGCCAGTAGATTTACAGCTTGAGGATCTCGGAATGATATTCTCTGCGTAAATGTCACGTTTTTAATTTGCAAGGTCGTTTCTGTTTTTTTACAAGTATTTTGTGCTTTAATTTCAAGAGGACCTGTTTTATCTAGCGAAACCTCACCAACCCAACCGCGATCACCTTCTATCATTACAACTTTTTTTCATCCACTGTTACATCTGGCTCGACAAACATGTCATTGCATTTTGACGAAACTATCAAAACTAATGAGCAGCCAATCTTAAGATCGCCACTGTAGTCGATAGTAAGTTTATCATTCTGCGCGAAGGCTGCTGGAGACATTGCTAATGCCAAAATTACACTCCAAATCCACGAAATCCATCGGGGGGGTGTCTTGGTGGCGTTGGGAGTTGCTGGGATGACGGGGGTGGGGTTCATTATGGGTTTTAAAGTAAATTTTATATTTTAATGTGACTGATTGTAATGTTTATTCTGATTTGAAATAATTACTAATATGGTTAATTTGCACAACTTCACAGGGATATCGATTTTTTTAGACTTGTCAAATAATTGAAGATATTCTTGAAATAAAATTTTGGCGTTCGGAATTGCGGATTGAAATCGGCACCTAATCTGCCGTTTTGAGGATGTTGATCCGTTGGGATCGAGGTGAGAGCACTTTCACTCGGCTAGGTGCCGGGATGCGATCGGCAGAGGGAGGACGTCCAGAACCACTCAGACTCGCTGCACCCGAATCCAGGGAAATTACTCAATGGGTGACAGCGCTTGAATCGGCGGTGAGTTCCAAGGGCGACATCCAACCCGACAAGGTCGACAATCCTACGCGGCCGACCATTGCCAGCGGTGAGGGCGAAGCGGCATCATGACCGCTCGCCATGATTTCTCCTCTTTCGCGACTCAGTCTTATGGCCGCTCTCGGTCTGGCCTTGCCACCTCTGGGGGCCCAGACCTTCACCGCCAAGGATCGACAACCGACGCCGGAGGAATTGACCCACTTGCCCGCGGTGACCGCCAGCAAGGTCGATGGCTTGATGAAGGATGTGAGCGCCCCGTCGGAGTTCCAGGTGACGATCTTCGCAACGCCACCGGCGGTGAATTATCCCGTGTTCGTGGCGGCCGCGACCGACGGAACACTTTATGTGTCCAGCGACGGCAACGGGTCGCTCGACCGCAAGCCGCACTTGGGCCGGGTGCTGCGCGTGCGGGACACCAATGGCGACGGTCAGGGCGATGAGGTGAAGGCCTTCGTGGCCGACGTCGATTCGCCGCGCGGACTCGTCTGGGATCATGATCGCCTCTACTTGCTGCACCCGCCCGACGTGAGCGTGTTCATCGACAAGAACGGGGACGGGGTGGCCGACGAGAAGCAGACCCTGATCCGCGGCATCGGCTGGACCTTCAAGGACCGGCCCGCCGACCACGGATCCAACGGCCTGACCCTGGGCATCGATGGTTGGCTGTATGCGGCCATCGGCGACTTTGGCTTCATGGAAGCTGTGGGCACCGACGGCACCCGTCTGCAACTGCGCGGCGGGGGCGTGGTGCGGTTCCGCCCCGACGGCAGCGGCCTGGAAACCTGGGCCGACGGCACGCGCAATATTTTGGAGGTAGCCCTGAGTCCGGAGCTGGAAGGGTTCACGCGGGACAACACCAATGACGGAGGCGGTTGGGACATTCGCCTCCACCACTTCAGCGGGCGCACGCAACACGGTTACCCACGCCTCTTCAAGAACTTCGGCGACGAGATCATTCAACCGCTGGCCGACTACGGTGGGGGCTCTGGATGCGGGGCCGCCTGGATCGACGAACCCGGTCTGCCCGCCCGCTGGAACAATGCTCCCTTCACCGCCGATTGGGGACGCGACTGGGTTTATCACCACGGACTGACTCCGAAGGGAGCCACCATGACTGCTAGCCAGGAAGAATTCCTCCGACTACCCCGCGTGACCGATCTCGATGTGGACGGTAATAGCGCGGTTTATGCCGCCAGTTGGAAAGGTGCTTCCTTCACTTGGGTGGGCACGGAAGTCGGGTTCATCGCCCGGGTGAGCCCGAAGGGTTACACCCCACCGGCGATGCCGAACTTCGAGTCGCTGTCGCCGGAGAAACTCGTCGAAGCCCTCCGCTCCCCCAGCCACCGCCGCCGTCTCGAAGCCCAACGGTCTCTGCTCCGCCGGACCGCTGCGGCCCGCGTGGACCGGAACTCGGTGCTGGCGCTCTTGCGCGATGTGGCCGCCGATGACACTGCCAGCAAGGGTTCCCGCGTCGCCGCGGTGAATGCCATGGTTCTTGGCTTTCCGCAGGAATCGAAGGGCCGCCTACCTCGCATGATGAGCGATGAGGTATTGGCGCCGGCCATCTTGCATGCGCTCGCTGGCTCGGCCCAACCGCGCGGACTCATTTCACCGGACTTACTCGAGCGTCTCCTCAACTCCGCGAATCCGGTGGCGCGGCGAACGGCTGCCAACAGCGCCTCGCGCTTAGTCGGACCCGCCGCGACTCCGGCACTCGTGAGCCATTTGGCCGATGCCGATCCCATCTTCGCCCACGCCGTCGTGCGGGCCTTGAGTGATGTGTCCGCGGTGGATGC
>CAINWP010000214.1 GCA_903854475.1 uncultured Verrucomicrobiota bacterium
CGCGTCCGCAGACACGGAACACTACAGAAATCGGATCATCGCAGACATGGAACACCGCAGAGATCGGATCACTGCAGACACAGAACACCGCAGAAATCGGACCATCGCAGACACGGACCACTGCAGAAATCGGACCTTCGCAGACATGGACCACTGCAGAGATCGGCCCGCCGCAGACCGGACCGCTCGGAGATCGGTCCCTACCCAGGAAATCTTCGGGCGACATACGGGGGGCCATAACCAAGTGTCAGTGACGGTGTGAAAACCGATGAAACCTGCCGGTTTAAAAACCACTGAAAATAGCGAGGAACCGCTTGAAGCTCCCGCGCTTCAGCAGTCACCGTTGCTTATGGAGCAGATCGTCATCCTCGATTTCGGATCCCAGTATACTCAGGTTATCGCACGCAGGGTCCGTGAACTGAACGTTTACTCGACCATTCTGCGCTTTGACACCCCGGCCCCGGAAATCCAGAAACTCGGCGTCAAAGGCATCATCCTCTCCGGCGGCCCCTCGTCGGTCTACGCGCCGAAGGCTCCTCTGCCCGATCCGGCGATCTTTGACTTGGGAGTACCGGTGCTCGGAATTTGCTATGGCGTCCAGTTGATGGGGCATTTCTTAGGCGGAAAAGTTGAGAAAGGCACGAAGCGGGAATACGGCAAAGGAACCCTCACCATCACGCGGAAGGACTGCCCGTTATTCCGGAAACTGCCCAAGAGCCTCCAAGTTTGGAATTCCCATGGCGACAAGCTGACCCGCCTTCCGAAGGGTTTCACGTCGGTGGCCACTACCGACAATTCTGAATACGCCGCCATCGAGAACACGGAGAAATCTTACTTCGGCATCCAGTTTCACCCCGAGGTTGTTCATTCGCCCCGGGGCAAAGAAATCTTGTCCAATTACGTGCGCGGCGTTTGCGGCTGCCGCCCTAACTGGACCATGCAGAATTATGTGGAACTGGCCTGCGAAGAAATTCGGGCGAAGGTCGGTAAAGAGAAGGTTATTCTCGGACTCAGTGGTGGTGTGGATTCCAGCGTCGCAGCCGCGTTGATCCACAAAGCCATCGGCGATCAACTGACCTGCATCTTCGTCAACAACGGCCTTCTCCGCCACCGAGAGGCCGAGGTGGTTCAGGAAGTCTTCGGACGCAATTTCAACCTCAAGCTCCAGTACGAGAACGCCACCGCGTTGTTCCTGCGTAAGCTCAAGGGCGTCACAGATCCGGAGCAAAAACGAAAGGTCATCGGCAAGACATTCATCGATGTCTTCCAGACGGCCACCCGTCGAGCTGGAAAGGCTAAGTTCCTCGCGCAAGGCACCCTCTATCCGGACGTCATCGAGTCGGTCCCCATCGACGGAAACCCGGCCCACATGATTAAGAGTCACCACAACGTGGGCGGCCTCCCTGAGGGCATGAAGTTCCAATTGCTTGAACCACTTCGTAACCTCTTCAAGGATGAGGTCCGCCAATTGGGCCTCGAGTTAGGTCTACCTAAGGAAATCGTGCATCGACAGCCCTTTCCTGGTCCGGGATTGGCCGTGCGCTGCCTCGGTGAACTGACCCCGGACAAGTTGGAAATCACTCGCAATGCAGACCGGATCGTCGTCGAAGAAATGAAGGCGGCCGATTGGTACTACAAAACCTGGCAATCCTTCGCCGTGCTGCTGCCGGTGCGCAGCGTCGGTGTCCAAGGTGATGAACGAACGTACGCCTACACCATCGCTCTGCGGATTGTGGAATCGCAGGACGGCATGACCGCCGACTGGGTGAAGGTTCCCTACGAACTCCTCGAACGCATCAGCACCCGTATCACTAACGAGGTCAGCGGGGTGAACCGAGTGGTGCTCGACATCACCAGCAAACCGCCAGGTACGATCGAGTGGGAGTGATCGACAGACCGTGGAGTCGGCACCCGCGGCACTGCTGTGCCATGACAGTGCAAAAAGAGTTTTGTTACGCTCCGGTTATCGCGTAGCCGCATTCCAGTGTAATAATTTCGCCGCAACCGCATTGAATCTCAATGTGGGTAATCCGATCACCATCCCGGATCAACCGCGTGACCGCAGTAGAGATTCTCGGGGCGGACTCCGCCGCCACCGCGTGAGTCGAACCGACCGCGGGCCCTTGGTTCAGGTGAGATGCATGGGCCCCAACGCTCGTCGTCGGCCGAGTGTTGTCGCCGGACACACCGATCGGCTGAAACCGGCTTTTGAGGTTTCGTTGGCCCGTCGCTTTTGCCGATGAATTGTTTGCGGAAGCGTTGGCTCCAGTGGTCAGTGGTTTGAAATTGGAGGACATGGAGAGCGGAGGAGAAACCTCAAAACTTATACACATCATCGTTGGCCCGGAGGATGAGCGCCACACGGCGATTGCGTTCGTCGTTAGGAGGAACACCTTCGATGGGGGCAGTATCGGCGTACCCGGAGACCCTCCGGAACTGGGAGGAACGCACGGAGTGTTCCATCAGGAGTTTGCGGGTGCTATGAGCGCGTTGCGTGGAAAGGTCCCAGGCGTCTGGCTCTCCGTCCTTGGGTTTGTAGTCAGCCTCGGTGTGGCCTTCAACTTCTAGGGTGAAATGATTGGTAAATCGGGTGATCTGCCAGGCCATCGTGGTAAATATCCATCGGCCATATTCCGAAAGCTCCGGCGAACCTGGGGCGAACAGGGGCTTTTGATGCCGGTCGAACATCGTCATGCGAATGCCATCAGAAAGCAGTTCCATGCGCAGCGACTGATCCTCAGGCATTTCGGGGTTGGTCGCCAAGGTCTTGAGCATGTCCTGGCTAATACGACGGAGAATTCCCAGCTCGATCGGCGCATTGGCCTCGAAATTTCCCTTGGAGTAGGTTTTGTCGTTTTCTTTGTTGGAATTGAAAATACCCGTCGAACGTTTTTCTGTGGCCGCAAAGGGATTTCGGAAAGTCCGGGAAACGGCGTCCTTTACCTTCGAGTCTTGAGACACCAGCCACAGAACCAGAAATAGCGCCATCATAGCGGTGATGAAGTCCGCGTAAGCGACCTTCCATGCTCCTCCTCCTCCTCCAGCCATGATTTGTACGGGTTTGGTGTTAGTGTTTAGATTATTTGCTAGCGGCCTTAAGCATCGCCTCTAACTCTTCGGCACTCGGCTTCACATCCCCAGGCAGGCCGCGTCGCGCCATCTCCAAGGCCATCATGGGAGCAGTACCGGTGGCGAAGCTCGAAACGGCCTTGGCCAAAGTCCGATAGTAGCCGATCTCGGCGTCTCCATTGAAGACCATGGCTGCCGCCAGCGGGGCAAGGAACCCGTAAGAGACTAGAATCCCCAAGAAAGTTCCGACCAGCGCCGCAGCCACGTGGTGACCAATCTCCTCAACCGGTCCATTGATAGCTCCCATGGTGATGACGATACCAAGCACCGCCGCCACGATCCCAAATCCAGGCATGGCGTCCGAGGTCCTGGAGAGCACATCGATGGGCTTGTGATGCTCCTTCTCCATGGCGCTAATCTCCGTTTCCATGAGGAGGCCGATATGATCCGGTTTCACCTTGCCGTCGATGAGAGGTCTCAGAGCTCCGGTCAGCAAAGCGATCGCATGATGGTCGTTCGAGAATGAGGTATACTTGGTGAAAATACTGCTGGTCGAAGGTTCTCCAATGTGAGGCTCCAAGGACACCATGCCATTGCGGCGCCCCAGCATGAACATCTCATAGAGCGCCTTGAACATGTCTTCGTAGGCCGCCTTATTGTATGGGGAACCTTTGATGCAACCGACGATCTGGGCGATGAGGTCTTTGTGAACCTTCATGGGTGCCATAGTGATCATCGATCCGAAGGCCGAGCCAAGAATGATGATAAACTCGGACCACTGAAGAAGAACCGCCGGATGACCGCCCGCGATCATGAAGCCGCCCATGACAGAAACCATGACAATGACCGAACCTATGATTACGAGCATGTTTGAGAGGAATGAGTCTGAGGTATGTTCGACTTGGTGCCGATAGGAAGGCGGCTGTTATCGGTCATCGGCGACCATCCGCTGCATATAACCCCGAAGCGCAAGAATGGCTTGGGAGTGAATCTGGCAAATCCGGGACTCGGTAAGCCCAAAAACCTCGGCAATCTCGCGCAAGCGAAGGTCTTCAAAATAGTAGAGCGCCAGCACCTTCCGCTGCATCTCGGGCAAGGTGGAAAGCCGCCTCTCGATCAGACGAGCCATTTCATTGCGGACAGTCGAATCCACCGGATCGAGCATCGTCTCGTCCGAGATGGTCTCATGTTGAGGCGTTTCGCCGCCGTCTTCATTTCCGCTGACGGCATCCAAACACACAAAGGTGGCCGGCCGGATCTGATTCATCAGATCGTCGTAATCATTCATGGACAGGCCCAGCGCCGCGGCGATTTCAACATCGGTCGGAGGCTGCCCCTTGGACTGCTCGATTTGTTGGATAACAGCCTGAACCTTCCGCGCCTTGTCATGAACGGACCTAGGCACCCAATCGAGGCGGCGTAATTCGTCAAAGATGGATCCACGGATGCGGACCCGTGCGTAGGACTCGAAGCTGGATCCGGCCATGGGGTCATAGTTACGAACTGCATTTAGGAGCCCCACCAAACCGGCGCTGTAAAGATCGTCCAGATCGACATGAGATGGCAGACTCAACGCCAATCGACCTACGACATTCTTGACGAATGGAAGGTATTGTTCGATGAGCTCCGCTTCCTTGGGTGTCCCGGGCCGGATCTTTTTATACTGGGAGAACTGAGATGGGGTCTTACGCAATGGCACGGCGTCTTCCGTGGTGGGAGAGGATGCAGGCATAGGATTTGGCTAGTACTTAATTGGACACTCGATCGACTTCTCCAGGGAGCTTGCTCATGGCCTCTGTGACCTGGCTGATCTGTTGCATCTGGGCTTCATGAAGGGATCTCCTCCAGACGCCCCACCACCAACGCATCAACATGCCGAGCACGCCGGCCGAAACCGCCGCGCGCCAAAAAACCTCAGATCCTCCAGCGCCCTGGGACAGGCCTGAAAACCCGCCAATAGCAAAGCCACCTAAGGCACCTGTGATCATAAACTTTCGCATAAAACAACGCCGCTACACCCCTTTAAGCAAACCGAGTGCCATGAGCATCCAGGTACTTTTTTTGTTTTTACCCACCCAATTACCGGTTGAATTGACGATTCAGGACCCTCGTTGGATCTGCCCGGTGAAACATGCCGGGAATATTCTGCCCAATCCCCATCCAACTCAGGGGGCAATTTGTGCCCATGATGCCATTCCAGAGTTTACCCCAGCGAGGTTCCTCATCGAGATGTGTAGCCATCCAGTCGTCCGGTTGGAGCGGTGCAAAACCCCGGATCTGAGCCATCAGCAAGGGGGATTCGTAGGCAGCATTGAGCACTAGGTGAACCTGTGCGGGACGCATTTCCTTCAACTGTTCTTGAAGCTGATTCATTGAGGATCGATCGGTGTGGGAAATGCCGGGAAGATCGATAAAGACAATTTCAGCGACGGATCGCCAATCCGGGGTCAGGCATCGCTGGACCGGCACTCCCAACACTTCCGCATGCACACTCAGGAATTCGCCGGTGTTGGCCGTCCCGCCATCGAGCCGGAAAACCGCTACAGAACGCCCCTGGACCAAAACCAACTGAGCCAACCACTTGCAAAGCGCCGTCGTCTTTCCGGAACCTGCCGGACCGATGAGGACATGGGTTTCAGGGGTGCCGCTGGTTGACAGGGATGGAGGAACCAACCACTCCCCTTTCAACACCTTAGAGGCGAGAGCCAACCGCTCGCCCAGGGCCTCTGGAGCGGCCTCGCCATAGTCTTGGCACAACCGTTCCACTACTCGGAGGACATGGCGTGGCTGAAGTCCGGTCGCCTCCAGAATGGGGCCGAGCTGCCAGTCGCCGGGATAGGAAACCGCCTTGGTGGCAAACGGTTCGATAAGAACGGATTCTGCCGCCAATTCTGTGAAGCTACCCAGATCCGCCACCGCCGATTCACGCCCCTGGCCCGAATCGCGGTGTCTGAGTACTTCAGCGCGTATCTCGGACATCTCCCGACGCAAATCCGCCAACGGATCCGCAGCATCTGACAGCGGTGCGATCTTCTGAACCGGAGCACTAATGTCGGTAAAATTTAAAGCCGACTCGATGACCTCCTGAGCCGGCTTGGGCATCACCGCAGCCAGGACCTCCAGCTTGGGTTTCTTCCACAACTTCGACACGCCTTCGGCGGGAAGTTTACGGACATTGAGCACAACCGCGTCGGGGCCCAATTTGTTCCGGATGAGGCCGACCGCCTCGGTTGCTGATTCGACAATGAAGGTATGAACCAGCATGAATGGAACGTCGGGTAAACACGTTCCGTGCCGAACCGCTGAGAATAGCGCTAATGAATTTCCTTAAACCTTCCTGAGACTGATACCCACTTGGCAGACACCCAGAGCCAGACCAAGGTTGGTGATGCAGGAAAGTGAAGAAGTTCAGTGCCCGTACTGCGGTCAGGTCATGGAACTAGTCATCGACACAACCATCGCCCAACAGCGGTTCACCACCGATTGCGAGGTGTGCTGTCGCCCGTTTGAGGTCTTCGCGGAGTGCGAGCCCGGCGAGATTCTCAGCCTAGAGGTACAGGCATAATTGCCGAACTAAAGCTGTCGCACGGGAGCTGTCGCACGGGAGTCCGAATCGTATTTAAAGACCCGCTCCCGAGCAGTTAACAGCCATCGCCACAGTGCTGCCTATCAGGGTCAATGAGGCGGGTTGGAGAGGTCGCCAAAGCCATCCCCGAACCCAAAGGCAGTCCTGCTATTTTGGCCTGTAGGCCCCGTGGGTCGGCCTGTGAATCCGACCCATTACGACTGGGTTCAACCCTCGCCCTGAACCGACATCTCCAACTCGTGCTTCCGACGGGCCGCCTCGATGTCATACGTATCGTTGTCGGGATGTTCCGGACTCAGCGGGGAAATCTCGCGCAGGCGATGGACGATGGGTGTCAGCTTCTCGATGAGGTAATCCACATCTTCATCGGTGTTGTAGATGCCGAAACTGAAGCGCACCGATCCGCGGGCCCGCATCGGCGGGAGCCCCATGGCCATGAGCACGTGGGACGGGTCCAGCGAACCGGTGGTGCAGGCCGATCCGGAACTGGCGCAAATACCGGCCTGATCGAGCAGCAGCAACACTGCTTCGGCCTCGATAAAATCAAAGGCGATATTGGACGTATTGGGCAGGCGAAGGTTGCGATTACCATTGCGAACCGTGTTCGGGATCCGAGTCAGCACGTGATTCTCGAAGCGGTCTCGCAGGCCTCGAATGCGGGTGTTCTCGTCGTCGATGCTGGCCATCGCCAATTCGGCTGCCCGGCCAAAGGCCACGATATTGGCCACGCTCTCGGTGCCGCCACGGCGACCGCGCTCCTGATGACCACCGATGACATAGGGCTGAAACTTGGTCCGGCGCTTCACGTAAAGCATTCCGATGCCTTTGGGGGCATGCAGCTTGTGGGCGCTCAGCGACAGGAAATCCACACCCAATTGGCGAACATCCAACTTGAGTTTGCCGGGCACCTGAACGGCATCGGTGTGGCAGAGAACTCCCTTGCTGCGGCACAAGGCGGCAATCTCCTCAATGGGAAACAGCACGCCCGTCTCGTTATTGGCCATCATGGCCGAAACAATGGCCGTATCCGGACGAATGGACCGCTCCAAGAGGTGCAAATCCAGCGAACCATCGCTTTCCACCGGCAAATAGGTCACCTCGAACCCACGCTTCTCGAGGTAGGCACCGAAATTCATGTTGGCGCTGTGCTCGACGGCGGTGGTCACCACATGCCGGTTCCCGCTCGTCACCAACGCACTGTGGATGGCCGAGTTGTTGGACTCGGTGCCGCAACTGGTGAATGTCACTTCCTTCGGATCCGCGTTGATCAGTGCCGCAACCGTTTCCCGGGCTTTCTCGACATGCCCGTGGACTTGCGAACCAAAGGCGTAGGCGCTGGAAGGATTGGCCCACAGCTCACTCAGAAACGGCATCATCGCTGTCACCACCTCGGGGGCGACGCGGGTCGTGGCGTTGTTGTCGAAATAGTAGACCTTCTTGGGTGACATCATGCTGAGGCCCGAGGCTGAACCGCCCGGACCGCTGTAAAACTAAATCGGCCAGCCTCGCGTGCAAGGTGGTATTTCAGACAAAATTCGTCGGATTCCATTCAGCCTACTCGGGCTTCCCAATAAAACCGTGGTAGAGACCCAGATAATAAGGCAGGAGGAACACAGTGCCGCTGCCCAGAACATTGCCGCTCCCACCGTAGTCCAAGGTCCACGGGTCGGTGTTCCAGTGCTCGAAATGGCGGTTCTCCACGGGCAAGACCTTGCCGTTCACCCGGTGGCCACGGCCTTCGTCCCGAGGGTCATACAAATCCCGCGCTTGCTGGCGGGAAAGCCGGACGATGTCCAACCGATGGGAGTTCTGATGCGGCCAATTCAAGCGGTCCAACGGGAAGCCTCTTAGGGTAGCCATCGCGTCTTCATGCCAACCGGCCCACGGATGCACGGAGAATTCCCCCCAGACATTGCGAATGGTTTTGCCCAGTGCCTCGGCGGCAAAGGCGAAATTAAAGAAGGGGTTTTGTTCCGGAGCCTCCATTGCCCAGTAGGCATAGGACGCGTAGCGCACCCGATCCTGGATCGCACGATCCTTGCCGTAGCGCAGCAAGTTGTAGAAACACATCACGGCCATTTCGTCGTCCGAATGGTTGCCGGATCCGGGACCGAACTGAACCTTAGGAAACATGAGGTTCTGTGCATAGCCATGTCGGTTCACCAACTCACGCGAAGCCTCCGTGTACTTCGGATCGCCCGTGATATGGCCGGCGACAGCCAGATAGCTGAGAATGCTCAGTGAATTGAGCCCTCGCTCGGCCGCCCATCGCTCGTCGCGATTCACCGATTCTGGCCCGAACTGTCCCCACCGGGTGGGTTTGCCATCGATATCCACCAGATTGAACCCGTGGCTCACCAAATGGTCCGCCAAATCCCGAACCACCTCGCGGCACCGGTCTTTCTCTTCGGGTGTTTCCGCCACGTGCTCGAAGTAGGCGGCATGGAAGAAGAAATGCCCGTCGAGCTCATCGCTACTGGTGTCGCTCTTCCAATACCAGCGACCATCGGCACTTTTAGGCCAGCGGGGCTCGTAGACCTTCCAAAGTCCGTCGCGCTTGGCTTCTTCACGGTCGCCATTAATCCGACCCCCATTGGGATCGGGCCACTCCAAAGGTCGCACGGTTCGGGCCACATAGCCTTTGGGCGGCGCCGGGGTTCCACCTTGAGTTACCTTCTGGAGAAACCGCAGCGCCTCAAACGCGCGGGTGGCCCGGATCTTGGCCTTGGGGTCACGGGTAGCCGCATAAGCAAAACACTCGCCGGCGCCGTACATCGCGGTCCAGAGGCCGTCGTTGTCGGAATCTTCCGGCGCGGCTGTCGACCGGTCCGCCGGAACCTTCAACGGGGCCTCGGCCGTGAAGCCAAACGGGGTGCGGCGGATGTACTGATCAATCTCACGCTCATAGTGTTCGGCCTTCTGGGCGAGGGTCATGGGCTGCTGATCGATGAAGCCCACACCGTTAGACGTGGCGAACCAGGCTCGGCCATCGGCTTGAATCCAGGCCTGGGACACCGCATCAGACGGCAGCCAACGCGGCCCCTGACGGTATTGAAACTCGGTGCCATTCCAGCGAATGACTCCGCGGGACGTGGTGAACCAGACCTCACCCGCAAGACCCGCAGCGATCCCAGTGAACTCGTTCCACGGCAGTCCGTCTTTGCCCTCGAAAAACCGCCACCCTTTCGGCGTCCGGCACCCCACCCCGGCCTTGCCGGCAAACCAGAGTTGCCCGGAGGCATCGACGGCGACGCCCCGGACCGACCGCACCGCCCAAGCCCGGTCACCTGCGTCGACAATGGACTCGGGCTCCCAGCCAGAAGCCGTGCGACGAACCAACCCATGGCTGGAGGCGGCCCACCAATTCCCATCACGAGTCACTGCCACTTGAGCGAGGGTCCACGACTCCGGCCAGAGTTCCCGAGTCCACTTCCCGGATTCCCATCGATCTAATCGGTGGGTGGAGACCACCAGAAACCCCTGCCCTATCGGCAGCAGTTGGACCACCGAAGATCGTTCGACATCGACGGTGATCCACTTCCCCTCGGCATCCGGAACCGAAAACAAATCGCTCGGCACTTGTGCCCCCGCCGCGAAGGTTTGCCAGCGTCCTTTCTGGTACTGGTACCAAGTACCCTGACCATAGGCCCGAACCGATCCGTCGGGGCCGTCAACGATCAGCGACACCGGCCCTTGGGGTGCGCCCGAATCGGAGGTGAAATGCCTCGACAGCTCTTGGCGAAACGCCTGCGGTGCGGGCGCCAAAACCTCCCTCATCGCGGCGCCCATAACGGATGCGCACCAAATCCAACCCAATGCCGACACAATGAACCTCATGAGATAATTTGTTCGACGTGCCGGAGGACTGAGCGATTCGATTGTCAACGGACCGAATGCACCGCTTCCGCCAACTCCCGGACAAATCCGCTCACCCGCTCCACCAGGTCCGCTGATTTCCCGTGCTCGGCGATCCGGTTGACGATGGCGCTGCCAACAACAATGGCCTCGGCATGCTGGGCCACTTGGCGGGCCTGTTCGGCATTGGAGATGCCGAAGCCGACCGCGATGGGCAATGGCGAGTGGGCGCGAATCTTGTCAGTCATCATCGCGATGGTATCGCTGACCTGGCTTTGCATGCCGGTCACACCTTCGCGGCTGACGTAATAAATGAACCCACGTGCCCGGGGTGCGATCAATGCGATGCGGGCATCCGGGGTGGTCGGAGCAATCAGATACACCGGGCTCAGGCCCGCCGAGGCCATGAGTGACTCGTAGGTCTCGGATTCCTCAGGCGGCAGATCCAGCACCAGCAATCCATCCACACCGGCAGCGGCCGCATCCCGAATGAACCGCTCGACCCCGACGCGGTGCAGCAAGTTGAAATAAATGTAGAGGACAATGGGGATTTGCGATTCCTTGCGAATCTCGACGATGGTCGCGAGGACTTTAGGAGGGGTAGTGCCGCTCTCCAAGCCGCGTTGAGCGGCCAACTGGTTGACAATGCCGTCAGCCAGCGGATCGCTGAAAGGAACCCCCAGTTCCAACACGTCGACCCCCGCCCCATCGAAGCTCAAAGCCAGTCGACGAGTGGCCTCCAAATTCGGATCACCGGCTCCGATGTAGACCACCAACCCCCGTTGACCGGCCGCCTTGAGGGCAGCGAAGCGTTGCTCGATGCGGTTCATGGCTCAGACGTTGGGACGGGCCCGGGAGGCGAGGCAAGGTGAACTTACCCGGCTCTCCCAGGACATCCATCGACTCGTCTCATCGGACCAGCACGCGAAAGAACCGGCTCCGATTGGACACAGGCACCGCAACCTGAATTGTGGAGGCCCTTGAAATGGCGGGAATCGCCTCAAACGTGTCCCAGGCTCCACCGATCAAATCGTCGCAGAACTGAACTGTGTGGGGGCGCCCTGCCGCGGCATTGAACTTCAATACCAAGCCCGAGGCTGAAGTCTCCATGGTGACAACGAGGCCAGACGGAGCCCCACCCACCCGAACCAGCACTTCATCCCGGGCCGACAAAAGACCGTCCTTGATTTGGAATCCGATCACGTAATCCCCGGGTTGGTCGAAGGTTACGGCGGTCCGGGAAGCTGTGGCATCGGCAAAGATCACCGCAGCCGGCCCACTCATCCCACTCCACTGGAACCACGGAACTCCAGGCGGCAGCGGCAACCCGTCGTCGCTGAACAAAGCGTCCAGCAACAGCGTTCCGGGAGCGGCCAGTTGACGATCGGCCCCCAGGTCCACGGTCGGCGCCTGGTTGGTCGGCAATACGGTGGCTTGCAGCGACAGGTCGAAGCTCACATCACTCGAAGAACCCGAGTTCTGGTGCACCTCCACGGCCAACGTGTTCTCTCCTGCCTTCAAGGCGCTGGGATCCAAATGGAAGTCGAAGTAAGTGGTTTCATCTATGCCACCAATGGCGTTGCTGGCCAGCGTTTGATTCACCACATCTCCCTCGGGCAAATTGTCCTTAGCCACCTGCACGTCGTTGAGCCAAACCACTATGCCGTCGTCGCGCAGGACCTTGCAAAGCAAGGCCGTGACCGAGGCCGGGTCGGTGACATCAAATTTTAAGCGGAAGTAGGTGGTGATGTACTTGCCGCTGGAATTGGGCCCGAACCCAAGAGTCGTGGCCTGATTCGGATCACCATAACCCAGGATCCCTTTGCCAGTTTTCCAACTAGAATCATCGAAGCCTGGAGCCCGCCAAGCCGTGCCTAGATCCACACCGGTATCCAAATAGCGCCAACTGGAACCAGCCGTAATCCAAGTCACCTCGCTTCCGACCCGATCCGCGGTCAAGACCACTTCGTCGGCCGACGTCAAGGCGCCGTCGAAAACACTCAGGCGCAAACTGTAGGTGCCCTGCCCCGGCAAACGGACTCGTGTGAGGCGCTGGTCAGGGGATTCGATCACCACCGGGCCTGGGCCTCCGATCTGAGTCCAACGAAGGGTCAATGCATCCCCCGGTTTTCCGTCATCGGAAACGACGCCTTCCAAGGACGCGGATTGAGGAAACCGGGTCACCGCCGGAAACTCCTGATCCGAACCCGCATCCACCCGAGGCGGGCGATTGCTGTCGGAGGTTAGCCCCGGGAGCGGAGGCCCCGCACTGGCCACCCATTGAGCGGGATCATCTCCAACGGTGGTGGGGATACGACGCTCCAAGGAACGACCTTTGCCTGCCGCCGCTTCAGGCCATGGCGATTGGGGGCTATAGCGGACCGTATCCACCGTCAGGTAAGGGACTCGCACGCGAACTTGCCCCAGCTGATTGGTTTCCAGATCCGGAGAATCCGGGCGTTGAAGTTCGATGCGTTCCCCGTTGTCTTGCAAGCTGCCGGCCCAGGGACCCAGCACCGGCACGGAATCGGGAATGCCATGGCGTTGGCGAAACCACGCGGGATCCCCGGCCGACACCACCAACAGTCCACCCGCAGGAATCGTCAACCCCGATGGAAATGCATAATCTACCCCCGACAAGCGCCAGGTGTTAGCGGGAAACAATGGATCGAACAGCGGCACGGGATTGTCGGTCAGGTTCTGGAGTTCGATAAATTCCACGGATCCCGCGCCGGGGTGATAATCGATCTCGCTCAAGATGACCGGCCCAACCGCCGGCCGGGCGTTGGGAGAACCCAAGGTCAGTGAACTCTGGAGCAACCACTGCAACTCACCCACCGAATTGGTGTGCCGCCCAAGACTCACCCCATTGGGTGTGGCCCCGAACGAAAGCCCGTCGCTGTAGCCCGTGAGGTTGCCGGCGGTGTCGGCCGAATACAACCAGAGCGAGTCCCCGTGGGAATCGAGCCGGAAGGCGTTTGCCCCCAGCGACCACGCATTGAACAGCATCTCATCCACCACCCAATAGCCACCGGCCGGAATTCGAGTTCCCTCAGGAATCCGATATTTCTTCGGCTCGCTGCGCTCATCCGTCAGAAACCATCCACCCATTTCCACAGCCACAGTCCCCGGATTAAATAATTCCACCGCATCCCACTGGGGTGGATCAGTATGCGCCAAAACCTCGCTCACTTGAATGGCGGGCACTGAGAGCACCGGATCATCCGCCCCGGGAGAACCGCCCATCCGCGCGCTCGTGCGCCACGCCGACGCCAGACTGGAGGCCGGGCCATTGGGTTCGATTGGAACCAGCGAGAAGCCTTGTCCATCCGCCGCCGGAGGCCAGGGAGACTCGACTCCATAAGTCACCTCCACCAACGAGGACCCCGTCGCATGGACCAGCGCCACCCGTTCACCGCCATTCGACAAACGCCCTTGGTAGACGCCGCCCACCGCCACGCCGGGATATTTCCGAGCAAAGGCCTCCGCATCAGAAACCAGCACAACCAACCGTCCGGGTTCCAACCGCATCCCGAGCGGAAACGTGTAATCGATTCCATCCACACACCGGACACCACTGAGGTCCAAAGTGTCCGTGCCCACGTTTTTTA
This sequence comes from uncultured Verrucomicrobiota bacterium, assembly GCA_903854475.1. Taxonomy (GTDB): domain Bacteria; phylum Verrucomicrobiota; class Verrucomicrobiia; order Limisphaerales; family UBA9464; genus SXXZ01. The sequence continues at coordinate 14,122 of CAINWP010000214.1, forward strand.
GTTCGATGAATTCGAAGGCGTCTCCATCAATGCTGCCCTCGGCAGCGGGATGGTAATGGATCTCCGTCACTCGAAGGGTATTGAAGGTCTGGATGAGGGTGAATGCCCCCTCGATCAACGGACTCCAATTGCCCGCATTGAGCACCCGAGCCCGGACGGTAGTACTTTGGTTGAGGGTGATTTCGCCCGAATAGGCTCGAGCCCCGGCGGCCACCGCTCCGCCGATTTCACGCGGATCCGATCCATCCAACGTGTAGCGGATGTCGCCGGCCGGGGCCGTGATCGCCAACCGGAATCCACCAACCACATTGCCGCCGTGCTGGGAGAAGGAGGGTGCCACCGTGGCGGGATACAAGTTTCGCGCCTTCAATTGAGCCAAGACCGTGGCGGTCCGTTGGGCCATGTAATTGGCCATGATGTCGTTGACCCGAGGCAGCCAGTGCTGATCCCGGTTCAGAGGGGCGGCCACCTTCGAATCACCCCAGCGGGCCGACTCCGCCACCACGGCCGAGTAAATCTCGTTGGTTCGCACCGCAAAACGGGCTCGGGCGGCCACGGGCGTCAACGCGCCGTTGTTGAAGAAATGCTTCTGAATGTGGTCGGCCACTCGAAGGCGAAACTCCGCATTGGCGCTGAGTTGCTGCCACAAATACTGAGGGTTGCTCTTAGTAACACTCCAACTGGTGGCTGTTCCGTAGGGTCCGGTCCGATTCTCGGCCACATTCAGCAAGGTGTGCTCGGAATCATGGGCCGAGAATCGGAACCCACCGTGACGCCCGGTCCGGTCGCGCTGCCCATACCAGTTGTTGGGAGACGTGTTCCCGAGGAAGTTGGAAATCGGCGCATCGAGATTACCGCCGTAAAGAATAACCAGCATGTAGTCGATGAGGTTGTCCACATCGAGCAAGTTCTCGTAAGCAGGGTTCGGGGTTCCGTCGGCATTGCGACCCTCGAGTTTAAAATAGGCCGCATTTTCCGCGAGGCCTGCTTTGGCGGCGTTGTAGAGACGGCTCCAGGCATCCATGTTCCCGTCCGTGGCGTTGATGGTGTAAGGCCCCGCCTCGACCTTGATGACGTCGTAGTCGTCTTTGTTGCCGCCGTAGTAAGTGGCCGCATAGGCCGCTTCGGGTCGCTCACAACTATTGTACAAGCCCCAGTACTGGCCATTGATATACAAATGATAGTAGTTCCCGCGCTCCCCCTGTCGCCCCATGTCGAGCTGACTATCCCGGCTAAACTGATCGCGAATAAAGACCCCTTGGGAATCCCCCTGAAAACTCCACGAGTAGTTCTGGAAGGTGCGGAGGTCGAGGGCGTCGAACTCATCGGTGCCCGCATTGCCGAAGAGCGGAAACTTTAGCTTCGACTCGCCATAGGACTCGCGAAAAAAGAAACGCAGCGCGTGCTTGGGGTTTCCGGTGCTGCGGGAAAATCCCCCACGGATTCGAATCCCGGCATCGATTTGAAAGCCCTTGGATCCATTCGGATACACCAATTCCAGAGAACAAGGCCGCTCCCAGTCCCGCCCATCCTGCCCGGGATTGGCATAAATTCCCGTGGTCGAATCGAAGAGGTGCTTCAGATCCGTAACCACTGAAAACGACGGCAGAGATTTGAGAGCAGGAAGGATTTGATCGCGGTAAGCGGCGGAATTCACGATTTCTGGATCCATGCCGTAATCCCGGGTATTGGCTCCCCACGACGTCGGCCATCCCGGAGGCGCCACCCCGTTGGTGGACTGACGGATGACATCTTGCAGAAAGAGGTAAGTCTGTGTCTTCACCCGGCTGGATTGCAGTCCTTCCTTGAAGGCGGCCGCCCTCAAGATCGTCGTGCTCCGGATCGGCACCGGGTTCGAGTAAACCAATCCCGTCGTGGCGGTGGGCCACGTTCCGTTGGTGGTGTAACGCAAGACTGCACCCTCGGTTTGTGACGAGAGGGTCAAGTCGAAAGGGGTCTCGAAGAAGCCGCGGGTTTGACTAAATTGCGGGGCATCGGCCCAGTCCCCGAAACCGCCGCTATTGGCAACCCCGGGCGAAGGCGGCTTAAAATACAGCGACTTGCCGGCCAGCAACCCGAACGACACATCGGTTTTCTGGGGCGGATATTTTGGCGCAAACTCACTGAACGCTGTCTTCGCTTCGGGCGCGAACAACCCCAAGTACTCGCCATCGGCCGCGAGGCTAAAATTGGCATGCAATGGAGCCCCCGCCACGGCCCGATCCTTGCCCGAGGCGAAGATTATTAGAAAACTTCCAGCTGTAAGGTTCGTGGCCGGAAAACGCCACTTCGCCGCATTGCCAGGGTCATCGGACAACGTCCAACCCAGAAGATTCACCGACGCGTTACCGGTGTTATGAATCTCAATCCAATCCGAGAAATCCCCGTCCGCATCGGGCAAACCCTTAGAATTGCTGACCAAAAATTCACTGATCACCACCGTCGACTGGGCCCAGGCCAAGCTGGCCATCCAGAATCCCATAAAAACCATGCGCAGAAACATGACCGACCCTGCGCCACTTCCCTGCCAAACCCAACCATCCATTGGGTTCCAATTGAAGTCTCACTTGCAGCTCTCCTGTCCCCATCTAATACCGTTCTCAGATTTGTATTTATTCATTTGTTAGCTTCGTGCCAGTGCTCGCATTCGAGAAGAAATCGACCCCGTGAAGTCAGGAGAGGGATGACTGCTCTCAGAACACCTGTTCTTTGGTAAAATATCTCTTGAGGCAACTGGCTGGCAAAAATCGTCGCCGTCCAGAGTCTGCGGACACGGACCGCTCGGAGATCGGTCCCTACCTAGGAGCCTGATCGGACTCGGAGGCTCATTGGGCTACATCCTGGGTTCCTGCTGCAAACTCGGCCTCACCCGCGCACTTCCGAGGTAGGGCGATTTCGCCGAAAGCGCCGCGGCGGCGGGGCGGACCGCTCGCACACCCCAGTTCGTCGATAGTGAATGATTCAGATCCAACGTTTGCGAAAGATCGCGGTGACTGATACAGTTCACTCATAATTCATGTCTGAGGACCTTTCTCCGCAGGGCAACCGAGGTAACCGACCAGGGGAGCCCAAAATTCCCAACCAAAACTGGTTAATCTGGCCGGCTCTCATCTTATTGGGCCTAGCGCTCGTTTTCTGGAACCGTCAATCCCGTGGCCTGGGCGAGAAAATCATCGCTCCACAGGTGTTCTTCCAACTGGTCAATTCGAACCTCGTCAGGGATGGCGTCATCGAAAATAATCCCCAGCAAATTCTGGAAGTGGTTCGCGGTTCCTATCCTTCCGATTCGAGTGGGACTAACCTCGTCCCGTTTCGGGTAGAAATGCGGGTAACTCCTCAAAAATTAGACAATCTCTACGAGGTTCACGGTTTCCGCTCGGTTGAACGCTCCGGCAACTGGACCACGTTCTTAATGAGTGCCGCTCCGTTGATTCTAGGTGGCGTTCTCATCTGGTTCATTTTTCTGCGGCAGATTAAGGCGGCGGGCAAGGGAGCCCTCAGCTTCGGTAAATCTAAGGCCCGACTGCTCACCAAAGACCGCAATAAAACCACCTTTAAGGACGTGGCCGGTGTCGAAGAAGCCAAGGATGAAGTTTCTGAATTGGTGGAATTCCTCCGGGACCCTAAAAAGTTCCAGAAGCTGGGTGGTCGCATTCCAAAGGGTATTTTGATGGTGGGCCCGCCCGGAACTGGCAAAACCCTGCTCGCCAAAGCCATTGCCGGTGAGGCCGATGCCAGCTTCTTCAGCATCAGCGGATCCGACTTCGTGGAAATGTTTGTTGGCGTTGGTGCCAGCCGAGTCCGCGATATGTTCGAGCAGGCACGTAAGAATACCCCCTGCTTGATCTTCATCGACGAAATTGATGCGGTAGGACGCAGCCGTGGTCACGGCCTCGGCGGTGGCAACGACGAACGCGAACAAACACTCAATGCCCTCTTAGTGGAGATGGATGGATTCGATACCCAAGAAGGCATCATCATCATCGCGGCCACCAACCGCCCCGATGTGCTGGATCCCGCCCTGCTCCGCCCTGGCCGTTTCGACCGTCAAGTGACCGTCAATCTTCCCGATGTTCGCGGGCGTGAGGCCATCCTCAAGGTGCATGCCAAGAATGTGAAGCTCGACGGTGCGGTAGACCTCTCGGTTATCGCTCGCGGCACTCCGGGTTTTTCAGGAGCTGAACTGGCCAACTTGCTCAATGAAGCGGCCTTGTTGGCGGCTCGGACCGGCAAGAAATCTATTGGAATGAACGAGTTGGAAGAGGCTCGAGACAAAGTGCGGTGGGGCCGTGAGCGTCGCAGCATGGCGATGTCTGAAGAGGAAAAGACCGGCACAGCCTGGCATGAGGCCGGCCACGCCGTCGTCAATGTAGTGCTCAAGCACACCCATCCCTTGCACAAGGTGACCATCATTCCTCGAGGTCAGGCTCTGGGCGCCACGATGTACCTGCCGAAGGAAGACATTCACAACCGCCGGTTCAAAGAGCTCAACGACATCATTGCCGTCACCATGGCCGGCCGCATCGCCGAGCAAATGTTCACGGACGATATTTCTAGCGGCGCCTCCGGAGACATCCAGCAGGCCACCTCAATGGCCAAAGCCATGGTCATGCACTGGGGCATGAGTGATCAATTGGGCATGGTCCTCTACGGAGAGTCCCAAGAGTACGTCTTCCTGGGGCGTGATATGATGCGTTCCAAGGAATACAGCGAACAAACTGCCCTGCGGATCGACGCCGAGGTGAAGCGTATTATCGATGTCGGATTCAAGACGGCCAATGACATTTTGACCGAGTATCGGGACAAGGTGGAATTGGTCGCCCGAGCGCTCTTGGAGTACGAGACACTCGAAGGATCCCAAGTCGCAGACATCGTGCGTACTGGCACTTTCACCCCTCACTCAACGGGTCCCGACAAGGTGGATCCTCCGAGCGGGGCTCAGGCCGCAACCCCGTTGCCTGAGGTGATCAAGCCCGTACCCCCGAAGCTTCCGGGTTTCGGTAGCGCGACCCCTGCGGCCGCCTGAACGGGCCTCTAAAAAACTTTAACTCCCTCCATCGGCGCGGATCGAACCCTCGGGTTTGTTCCGCGCCGAGTGTCTTTCAGGCCCTCACTTGGCCCGTGCCGAAGCCCTGCCACTTGTAACTGCAAAGTTCATCGAGACCCATCGGTCCCCGAGCTCCAATCTTGTCGGTACTAATACCGATCTCAGCCCCCATACCGTACTCCCCGCCATCGGTGAACCGTGTCGAGGCGTTCCAGTAGACGGCAGCCGAATCGACCTCGGCTAAGAAACGCTCTGCCACCGCTGAATCGGCGGTCACCACGGCTTCGCTGTGTCCTGAACCATGTCTATGAATGTGGTGAATGGCCGCATCCAAACCATCGATCACCGCCACGTTGAGGATGTAGTTGTTGTACTCCGTCTCCCAATCTTGAGGCTCCGCGGCCCGGGCCACGCTGGCTGTGCCGCAGATCGCGCCGGCAAGCAATGGAAGCGCTTCTGCGTCGGCATGGAACTCGACGGACTTCGTCGCCAACCGAGCCGCCATGCGTGGTAGGAAGTCCGCCGCCACCGCCCGGTCAACCAATACTGTTTCTGCGGAATTGCAGGTGGAGGGTCGCTGGCATTTGGCGTTGAAGACGATGTCTTCGGCCATGCCCAAATCGGCCGCCGCATGCACATAGACGTGGCAGACGCCCTTGTAGTGCTTAATCACCGGCACCTTGCTGCATTCAGTCACTGCCCGAATTAATCCCTCGCCGCCCCGGGGCATGCAAAGGTCCACGTACTGGGTCAACGACAAGAGGGCTGGAATGGCCTCGCGATCAGCCGTCGGCACCACTTGGATGGCGTGCTCCGGAAAACTCGGCAGCACGGACTTGGCCGACGTGATCAACGTCTCGGCGATTAACCGGTTGGAATTCAACGCCTCCTTGCCACCCCGAAGAATGGTGGCGTTGCCGGTCTTGAAACACAGCGACGCCGCGTCGGCCGTCACATTGGGGCGAGATTCATAAATGATGACCACCACTCCAATCGGCGTCGTGATTTTGCGGAGGCGGAGTCCATTCGGGCGATCACGCGTGTCCAGCACACGTCCGACGGCGTCCGGAAGAGCCGCGACCTCGCGCAACCCCTGAGCCATGGCAGCAATGCGATCGGCATTCAGCGCCAGGCGATCCATCATGGCTCCGGTCAGTCCGAGGCTCTTGCCCACTTCCAAGTCGAGTGCATTGGCCTCCAGCAGGCGTGGCCCAGCCGCAACCAGACCGTCGGCCATCGCCCGGAGGCAGCGGTTCTTTTCATCGGCCGACAGCCGGGCCAATTCACGCGATGCGGCCTTGGCTCGTCGACCCAGTTCCGTCATTTCATCCATCAGCGCCATGCAGTCAGCGTAGCTCTGCGAGGCGGGCGACGGAAAACCAAAACACGGGTTCCCTGCCCGTTGATTCAGCCGTCGCTGCGATGGGAAAAATTGATGGCGACGATGGCAACGGCGTTAGCAGCTACCAAGTCCCCAATGGACTGACCGGCACTGCACGCCCCTCGGGCCAAACCACATAGACGGTCTGATGCGATGCCGCCCATGCATCTCGGAACGAGGCTCTCGAGAAATCCCTTCGGACCCGGCTCAAACGAACTCCGGGGTCGTTGACGCTCACCGTCGATTCCGATACCGCGCAAACAACGACCAAATGACCGTCGCCCTTTTCTGGCTTTGAGGCCCCCTTCAACACCGCATACGAAACCGATGCCGCCACGGGAATCCCTGCGTTCAACAAGGCCTCCAGATCGGCGATTCCGCTCAAACGGACGGCCGCAGCCTGCAAACCCGGTCTGCTACCGGCATAGGCGGCATTGAAGGACCAATTGCCGGTGCCTGGCCACCCGGGATCGTGGACGCCGGCCGCCACCGGCCGCACATCCTGGTCCCATTCCGGATGGGCTGTTTGTTGCCCCCAATAAGCCATGAGCATGGCGACGCTAGTTGGGCTGCACCACTGGGTCACACCCTCCGGGTAATCGGCCTGAGATTTTTTCGGGACTTCGAGAAGCCCTTGGGTGCCCCGATGAACTGGGATCGACTGTGCGGCCTGTGCCGCCGGCGTAGGCTCCACGGGACCGGTGGAGGGCGACCATAAGGCGAGATCCATCCGCTTCAGAACAGCCAATGTCTGGTTGGGATCCGAGAACCGCACCCGGAGTCGAACTGCTTCTCCTCCCGTTGGCAGTACCAGCGTGTCCGTGTCTACCAAACCTGAGTCGTCGCGCTGACCGCGAACACTGGTTCGTCGCGTGGGTGACTGCGAGGCCGACCAATATCCCAAGTGCCACCACCGACCCCAATGCCCTGCGGTCTGAACTTGGCACTCGATCTCCAGATCGGTGTCTGTGCGGAGATTCCATGAGACCACCAATTCGCGGAACGGTATCGAAGACTTCCACTCCTGCGAGACCCACGCAGAACTATTGGACGACTCCCGTTGGAACGCATGAAACTCCGTCACCGGAATCCATCGGGCGTCTGCCCAGGCCATCGCCGACGCACAAAAAAAGCACCACCCGCGGAACCGCAGCCACATGGCCCCAGTGTGAACTTTTGCCGCGGAATGTCGCCTCTGGAATTAACAGGCACCGAGTTGCGGGTGCCAAGATTGCCCTAGCTGTTTCAGGCCGATTCTTTTGCCGTTGCCTGCCGTGTTCTCGAGGAGTTGGATGGAAGGACTCTTCCGGATCCTCGCTCGCCATGAAGCCTTCAACCTTGACTCGCACCTCCTCCCGGCTCGCCTTCACGCTCATCGAGCTGCTGGTGGTCGTGGCCATCATCGCCATCTTGGCCGGAATGCTCCTGCCCGCGCTGGCCAAGGGAAAGACCAAGGCCTTGCAGGCGCGTTGCACGTCGAATCTCCGCCAAATCGGAATGACCTTCGCCATGTACACCGGCGACTCGAACGACCGGTTTCCTTACTCCGGTCGCGATTGGCCACAAATGGGGTTCATCGATTTCCTCAAGCTGATGGATCCCTACATTAGCACCAACGCACGATCCTTCTATTTTTGCCCGTCGGAAAAGGGTCGTGGATTCAACCTCGAATGGACGATTGCCAACAATTACCCCATCAAAACCAACGAGCTGCTCTTTCCCTGTTCGTATTACTACTACAATCAGTTCTACCACAACAACGACAGCTCTGCTCTTCAAGTTCGCAAGGTCACCGAGGTCCTGTCTCCGACCAAGAAAGCCATCTCACCCTGCTTTTCCAGCAATCGGGGAAAGTGGAACGACATTTACAAGGGCACCGGAGCCGCCGCGCACGGACCGCGGGGCATGTCGTTGCTCTTCGTGGACGGGCATAGCGAATTCGCCCTTTACGACCGGCTGAATGCGCCATTTAAAGACGGCGCCAAGCTCATTTACAACCTCGACTGGACCGTTGGCAGCCTCGGCGGCGAAGACCTGAAATAACTGGGCCAACACGGCAGGTTCATCCGATTGGCCGGGTTTCTTCGTAGCCTCCGACTAGCGAAACTCCAGGAAACAGTGAATGCTGTGGGTCCGGTGCGTCACCCGCCGTCCGGGGCCCATGCCGATCACTGACCACATCCGAAACAAATTGTCCACGGTACCGCACCGTCCCGGTGTCTACCTGCACAAAGACCGATTCGGCACGGTCATCTACATCGGCAAGGCTCGGGACCTTCGCAAGCGGGTCTCCCAGTACTTCCACCCCTCGCGGCGCATGGGGTGGGATCTCAAGTTCAACGCCTTGGTCGATGCCATCCACGACTTCGATTGGCACATGGTCAAGAACGAGGCGGAGTCGTTGCTGTTAGAGAGCCGGCTCATTAAGGAATTTCAGCCGCGCTTCAATATCGACCTTAAGGACGACAAGCAGTTTCTCCTCTTGAAGGTCAACCTCAACGATCCCATTCCCCGCTTCACGCTGACGCGCCTGCGGAAAGACGACGGCTGCCTCTACTTCGGTCCCTTCGCCCATTCGGGCAGCGTGCGTCGGGCGCTGACCCTCATGCGGCGAAAGTTCAAGCTACGGGGCTGCCGTCCGTTGCACCCCAATGAGTCGGATTACCGCCACTGCCTGTACGGCAACCTCCAACACTGTACGGCTCCCTGCATCGCCAACGTCACCCGTGAGCAGTACTTGGAACAAGTCCGCGCCGGGATCGGGTTCCTCGAAGGGCACACCGAAGAGCTCCGCAGCGAATTGGAGATCGAGATGCGCAAGGCGGCTGCCAACCTCGACTTCGAGAAGGCGGCCCAGCTCCGAGATGCGCTGGAAGACCTCAAGCGCACCACGCTGAAGACCGAAAAATTCGAGCGGATTCCTTACACCTTGCCCGTGGCTGTCCACCCGGAATCCGACCTGCGCGAACTGGGCCGACTGCTAGGCTTGGCCGCACCCCCGGCCCGGATCGAGGGCTTCGACATCTCCAACATCAGCGGCACCTTCATCGTGTCATCGATGGTTAGTTTCTGGCATGGGCGTCCAGATCGTTCTAATTACCGACGCTTTCGGATGAAGACGGTTCACACTCAGGACGACTTTGCCTCAATGGCTGAGACGATCCAGCGGCGGTACACCCGCCTGAAACGGGAGGTTCAAGCATCGACCCAACCCGCAGGCGTTAGTTCCGCTCCCGAACAAGAAGATCTCGAGGACGATTCCCCCAGCCCGGAACCCATTGAAGCCGAATCCCCGGAACGTCCGTGGATCCCGAAGAGTTTGGCAGGCCCGCAGTTGCCGGACCTAATTCTCATCGATGGTGGCAAGGGCCAACTCAATATGGCCTGTGCCGAACTCGCAAAGCTTGGGCTCTCCCATATACCGATCTTGGGCTTGGCCAAGGAGTTCGAAGAAATCCATCTGCCGGGTGAGAAAGATCCTCTGCGGCCCGGGCTAGACAGCGCTGCGGTCAAACTGCTCCAGCGAGTCCGGGATGAAGCCCACCGGTTCGCCAACACCTACAATGCCCAGCTGCGTCTGAAGAAAATCAGCGAGAGCATACTGGACGAATTCCCGGGCATTGGCGACGCCCGCAAAAAGGCCCTGCTGAGGCGTTTTGGATCGATCCAACGCCTGCGCATCGCACCCATCCACGAAATTGAACAGGTGGATGGTTTTGGCGGCACCATGGCCCAGGCGCTCAAACGCTTCTTAGAGGCCCGCAAGGACTCTTGAGGATTACGATCCCGGGGGGCCATCGATGGTCATGCCGTCCATCTGATAAATCCCTACCAGGTAACCATTCTCGCGCATGGCTCCAACCTTGAGTGTGCCATAGAGGGTCACGGCCTGATCCATCACCGGCTTGATTCCGGACGTGGTCATCTTCACGGCGATCCACTCATTGATCTTGGGCACGGTACCGAAGCAGCACATGGACTGGTCGCGCATGAGCAGCAGCTCGGTCACGAGGCCCCCTTCTACTTTCAAGGGTAACATGAAACCTTTCACGGCGACCTTCTTGCCGCTGAAGGCCTTCACGTTGGCAGGAATCTGGGTATCGGGATCGACCGCCGGGGCATTGGTCTTCGAGGCCGGAGCGTCTTCGGGCACCTCGTACTTGAAGGTGGCCAATACATCAAAGCCCACCGATGCAAACCCGTTCTTGGCAGCCGGTGTGTTGGTCGTCACGGACGCTTTGGAAGAGTCAGCCTTTGGTTCCGACGCCTTGGCCTCGCCTGCTAAAGGCTTGATTGGCTTGCCGCGGGGGACCACTGCAGGGGCGGCGGATTGTGCCATCAGCGGAAACCAGAAATCCGGGCTGGAGCCCAGCCAGGCTGTAGCCAGAAAAACGGTGAGAAGCCGAAGACCCCGTCGAACTCCCCTTTGGACCCCCTGCTTCATGGATACCTCCGCACGCATGGAGGAACCTTAATGGGTCAGCGCTCACAACGCCAGCGTGGCTCAAGGAGAGATTTCCACCCTTGACGCTGCCCAAAAGCGGGGCGGATTTTGTCCTCACAACGCCTCCCTGTCTTTTTCCAGCAAACGTTCACTGATGGCCCACCTCACCACTCAAATTCCATGGATACACCGTAGGGTGATGCTCTTCTGGAAACTGTGCTTTGCAATCCTGGTTGGCCACAGCCTGTGGATCACACGGGCCGACAGCACCGTCGTCTTCAACGAAGTGCACTACCACCCCGCAGACCGGGAACCCCTTTACGAGTGGGTCGAACTGCACAACCAAATGGCGGTCAGCATGGACCTTTCCGGATGGCGACTCGCGGGAGGCATCACCTACTTGTTTCCCCGAGGGACGGTCCTGAAAGGCGGTGCTCAACTGGTGGTTGCCGCCAACCCAGCTGCGCTCTTAGACCTCGGCGTCACCAACGTGGTCGGTCCATTTCAAGGGCGCCTCTCTAATTCCGGTGAGACTCTGGAACTACGAAACAACAACCAGCGGCTGATGGACGTGCTCTCGTATGGCACGGACTCGGAATGGCCCGTCGCTCCCGATGGACACGGCCCCAGCTTGGCCAAGATGGAGGAATCGACCGCCACTGCAGTCGCGTCCCGCTGGCGACCGAGCTCTCAGCACGGCGGATCCCCAGGCAGCCGCAATTTTCCGAGCCAGGGTTCCGAAAGTCCGCCCGTTCTCGTTTCTGCTTCCCGCGGCTGGGAGCTCCTGGTTTCGGCGTCGACCCCGGGACCGGATTGGTTTTCGTCCAACGGATTGGATCCTAACTGGAAGTCGGCAACAGCACCGTTTTTTGGTGGGGACGCCTCTCCTCCCACCGGAATTGAGACGGCCATCCCTACCTTGTTCTCCACCGGTGTGTCGGACTCTCGGAAGGCATTGACTGCGGGTACCCGGGATGCGCACTACACGGTGATGGCTTCCGCACAGGTCGTTTCTCCGCCACCGCCATCCCCGGCCCTGGTAATTGAGGGGCATCCGGCCTGGATGGCGAATGATTCTAGCTCCCAATGGCTGGGACCGGTCCACCCGGGAACCGCCAGCGTCGCGGCCGGTAATTACCGCTACCGGACCCAATTCGATCTCTCTGCGTTCGCGCCGGATTCCGCGCGACTCCAGGTCCGAGCGGCCGCCGACAATCGGATTACGTCCGTGCTACTCAACGGCCGGAACATCGGCCTGAGCTTCGAGGGATTTCAGTCGTTCAGCCCGGTGGTTAACGTCAGTTCCGGATTCACGACGGGGACCAACACGCTCGAGTTTCTCTGGACCAATGACTCCACCTCACCCAATCCGGCAGGTTTTCGGGCGCTGTTGCAAGGCACGGCCCGCAGTCGTTTTAATCCCGATAGCCGCCTGACCCCCTCGGTCACCCAGACCGCTTATTTTCGGACTCGGTTCGTGGTTCCACCCAACCTGGCTCGGGCGCGACTGAAACTCCGAACCACTTACGATGATGGGGCAGCCTTCTACCTGAATGGCCGGGAGATCCACCGAGGTAACCTGCCGGCCGGCACACTGAAATCCGATACGCCCGCTCTGGCTTCCCAGCCGGGAATCCCGTCACCCATCGAGATTTCTCTGCCACCCGGCAGCCTGCGAACGGGCACCAATATTTTAGCTGTGGAGCTGCATCAGGCCACCGATGGAATTACGGACCTATGGTTTGAGGCAGAACTCGCCGTGCTAGAGATGGTGGACTCCTCGCGGATCGGGCTCCAATTCAATGAGGTGAGCGCGCCTGGCCTCGGGTTTTTTGTCGAAATCGCCAATACCCGCCTGGAAGCCCTGAGCCTCGATGGCCTCCGGATCACCTCCACCGGACGCTCAGCGGGAGCCTACACCTTTCCGAACGGCACAATCCTGCCCTCCGGCGGAGTTCGTTCGGTGGCATCGTCCCAGTTGGGCTTCCGACCGGAGCGGGGCGACCACCTCGTCTTGGAATCCACGAACGATGAGAGCGTGCTGGATGCCGTAGTGATCGGATCCCGAGCCCAGGCTCGCCATCCCGATGGCACTGGCCCCTGGCGATTCCCATCGGCGCTGAGTCCGGGACAGACCAACGAGGTGCGTCTCCACCGCGAGGTCGTCCTCAACGAACTCCTCTATCACCCGCCCGACGGATCGGTTTCTGGCAGCTGGATGGAGCTCCTCAACCGCAGCGCCTCCGATATCGACCTGTCGGGTTGGACTTTCGCCGAAGGCATCAGCTTCCGATTCCCCGCCGGCACGACATTGAAGGCCGGACAACTGTTGCTAGTCGCTGAAAACCCAGGCCTCCTTCGCTCTGAAAATCCGGGCATCCAGGTCCTCGGTCCCTTCGAAGGAAAACTCTCCAACTCCGGAGAGCGACTGGTGCTGGTCGATGCGGACGGCAATCCCGCGGACACCGTGGAGTATTCCGATTCTGGCCGTTGGCCGGAGGAGGCCGAGGGAGCCGGCTCCAGCCTCGAATTGCGGGACGCCGAGGCTGACAACGCCTCGCCTGAGGCGTGGGCCGCGAGCGACGAATCTAGCCGCTCGGAATGGGTTCGCCATACCTACCGGGCACGGGCGGTTTCCGCACCTGGACCTACGCTCTGGAACGAATGGGTGATTGGCCTGCTCGATGCGGGCGAATGCCTCATTGACGACTTGCAGGTCATCGAATCGCCGGGTACGGCCACGGCCATTTCATTGCTCAAGAATGGTGACTTTGAACTGGGAATCACTTCTTGGCGCTGCCTCGGAACCCATCGTCTCAGCCGGGTCATCGAAGACCCCACTCTGCCAGGAAATCATGTGCTGCACCTGGTAGCAACCGGTCCCACCGAGCACATGCACAACCACATCGAAACCACCCTGGCCAATAACAAATCGGTGGTGAATGGGCGCGAGTACGAAGTGTCGTTCCGTGCCCGCTTTCTGAAGGGATGCCCACGGCTCAACACTCGGCTCTACTTCAACCGCGTAGCCAAGACCACGGAGTTGCCCCGGCCCACTCGGGCTGGAACCCCCGGTTCACCTAATTCCCGGAAGGTGGCTAACCTCGGTCCCACCTTCGAATCCCTGAGTCACTCACCGGCCGTTCCTGCTGCTGGTCAGGCGGTGACGGTCACGGTTGTCGCCTCGGACCCGGATGGTGTCGCCAGCGGGCGCCTCTTCTGGGCGGTCAATGGGGCCGCCTGGCAGTCCAAGGCGGTCTCGTCGGACAGTACAGGCCGGCTCAGCGCCACGATTGCCGGGCAGCCTGCGGGTTCGACCCTGCAGTTTTACTTTGAGGCCACTGACGGCCGAGGAGTAACTGCCTGGTTCCCCGCATCCGGCCCCCAGTCGCGGGCCCTAGTGGGCGTGGCCGATGGGCGGGAGCGACTCGGATCCCTGCACAACCTCCGCCTGCTCATGACGCCCTCCGACCTGGCGCTTCTTCATGCGGAGACCAATGTCATGAGTAACGAGTTTCTGGGGGCCACGGTGATCCACGATGAGAAGGAAATCTTTTATGATGTGGGCGTCCACTTGCAGGGCAGCCAGCGAGGGCGACTGGAGGCCAGCCGAGTCGGATTTACCTTAAGATTCCCCCCAGACCACCTGTTCCGTGGAGTCCATTCCGGGATCTCTATCGACCGGTCCGGAGGCTATACCGGTGTGGGTGGAGACCAAGACGAGATCGTCCTCAAGCACGCCCTTCAGCACGCCGGTGGGCTCCCGGGAATGTATGATGACTTGGTCCATGTCATTCCGCCGCGGACGGACCTGACCGGCACGGGCCTATTAATTTTGGCTAAATACGGCGACGTATTTCTGGACTCCCAATTTGAAAACGGATCTGACGGCAACGAGTTCAAACTGGAGCTGGTTTATTACCCCACCACCACGGTCACCGGCGGCCGAGAATCGATCAAACGCCCCCAACCTGACGAGGTGACAGGCGTGGACATCACCAACCTGGGCAACGATCCGGAGGTCTATCGATGGTTCTTCCTCCCAGAAAACAACCGCTCCACCAGCCGTCACGAACCCCTCATGGCCCTGGCCAAAGCGCTGTCCCTCAGCGGTTCCGCCTTGGAGCAGGAGTCGGAGCGTCTCATGGATGTGGACACTTGGCTGCGGGCCGTCGCCTTTCAATCGCTCTTTGGATTGGTGGACACCTACCCCTTCGACAATCCGCACAACTTCATGATTTATTTCAGACCCAGCGACGGGCGCGCCCTGCCCTTTCTCTGGGACATGGATTTCAACTTCGGCGCGGCGGTGAATTCCCCTCTCAATCGCACCACGGGCAACCTCGCACGCCTGTTTAACCTGCCCGCGAATCAGCGTCGCTATCAGGCTCATTTACTCGACATGGTCACCACGACCTACAACCTCCAGTATCTGGGCCCTTGGATCGATCATTTCGGAGCCTTGGCCGGTCAGAATTTCGGTGGTATTCGAGGCTATGTGGAGCAGCGCTCGGCCTACGTCCGCACCAAACTGCCGGCATCGGTTCCGTTCCGCGTGACCAACCCATCCACCAACGTGGCGCTGTTCACGACCTCCACCGGAGTCCTGCAAGGCAACGCCTGGATCGATCTCAAGGAACTCATCGTGGAAGGCCCTGAGGACACCAATCGCGTGCGCTGGATCAACTCCACCACCTGGCAGGCCACCCCTACTTTGCGTCTGGGTCAAAACACGGTTCGGTTGCGGGGCTATGACTTCAGCGGGGCCCTGATTATCAACACCGAGTGGGTCCTCACGAGTACCGCCCCGGACGGAGGCCTGAATGTCGATCAGGACCAAATGCCTGACGCCTGGGAGCGCCGGTTCGGTCTGGACCCATCCAGTGATGATCGACTGTTGGATGCTGATAATGACGGTCAAACGAACCGCGATGAATTCCTCGCCGGCACCGACCCCAGAGATCGTCAAAGCGTTCTACGCCTTCAATATGGCTGGGCCGGTGACCAATTGAAGCTGCACTGGGATGCCAAGGCCGGGCGATCCTACACGCTCCTTGAAAGCTCCGAGATCAACCCTGCCTCCTGGAGGCGTCACTCCGACTTTTCGGCCGAAATAGGCGACCGCAACTCCCAGATCTTTGTTCCACTGGCACCGACGGGGGAACCTCATCTCTATCGCTTGGTGACGCCCTCTTCACCCTGAATCTCCGCCCCGATTTGATGGCCCGATTGGGAGACGATCATCACCCGCTGCAGCGCTCACAAAGCCCGAGCCGATAATGTTGAATTCCTGAAGCATCATCGGGCGGATCACTGCCATTGAACGCTGCCGGCCAACCTATCATCCTCAAACCCTCGGCCATGAGTTCCCAATCCTTCCTGCGTCAATGGAGCAGCATTCTGATCTCGGTTTGCCTTGGGTACGCTCCAGTTGGAGTGTCTCAATCCGTTGAGGTGCCAGCCCCGTTGAGCGTCCCCCGCCCTGGGCCCACCAACGCGGAGCCCTATTCCCCACAACCCATCGTCCAAGGCGGAATTGTTATTCCACTGTACCCACCGGATTCTGCGCAACTCAACGCCAGCCGGGTTCGCGAGGCCGAGCACTACAACTTGAGCAAGTCGGTGGCCGGGCGGATTAGCTGGATCACCAACATCCACAACCCTTCCATCGAGGTGCACACGGTCGAGGGGGGACTCAATACCGGTGCGGCCGTGATCCTGGCCGCGGGAGGAGGGCATCGGACGCTGAACGTGGGATCAGAAAGTGCAGACTTCGTGCCCTATTTTCACCAATACGGGGTCAGCACCATTATCTTGCGCAACCGCCTGCGGGCCGACGGCTACGATGTCCAGAAGCACGCGGTGAATGACGCCCTTCAGGCGATTCGGTTGGTCCGAGCCCACGCGGCGCGTTGGAACATCGACCCCAAACGCATCGGTATCATGGGCTTCTCTGCAGGGGCCGAACTGTCGGCGCCCGCCGCCCTGTTCTACCCGGAATTCGATCGCACCCAGACCAATGGGGTGTTTGGCAACATCTCCGCGCGCCCCGACTTCACTGTACTGGTCTATCCCGGCCCTTCCCCCTTTGCCCGCGGGGCGCATCCCGAAATCCCCAGAAACGTTCCGCCCGCGTTTGTGACCTGCCCGGGCTCAGGAGACCGCGGCCACGCCATCTGGGCCCTAGAATACTACGAAGCCATGCTCAGGGCCGGTGTTCCCAATGTAGAGATGCACTTGTATGGCCATGGTCGTCATCCGGGCGAAGCCCTTCCGGACGGTTCCCGAATGTCGGCAGGCCTTGCTGATCGCAATGGCATCCCTTTCGGCAAATGGCAGGACCGCTTCATCGAATGGTTCCGCGACTGCGGTTTTCTCCAGAAACCCGGATTGGAAACCCGCGCCGCCCGTGAATCGGCCGCCTTCGCCCAGCCGACGAGCAAATAGGCCTGCGACCATTTTCTTGGCATCGAGGGTTGCCTGAGACCAGCATTCACCCACGGCACGCCTCAGGGATTTCGGTCTCCGGGGTTCAGCCGAATGTGATCGTTTTATTTTCAACACCATGAGCACACCTTCAAGCCAGTTTTCGCACGTCGTCATTTTCTGGACCGACCCCGCCAACCCCACAGCCGCCGATGAACTCATTGCCGGAGGCGAGAAGTACCTGAAGCCGATCCCGGGCGTGATCCAATTTCACATGGGCCGGATGGTGGGTAGCCCCCGTCCCGTGGTGGATCAATCTTATCAGGTGGCCTTGAACCTGATCTTCCCTAGCAAGCAGGCCCAGGATGAGTACCAGATTCATCCGGAACATTTGAAGTTCGTCGAACATTGCCGCGCTCTGTGGCAGAAGGTCACGGTATACGACTTCGCCTAAATCGGTCTGACGATCTAAAGACGGAATCCAAAGAAGGGGCGCAGCGACGGTTTTACGCTGCTGCCTCTTTTTTGTGGGTCTACTTTGCTGCAAACGACCCGTCGCCAACAGCGGTATAGGCGCACCTACTGAGCTGTGCCTTACTGAGGCTCAGGCAACAGCAAATCCATCACGCTATAGGCTGCAACTGTTGGTCGGTTGGGGATGACTTTCAGCCTCTGCTTGATCACCACGGTGCTCGGGGCCGAAGCGCCGCTGAAGGCAAAGAACTGTACCTCACTGCTCTTCAACCAAGCAGCCGCCTTGGAACTGAGACCGCAGGCCGCAATGAACTCATTCCGATCCAGCATGGGGTGCTGAGGATTGGCCAACCGGTAAGGGGTGTACTTGCGCTGAATTTCCTCCTGAAACGCAGGCGCTTCGATTTCGCCACTCAATTGGCGGGCCTTCTTCAAGGCTTTGAGGGCCGCCGGGGCCATCATCGACATCAGAATGCCGATGATCCCCATGACACACACAGCAACTCGATGAGCGTTACGCCCAACGCCTGCCCGGAGCTTTGCCAAGACCCACCCCGTCTCTTTTGAGAAATCCGAGGTTGCACCTTCATGGGATCCGAACCGCCTTAGTTGGTCTTGAGCACCTCGATAAAGGCCTCCTGCGGGATGTCCACTGAACCCACGGACTTCATGCGCTTCTTGCCCTCGCGCTGCTTCTCCAGAAGCTTACGCTTACGGCTGATGTCGCCGCCATAGCACTTGGCCGTCACGTCCTTGCGCATGGCGCTAATGGACTCACGAGAAACGATTTTGCTGCCAATGGCTGCCTGGATGGCGATCTGGAACTGCTGCCTAGGAATGACGTCCTTGAGCTTGGCCGCCAAATTGCGCCCCCGGGCCTCGGCCTTGGATCGATGAACCAGACTGGAGAAGGCTTCCATCACCTCGCCGTTAACCATCATGTCCAGTTTCACCATGTCGCTGGCTTCCAATCCATCCGGTTCATAATCCATTGACCCGTAGCCTCGGGTGATGGATTTGATGCGGTCGTGGAAGTCGATGAGGATTTCGTTCATCGGGATCCGGCAGGTCAGCATCACCCGCCGCGTGTCGAGGGTTTCGGTGTTCTTGATGAACCCACGCTTCTCGGAAATCAGCCCCATGATGTCGCCTAGGTTCTCACCCGGAGTGATCACAAACGCCTTCACGATGGGCTCCATGACGGTCTCGATGTAAGTGACGTCGGGCATGAAGGCGGGATTGTCCACCTGCTTAACCGTCCCATCGGTCATGTGGACCTGATACACCACGCTCGGGTAGGTCGCGATGATATCCATGTCGAACTCGCGGCGGAGGCGTTCTTGCACGATCTCCATGTGGAGAAGTCCGAGGAAACCGCACCGAAGTCCGAAACCCAACGCCGCCGAGCTCTCAGTCTGGTAGGTCAGGGCTGAGTCGTTCAACTGCAGCTTGGCGATGCTGACCTTGAGCCCCTCGTAGTCGGCCGTGTTAATCGGGTAAATGCCCGAGAAGACCATCGGATGAATCTCCTGGAAGCCGGGGAGTTCGGTCGACGGATTGCGCGGATCGGTGATGGTATCACCCACCTTCACTTCGCGCGGGGTCTTAATATTGGCCGTGATGTAGCCTGTCTCGCCCACCGTCAATTCATCGCGGGTGTAAGGCTTGGGATTGAAGGATCCGACCTCCTTGATCTCCACTGTCCGCCCCGAGTGCAGCAACTTGACCATCATGCCCGGCTTCAGGGTCCCGTTGGTCACTCGGACCAGAATCACCACACCTTTGTAAGTGTCGAAGTAGCTGTCGAAAATCAACGCCTGGAACGATTTTGCCTCGGTTGCCTTCGGAGCAGGCAAACGATGAACGATTGCTTCCAGAATGTCTAAAATACCAATGCCTTCCTTGGCACTGGCTAAGATGGCGTCCTCAGCAGGAATGGCCAAAATCTCCTCCAACTGCTGCTTGGCCATCGGAATATTCGCATGCGGCAGATCGATCTTGTTAATGATCGGGATGATCGTCAGGCCCTGCTTCATGGCCAGATGCACATTGGCCACAGTCTGAGCTTCCACGCCTTGGGCCGCATCGATGATGACCAGAGCTCCTTCGCAGGCACTCAGGGAACGGCTGACCTCGTAGGCAAAGTCGACATGTCCAGGAGTGTCGATCAGATTCAACTCATAGCGTTCTCCATTTTTGGCCACGTAGTACATCGTAACCGGATGTGCCTTGATGGTGATGCCCCGCTCCTTCTCCAAGTCCATCGCATCCAAGTGCTGTGCTTGGAGCGTCCGATCTTCGACAGTCCCCGTCGTCTGGAGCAATCGGTCCGACAGGGTGGTCTTCCCGTGGTCGATGTGGGCGATGATACTGAAATTTCGAATGTGTGCGGGGTCCATCGTGGTGCAGAACCGAAGGGAAGCGGTCGAACCTTTTTGAGTCCGATCCTTCTCCGCTACGGGAGCGGGCAACATACCGGGCAAGCTCTATTTGGAAAGCCCAACATTGGCCCAAGACGGACTGGGCCCGATGGACTAGATCCCCCTAACAAAGCTGACTCAGGCACTCTGACTGAGTTTTTTCATCCGTAGTCAGTGGCCGTCCGAAGTATTGGCCAATCCGAGTCGTTTCCACCCCTCTGAACCAAGGCCGCGCACGGTCTCCAAGTTCCGGGCCACGATGGTCGCAGCGTCCTCGCCACTGCTCACGGCCCGTTCGACGGAGGCCTCTCGCAAAAGGTGAAGCATCGGAAAGGGTGAGCGGTTGGTGAAATGACTCATGTCGCTAGGATCTTCACCGGCGAATTGATATCGGGGGTGGAAGCTGGCGATTTGAAAGACTCCCTCCAGGTTCATTCGGGAGAGCAGCGCATCGGCCTCACCCAGAAACTCGTTGTAGTCGAGAAACTCCTGAAGCACGCGCGGGTGAATGAGCAAGGTGGTCTCTATCTTCGAAGGCTCGGTGGCCAGCAACTCGAGTAGGGCTGCCTCCAATTCACCCAAGAGGGCTTCCGGCGTCACCGCCTCTGTGACTCGAAAGGCGATCCGATTCCGAACGTATTCTGCCCGGGCGAACGGACAAAGATTCAAGCCGATCACGGCCCGTTCTAACCAGAGACGGGTGTCGGCGATGACCTTAGCCTGGCCTGAGGGTTGGACCTTGGAACATTGGCCGTCTGATGGGCCACCCGAGTGTCCTGAGGGTTCCATCGGATTCATCGGTTGGCGGATTCGATCCGGTACAGAGAATGGTCGGTCCGAATGAAGATCGACCGCCCAACCACCGCGGGTGTGGCCATGATCTTGCCAGCCACTGTGTTCGTAGCGACGGGATGAAATTGTCGCCCAGGCTCGATAACCATCACGCTGCCTTCTCGACTGGGCAGATAGATTTGACCTCCAGCATACAGCGGCGAGGCGTTGTGATTGCCGCCCAAGCGTTCCCGAAACTGCTCGGCCCCGGTGCGAGCATCGAGGCAGGTGAAGAAGCCTCCGGAGTCCGACACAAAGTACAATTCCTCTCCCACCAGCAAGAGCGAGGGCATGGTCGGAGCTCCCTTCGAATACTTCCACCGGTGAACCGGCTGGGGCTGGGCGTCCAGTTGGATGGCGTGAATCTCCGGCTTCATGAAGCCCGTGCTGAGGTACATCGTGCCGCCGCCAAAGACGGCCCGTGACGAGAGAGAGAAACCCAATTGCCCATAGCGGACCTTCCAGAGTTCGCGCCCCGTCGCTGGATCGTAGCCATACAGCCAATCGGCTCCCTGGGAGATGAATTGATCACGTCCTCCCAGCTTTACGATGGCCGGCGTAGCGTAGGATTTCTTGAGTTGCGGATTGTCGGCCAATTCCCCGGAACGAGGCGTCTGCCAGACCAACCGACCGGTTGCCGTGTCTAGCGCCACGACCGATTGGCTGTCGCTGCCATCGAGGTGAAAGATCAACCGGTTCTTCCACAAAATTGGAGAACTGCCGGGCCCGTTCTCGTGCATGATATGAAGGCTGGTGTTGGTCCAGAGAATCTTTCCGGAGCGGGTGTCCAAACAGGCCGTACCGAAGGTGCCGAAGTGAAAATAGGCGCGGCCCGATTCCAAGACCGGAGTGGGCGAAGCATAACTGTTGAGCTCGTGAACCCATTGAGGCTCCTGCACGGAAAACAGGCGGACATCCCTCAAAAGTTTACCCGTGTTGCGGTCCACGCAAAGGGCATGCAAATCAACTTTTTGCAGAAGGACTAACGGTTGGTCTGCGGTGTTGGCGCTCAGGCGCCGCTTTACGTCCTCGGCTTTGGCCGCCGTCTCGTGAGCCGTCGTGAGCCAAATTTGGTTCCCATCAATCACCGGGGAGGACCAACCGCGACCTGGAATCGCGGTCTTCCAAACGACGCCTTCGGTCTCGCTCCATCGGGTCGGCGGATGGGCTTTCATAGCGGCATGCCCCTGCCCGCCTGGCCCACGCCATTCGGGCCATTCTGGAGTGGCTGCCCATGCGGCGACGGCTCCGAGCAAGACTATCAGGCCGTTGACCTTAAAAAGAGGGTTCATCAATGGATGGCAGCCATGGTTTTTCGAACACTCCCCCACGACCGCTACCGGAACGATAAGGCCGATGGTCGCTCCAAATAAATACGTGACCTCAGAAAAATACGGCAGCCACCCTCGCCCAGGGACTCGAAGGCGCCGTGTAAGTCGGCCCCGGGTCTTACACGAGCGCGCTGAAGTTTCGCCCCCCCATCAGTCGGGTGTTACTCGCGCTGGCTTTCCACACAAGTCGGTGATAGGAAATCCCCCGAAGTAACGCCTCCCTGAGGAGCGTTTCCCCGTTCATGGCCACCAAAGTCATCCGCAAAAAGGCGATCGGCGTCGATCCCGTCGAGCCCGCAGTCACCCCGCCGACCCACGATGCTGCTGACACCGCATTCCTCACCAAGCCCAAGCTGACCTCCAAGTCCAAGAAACGGGATATTCCCGAGGGTTTGTGGAGCAAGTGCCCTAAATGTGAGGGTTTGATTTACGACAAGGATCTAGACGACAATCTTAAGGTCTGTCCGAAGTGCAGCTACCACTTCAAGATCGGTTCCCGAGAGCGCATCCATTCCATGGTGGAAACGTGTTCCTTCGAGGAAATGGACGCTTCAATGGAAAGCGTGGACATCCTCAAGTTCACGGGAGCAGCCAGTTACGAGGCCAAGCTGGCCGCCTATCGAAAAAAGATGTCCATGCTTAAAGACGCCGTGGTCACCGGTGTCGGCATGCTCGGCACGCACCGGGTGGCTCTGGGGGTTATGGATTTTCAATTCCTCGGCGGCTCTATGGGCTCGGTGGTGGGAGAAAAGCTCACCCGACTGATCGAGACCGCGACCGATCGAGGTATTCCCCTGATCATCGTTTCCACCAGCGGTGGAGCTCGCATGTATGAGGGCATGTTCAGTCTGATGCAGATGGCCAAGACCTGCGGAGCCCTCGCCTACCTCGCTAAACAGCGGTTGCCTTACATTAGTGTTCTGACGGATCCCACCACCGCCGGCGTCATGGCCAGCTACGCCAGTGTTGGAGACCTCATCGTAGCAGAACCGGGAGCTACTATTGGTTTTGCCGGCCGACGCGTGGTCGAGGCCACTACCCAGTCAGAACTGCCTCCGGACTTCCAGACGGCCGAGTTCCTCATGAAACACGGCATGATCGACGCGATTATCTCCCGCCTCGAAATGAAGTCCCGCCTGAGCACTTACCTCGACTTTATGATGTCGGGCCGTCGGGCCGCCTGAGGGGCTGGTCTGAGCGATCCCGCATTAGGAATCAGTCAAGGATCGATCAGAAAAGGGGGGGGGCTTTAACGGGGTCTACCCCCCTGTTTGGCCCAGTCGAATGGCCGCTCCCCCTGTTGGCCCAGCCGAATGGCACTAGTGCATTGGCCCAAACTTCAGCTCTAAAATATCCGGACCGAGACCTTTCGGCTCGGCATTCGGCACCGTACCGCTCAGCCAGAGGCATATTCTAAGCCCTTGGCTGAGCGACATGCAGTTTCCCGTTTACCGCCGCGATGTGCGCCCTCGACCCGCGGGCTTTCGATCCGCGGTGTCTCGTCCTGTCGGTTTCCGCACACCTGTTTTCCGCTCAGTGGGCTTACGGCCCGCGGTGGGCGCTCGGCCTTCGGTAGGTGTACGACTCTCGGCGGACCGACGGCCCGCGGTGGGAGCCCGACCTTCGGCGGACTTACGACGCTCGGCTGATGGACGGCCCTCGGCGGACTTACGACCGGTAGGCTTAAGCCCCCCGGTGGGAGCTCGACCTTCGCCGGACCTACGACCTCCGGTAGGAGCCCGACCTTCGGCGGACCTACGACCCTCGGTGGGAGCCCGACCTTCGGCAGACTTACGACGCTCGGCTGAGGGACGGCCCTCGGCGGGCTTACGACCGGTAGGCTTAAGGCTCTCGCTCTTCCAGCCCTCACTCTTGAGCGGGCGAGCGCCGGGTGCCTTGTCGAAACGGCTCGATGAGCTCTCGGCCCTTGTGTTCACGGCCGTTGACTCCGGCCTTCCGGGTTTTGCTGTCTTGAAACTCGAAGACGCTGGTTTAGTTCCTGGCCGGCTGGACGACCTTGGCCCACCCCTGCCAGCGGCTGGGTTCTCCGACCGGGCCGCCTTGCGGGCCACCGCACGTTCTGCCAGCGGCGACAACTGCCGCTCACCGCCCTCGCGTTTGTGAGCAAAGGGCTGTTTGCGGAATCTCCGGACCGAATCGATGGTTTTCGGACGCGGCTTGGGCACTAACACGATGGGGCAGCCCTCGAAACCAAAGGCCTTCCGCATCTCGCCCGTGAGGTACTTCATGTACTGAGAACTGAACAATTCGTTCCGGTTCACGAAGAGCAGGAAGGTCGGAGGTGCCTGCCGCACCTGAGTCGCGTAGTAGAATTTTAGCCGATGTCCCATGTCGCTGACCGGTTGTCGGCGTTCAATGGAGTCATTGAGAGTACGGTTCAGAATGGCCGTGGGGACCTTCTGCTTCAACTGGCTGGCGACGTATCGTACAGCCTCCAACAGACGGTCCAGTTGGAACCCATCCTTGGCGGAGGTAAAGATCACTGGAGCGTAATCGAGGAAGAAGAGTCGATCCTGAACCCACTGACCGAACTCCGATAGGGTGGTCAACCGCTTCTTCCGATCGTCGCGGTCTCGGTTATTACCCTGACGAACCTCGATCTCTTGTTCGCGCGCTTTCCGCACGTCCTCGGCCACAAGATCCCACTTATTGACCACCACGATGCAGGCGCGTCGCTGCTCGACAATCACGTCGGCAATCTTTTTGTCCTGTTCGGTAATTCCGCTCATCGCGTCGATCACCAGCACGGCGATATCGCAGCGAGCGATGGCGCCCTTGGTTCGTTCAACAGAAAAGTATTCGATGCTGTTGTCGATGCGTCGTGCTTTTCGGACACCGGCAGTGTCCACAAGGACGTACTGTTCGCGACCGGCCTCGGTCACCACCTCGAAGGGAACATCCACCGCATCGCGGGTAGTCCCGGGAATTTCGCTGACGATAACCCGATCGGATCCGGTCACCCGGTTGATGATGGAAGACTTGCCGACATTCGGGCGGCCAACGATAGCCAAGCGCTTCGGACCGTCGGGCCGGCGACGCGGCAAGGCTTCGCCCTCCTCTCCTTCCTCAGGTGTCACGGCATCCCCGTCCGCATTGACCTCATCGGTTTCAGCCGGTTTTGTGGCCGCGCTCCACTGGGGCAGAAAACCGACGGCCGCATCCATCAGGTCCTCGATACCATTCCCATGAATCGCGGTGACCGCATAGATTCGCTCGAAACCCAGCGCTGAAAACTCTGTTGCGCCCGCGGTTGCCTGATAGTTGTCCGACTTGTTCACCACCACCAAGACAGGCTTCTGGATCGTTCGCAGCTTCTTGGCCACCTCCTGGTCCAAAGGAACGATGCCCTCCTGAACATTGACCACCAACAGAATCACGTCTGCTGCATCGATGGCCAAGTCGACCTGCTGCAATGCGGCAGCGGTGATCACATCAGCGGCTTTTTCACGGCGCAACAACCCGATACCGCCCGTGTCCACCAGCGTGTAAGGGCGACCGTGCCATTCGGCC
Source organism: uncultured Verrucomicrobiota bacterium (assembly GCA_903854475.1). Taxonomy (GTDB): domain Bacteria; phylum Verrucomicrobiota; class Verrucomicrobiia; order Limisphaerales; family UBA9464; genus SXXZ01. Next base: position 40,007 of record CAINWP010000214.1, read on the forward strand.
TCGGCCATCACACGGTCACGAGTGACACCGGGTTGATCATGAACAATGGCGATGCGGCGACCGACGATTCGATTGAAGAGCGCGGACTTGCCGACGTTGGGACGGCCCACGATGGCGATGAGACCTGACATGCCCGAAATCATGGCCGACACAGCTAATGGGAAAAAGCTCTTTGTGGGATCTCTGTATTGCAACCCATTAGGCTACCAAAGGTCAGAAGGACAAAAAGTGCCTTCCCATTTCAGTTTCCCCCCGTAGCCTTTTCAAATGTTTGCGGGACTCCCCCCGCCCACTGATATCGATTTTCAACCGAATTTATGGCCGCTGATACGTCCGTTGTCGCTCAAGTTGAGCTGCCTTCACTCCGCCCTCAGATCCTGAAATCCCGTCTGGCACCAACTCCGGGACTACCCCGTTACACTGCTCAGGTCCAGGATCGATCCGGAAAAACTGTCACCCTTGCCGATCCTCGAGCGACACGGGCTTTGGTCGCACTCATGGATGTTCATGCCGTTGTGGGCGGTGCAGCCTGCCACTGGGGTGGACCGGCGGCGTTCGCAGAGGTCAGCTCAGCCGTCCATGGTGTGCTCTTTGCGGCCTCAGATCGCCCCTGGCACGAATCCTACAACTTCGTCAACGACGCCGGGCATGCGGAGAACGGTATTTATGCCATCCGGGCCAATTATGGTTTTGACGGAATGACTCCCGAGACCCTGAAGGGTTTCCGGAGCATTCAATCCAAGCTGACCGGCCACGGCGAATCGCATATCAACCCCGAGGGGGTTCTCTTGTCCAACGGACCGTTGGGTTCCTCCATTGGTCAGGCCCAAGGTTTGGCCATCGGAGACAAGCTCGCTGGAAACAAGCGAATCACTGTGCTCCTAATGTCCGACGGAGCCTCCATGGAGGGTGAAGCCAAAGAGGCCTTTGCGGCCATCCCGGGTTTGGCGGCCAAAGGGCGAGTCAATCCCTTCGTGATGATCATTTCCGACAACGACACCAAGCTGTCGGGACGCATCACGGCCGATTCGTTTTCCATGCAACCCTCCTTCGAAGCCATGGCTCCGCTGGGTTGGGATGTTCGAAAAATTGAGAAGGGGCATGACCTCCAGCTGGTCTACACCGCCATTGAGCAGGCGATCGCGGACGCGGACGCACACCCGGAGAAGCCGGTATGCATCTGGCTTAAAACCATCAAAGGATACGGCATCAAAGCCACCGAGCAGAATGCCGCCGGTGGACACGGATTCCCCCTAGTCAGTGGCGAGAAAATCCTCGACTGGCTCACCGAGATTTACCAAGGCGACACGGCTCCGTCTGATTTGCTGGCCTGGGGGCAGGCACTCCGCAGCGACTGGGAAAAGAAGGAATCTGAGAAGACCGCCAAAGCCGCAGCTGCCGCGGCGGCCCCTGCTCCGGCCACAGCGGCCCCGGCCGTCAAAAAAGACAAAGTTCAGGCGGGTTTAGCGGCCGGAGCCATTCTGGCGGCTCAGGCCGGCTATCCGGTCTATTCGGTGAGTTCTGATGTCCAAGGATCCACAGGTATCAGCAACTTTCAGAAGGCCACCGGACGTTTCATTGAGGTCGGCATCGCCGAGTCCAACATGATTAGCGTTGCGGCGGGTCTTTCAAAGGTGGGCTTCATCCCCATTGTAGACACGTTTGGACAGTTTGGAGTCACCAAAGGAAACCTTCCTTTGACCATGGCGGCCCTTTCCCAAGCCCCGGTCATCGCCATGTTTTCCCACATTGGCTTTCAGGATGCAGCCGACGGTGCGAGTCATCAGGCAACCACCTATTTGGCAGCCGTCAGCTCAATCCCGCACACCACCGTGGTTGCACCCAGCTGCGCCAAGGAAGCCGAAGCGTTCATGGACGCCGCCATCCGCCGCATCGGAGACGAGCGCGTAGCCGGCCGTGATGGAGAGAGCGTGATATTCTTTGTTGGACGCGAAAACTACCCGGTCGAATGGGTCCCTGGAGCCACCTATACCTGGGGCAAGGCGCAGGTTATCGAGGATGGGTCAGACGTCGTGCTCGTCGGCAGTGGCGTGCTGTTCAGCAAGTGCCTGGAGGCCGCCAAGTTGCTCCGCGCCCAGGGCAAAACGGCCACGGTCATCAACAACCCCTTCATCAACCAAGTGGACATCGAAACCATCGGTGCAGCGGTCCTCCGGTGCGGTGGTCGCCTGGTCACCATTGAAGACCATCAGATTGTCGGCGGTATGGGGGCACAAGTGAGTCACGCCCTAAGCCGCACGGGCATTAGCCATCGGGTCACGAGTCTGGGCATCCACGGTGAATTCGGCCAAAGCGCTTACTTGGCAGAAGAACTCTACATCAAACACGGCATGACAGGGCCCAAGATGGCCGAAGCTGCTTTGGCGTTGATTGCCACCTGACGCGACGGATCAGTTGGCGTGGAGTTATGCAGTTCCCCCTGTTAGGACTGCTCAGGACTTCAACACAATGGAGAGTGCGCTCTGCCGGGCGTACCCAGCAGACGGGGAGTGAAAATCCCACTCCTCGTTTTAGCATACTAGTCTAGAGAAATTAATAAAAACGGCGATTCCCGCGGGGTAACAGGATGTTCCAGTGAGTCATGGTCCGCCGCGTTCCTTGGTTTGCCGAACGCCTCTCAAGTCTCCGCATTCCTTTTGAAGGAGAGGTTTATCCGACGACATCGACGCGGAGGTCGCGCAGAGACATGAGACCTGGCAGAGGCACTGCACGGATCGGACGAGCCCCGCTACGGCGGCGGGGACCAAATC